>NZ_QSRC01000022.1:227-910 GCF_003436895.1 Collinsella sp. TF09-1AT | reverse complement strand
GCCAGGGCGCCGCTGACCGGTGGACGGCACCGAGCCGTCAGAGGAAATGGAGAAGGGGGAGGCCTCGCGGCCTCCCCCTTTTTTGCGTTATATAAACCGACATTTGCCTATCTGTTTTAGGGGTGTTCGGATTGGCTTTAGTCGAGGACATCGTTCTCGTCCGCAGTGAGGTAGACCTGATCTTTTTGCTTATGTCGCTTTCTGGTGGCGCTCAGTCGGTTCCAGGGTTCTGTCGCCATGTTTATCCGGACGGATCCTTTGCTCCTTATTCCAGTAAATCAATTAAGAGGCATTGTTTCAATCAAATACACTCCGCCAGCGGGGCTCTATCTAATTAGTGATAGAGCCCCGCTGGCGTTTTATAGGTTTGTTAACGTTGTCCTTCAATTTATTACGGGCTAACTAGCGGAGATCGACGAGGGTATAAAGATGCTATGTCTACAGTGGACAGCAAGATTCCCGAGGTCATACGGTCTGTCCAAGGTTTATGACCATATGTGTGACTCTGAGCAACTCGGAGCCCAGTTAATTCATTTGTGAACAAAATATGGAGTGCACGATTCCCGCCCGCGGGGCCCCTCCGGTCTGGCAATATATCTCCTTGCCGCGCGGCCCGGTCGAACCGGATCAGCCGCCAGGCGTGCACCTTGAGAACCGGATACTGCGAGGATGGACACTAACTT
>NZ_QSRC01000022.1:0-217 GCF_003436895.1 Collinsella sp. TF09-1AT | reverse complement strand
TGTCGCATCCGGGCAGACATCGAACCATTTGAAATGGTCTGACTTGGATTTGTTTTTCGCAAGGCCGCCGAGAGGCGGCCCCGAGAAATTCCTTTTCCTATCAAACAGAACCATATGAATCGAACGGAACCGATCAGCGAGTGACTGAGAGGACCGGACGGGCTCGAGGCCCAAATATTTTTGGACGGAGAGTTCGATCCTGGCTCAGGATGAACGC
>NZ_QSRC01000021.1:0-1062 GCF_003436895.1 Collinsella sp. TF09-1AT | reverse complement strand
TTAGTAGTCGAACTGGTGGTAGTAGCGGCGGTACTTGAGGTTGTGCTTGGTGACCAGCTCGTAGTTGCGCGAGAGGCGGTCGGTGGTCAGCACGGACAGGATCCAGGGGGACACGATGACGCGGAAGTCGTCGTCCAGGCCCGGGATCGCGTACTCGGCGGTGTCGATGATGACGTAGTCCTCGTCGCCGGTCACGCCGCTGGTGAGGAAGGCGCGGACGCGCTCGTCGAGGGCGCGGCACTCGTCCTCGCCCATGAACAGGAACACCGGGACGCCGGGCTCGAGCAGCTCGAGCGTGCCGTGGAAGAAGTCGTGCGAGGTGATGTGGCGGATGCGCTTCCACTGCATCTCCTCGAGCAGGCACATGGAGTACAGGATGGTCTCGCCCCACAGCGCGCCCGAGCCGATGAACATGGTGTAGTCGGCCAGCGCGTACTTCTTCGCGAGCTCCTCGGCGCGCGGCTCGAAGCGCTTGCGGATGTCGAGCATGTCCTTCCAGACGTCCTTCGTCTGCTCGATGAACAGGTCGAACTTGGGGAAGCAGCCGCGGCGGTTGAGCAGGCGCAGGCCGAAGCAGTCGGCGAGGTAGTAGCCCTTCTCGCAGCCGCCGGCGCCGTGGTCTGAGGCCATCATGACGCAGTTCTCGGCGCCCACGGCCCGGCCGATCTTGCCCTCGGGGTTGGTCATGGCGTAGACGCGCACGCCCATCTCCTTCATCTTGCCGATGGCCTCGAGCACCTCGGGGGTGGTGCCGGACTCGGAGGCGGTCAGCACGACGGACTTGTCGGTCATGCGCTTGTGGCCCATGACGTTCCACTCGGCGGCGTGGATCAGGTAGACCTCGAGGTCGCGGTCGCCGAACTTGTTCATGAGGTACTCGAGCTGCATGAACTCGTCCCAGGTGCCGCCGACGCCCATCAGGAAGACGGCGTCGTAGCCCTCCTCGTGCACGCGGTCGGCCAGCGCGGTCATCTTCTTGCCCGCCTCGTAGACGTTCCTGCCGTCCTCGAGGTAGCCCTCCTGGTCGAAGTGCATGATCTCGATCTTCTCGGTCTCCTTCAT
>NZ_QSRC01000020.1:0-1274 GCF_003436895.1 Collinsella sp. TF09-1AT | reverse complement strand
GGCCCGAAAGAAAGGTAGGAGGCCATGACGAAAGGTCTGCACGTGCCTTCCGAGATCGGCAAGCTCAGGAAGGTCTGCCTGCACCGTCCCGGCGACGAGCTCCTCAACCTGCCGCCCGACGAGCTCGAGCGACTCCTGTTCGACGACGTCCCGTTCTTGGAGGTCGCGCAGCAGGAGCACGACACCTTCGCCCAGATCCTGAGGGACCAGGGCGTGGAGGTGCTCTACCTCGAGAACCTCGTCGCCGAGGTGTTCGACCAGGTCCCCGGCGCCCGCGCCGAGTTCACCGACCAGTACATCGCCGAGGCAGGCATCCGCGGCCAGCGCATGCCGCAGATCGTCCGCGAGAAGCTGGACTCCATCGAGGACAACCTCGAGTTCGTCAAGAAGACCATGGCCGGCATGACCAAGGCCGAGATCGACATGCCCCTCACGGCGTCCACGACCCTCGACTCCCTGGTCAACTCCGAGTCCGAGTCCGACCTGATCATCGACCCGATGCCCAACCTCTACTTCACCCGCGACCCGTTCGCGGTCGTCGGCGAGGGCGTCAACCTCAACCGCATGTACTCGGTCACCCGCAACCGCGAGACCCTGTACGGCAAGTACGTCTTCAAGTACCACCCCGACTACAAGGACGTCTCCCTGTACTTCCGCCGCGACTGCCAGTTCCACACCGAGGGCGGCGACGTGCTGAACATCAACGAGAAGACCCTCGCCGTCGGCATCTCCCAGCGCACCCAGGCAGCCGCCATCGACGTCATGGCCCAGAACATCTTCTGGAACTCCGACTCCAAGGTCGAGCGCATCCTGGCCTTCGACATCCCGGTCTCGCGCGCCTTCATGCACCTCGACACGGTCTTCACCCAGATCGACGTCGATAAGTTCACGATCCACCCCGCCATCATGGGCACCCTGCGCGTCTACGAGCTGACCGCCGGCAAGAACCCGGGCGAGGTCAACATCCGCCTGATCGAGGACACCCTCGAGCACGTCCTGGAGGACGCCACCGGCGTCGACCAGGTCAAGCTGATCCCCTGCGGCGGCGGCGACCCGATCGCGGCCTCCCGCGAGCAGTGGAACGACGGCTCCAACACCCTGTGCGTCGAGCCCGGCAAGATCTGCGTCTACGCCCGCAACACCGTCACCAACGACGTGCTGTACAAGGAGGGCCTGGACCTTCTCGTCGTGCCCTCCGCCGAGCTCTCCCGCGGCCGTGGCGGCCCGCGCTGCATGAGCATGCCCTTCTGGCGCGAGGACCTCTAAGGTTTTCA
>NZ_QSRC01000002.1:235539-345083 GCF_003436895.1 Collinsella sp. TF09-1AT | reverse complement strand
TGAATGTGGGAGGTGTTCGGATAAAGTTGATAATCAAGGCCTGCTTTGTACCCAGCGCGAACAAAACGGAACGCGGCGATATGCTTGCAGAATGTGTTATCCTATAGCCCATTGCGTTGACGGAGAGGGTTTTGCCCGCCGCGTCGCCGGCAAGAGAGGGAAGGTCATGGGCTGCAAGCCTTCCTGCGGTGGCAAGGGCCAAGCGTTCACTCCCGAGCAGCGACCTCAACGGGCGCGCGGCCAGTGGCAGCAAAGCCCCAGTAGGGAAGCCGTGAGCCTCGCGACAAGAGGCGCAGAGTGGGCGCGGCGGGCCAGACATCCGCCGGGTCAAACAAGGTGGTACCGCGGAATTTAACCGTCCTTGGGCAATGCACATGCCCGAGGGCGGTTTTTTTGTTACCGAACCGGGCCGCGCATCCGCAGCATCGGGCGGCGTCAGCCGTCCCGGAGCGCGGATACGCGAGAGACGAAAGGGAAGACATGAGTCTGATTGATGATCTGGTCAAACTCGAGGAAGAGGCCAAGGAGCTCGTCGCAGGCGCCGACGACGCCGCAAAGCTCGAGGCTGCGCGCGTTGAGCTGCTCGGCCGCAAGGGCCGCATCACCGGCCTGATGCGTATGATGGGCAAGCTCGCCCCCGAGGATCGTCCCGTCATGGGCAAGCGCGCCAACGAGATGCGCCAGCTGATCGAGGGCATGCTCGACGAGCGCGCCACCGAGATGAAGGCCGCCGCCCTCAAGCACGCACTCGAGCACGAGGCCGTCGACATTACGCTGCCGGGCATCCGTCCGCAGATCGGTCACCAGCACCTGATCAAGCAGATTATCGAGGAGGCCGAGGACATCTTCTGCGGCATCGGCTACACCGTCGAGTCCGGCCCCATGGTCGATACCTCCTACTACAACTTCACCGCGCTCAACGCGCCCATGGATCACCCGAGCCGCTCGGCCCGCGATACCTTCTACGTGGTCGACAACAACCCCGGCAGCGTCGCGCACCCCGAGGCTCACGCCCATGGCGAGTCCGACGTACTGCTGCGCACCCAGACTTCGGGCGTGCAGATCCACACCATGGAGTCGCAGAAGCCGCCCATCTACATGATCTGTCCGGGCACCGTCTATCGTCCCGATACGGCCGACGCCTGCCACCTGCCGCAGTTCAACCAGATCGAGGGCCTGGTCGTCGACGAGGACATCACCTTTGGCGACCTCAAGGGCACGCTCGACTACTTTGTTAAGTGCATGTTTGGCGAGGACCGCAAGACGCGCTACCGCCCGCACTTCTTCCCCTTCACCGAGCCTTCCTGCGAGGTGGACGTGAGCTGCCACGTGTGCGGCGGCAAGGGCTGCAACTTCTGCAAGCACAGCGGCTGGATCGAGATCCTGGGCTGCGGCATGGTCGATCCCAACGTGCTCATCAACTGCGGCATCGACCCCGAGAAGTACACCGGCTTTGCCTTTGGCATTGGCGCCGAGCGCGTCGCGGCCCTGCGCTACGACCTGCCCGACCTGCGAACGCTCATGACGGGCGATATGCGCTTCTTAAATCAGTTCTAGGCCCGGCGGCTTTCCCAAGCACCGCACCTTGCCTTTCAATCGTCGGTTGCGTACCTAAGTACGCGGCCCTCCTCTTTCAAGGCAATCTGCGGCACTTGGAAAACCCGTCTCCGTTGCAGTTTTTGGCTCAAAGCCGCATTTATGAAAGGAGACCAGTTAGATGCGCGTTTCTTACGACTGGCTCAAGACCATGATTGATATTCCGGAAGATCCTAAGACCCTTTCGGACGAGTATATCCGCACCGGCACCGAGGTTGAGGCGATTGACACCGTGGGCGAGTCCTTCGACCACGTGGTGACCGCCAAGGTGCTCACCAAGACCCCGCACCCCGATAGCGACCATATGTATGTGTGCTCGGTTGACGTGGGTGACAAGAACCTCGACGCCGACGGCAACCCCGCCCCGCTGCAGATTGTCTGCGGCGCGCAGAACTTCGAGGCCGGCGACCACATCGTCACGGCCATGATCGGCGCAGTTCTGCCCGGCGACGTCAAGATCAAGAAGAGCAAGCTTCGCGGCGTCGTGTCCATGGGCATGAACTGCTCTGCGCGCGAGCTCGGTCTGGGCGGCGACCACTCCGGCATCATGATTCTGCCTGAGGATACGCCCTGCGGCATGCCGTTTGCCGAGTATGTGGGCTCGAGCGATACCGTGCTCGACTGCGAGATCACGCCCAACCGCCCCGACTGCCTGTCCATGATCGGCATGGCCCGCGAGACCGGCGCCATCTTCGACCGCGATTTTCACGTTGAGCTGCCCGCCATCAAGGCCGAGACCGGCCGCGCGACCGACGACGAGCTTTCGGTCGAGATTGCCGACGAGGGCCTGTGCGACCGCTATGTCGCCCGCATCGTGCGCAACGTGAAGGTCGGCCCGTCGCCCGACTGGATGGTCAAGCGCCTCAACGCCCTGGGCGTGCGTCCGCACAACAACATCGTCGATATCACCAACTACGTGATGATGCTCACCGGTCAGCCGCTGCACGCCTTTGACCTGTCAACCTTTGCCGAGCGCGAGGGCCATCGCCGCGTGGTGGTTCGCGCCGCCCAGCAGGACGAGAAGTTCACGACCCTCGACGGCGAGGAGCGCACGCTCGACGCCGGCATGGGCCTCATCACCGACGGCGAGCGTCCCGTGGCGCTGGCCGGCGTTATGGGCGGCATGGATTCCGAGATCGAGGACGACACCGTCGACGTGATGGTCGAGAGTGCCTGCTTCAACGCCGGTCGTACCTCGCACACCAGCCGCGACCTGTCGCTGATCTCCGACGCCTCCATCCGCTTTGAGCGCCAGGTCGACGAGACCGGCTGCGTGGATGTCGCCAACGTTACCTGCGCGCTCATCGAGCAGATCGCCGGCGGCGAGGTCGCTCCCGGCTACGTTGACGTTTTCCCCGCGCCCAAGACCATCGACAGCATCAAGCTGCGCCTGGCCCGCGTGCATGCCATCTGCGGCGCCGACATCGAGCCCGACTTTATCGAGCGTTCGCTCACCCGCTTGGGCTGCACCGTTGAGCGCGACGGCGAGGACTTCATGGTCACTCCGCCGAGCTTCCGTCCCGACCTGCCGCGCGAGATCGACCTGATCGAGGAGGTCCTGCGCCTGTGGGGCATGGGCCGTGTGACGGCGACCATCCCGGCTGCCAAGAACCACATCGGCGGTCTGACGCGCGAGCAGAAGCTCACCCGCAAGGTCGGCGAGATCCTGCGCGCCTGCGGCCTCAACGAGACCACGACCTTTGGCTTTGCCGCCCCGGGCGACCTGGAGAAGATCGGTATGTCCACCGAGGGCCGCGGTTGCCCCGTGGTGCTCATGAATCCGCTGGTAGCCGAGCAGACCGAGATGCGTCGTTCGCTGCTGCCGGGCCTGCTGCAATCCGTGGCCTATAACGAGGCCCACGGCACGCCCAACGTGCACCTGTACGAGGTCGGCAGCCTGTTCCACGGTCGCGAGAACGCCAGCCTGCCCAAGGAGACCAAGTCCGTGGCGGGTGTGCTCTCGGGCCAGTGGAGCGAGCAGTCCTGGAACATGAAGTACCGCAAGCTGCGCTTCTTCTTTGGTAAGGGCATTGTCGAGGAGCTGCTCGCCCAGCTGCGCATCGAGAAGGTTCGCTTCCGTCCCGCCGTGGGCGAGGGCTACGCCTTCTTGCAGCCGGGCCGTGCCGCCGAGGTTCTGTCTGGCGGTACCGTGCTGGGCTGGGTCGGCGAGATCCACCCCGAGGCGCGCGAGGCCTGCGGCATAGATGAGGTCGTCGTTGCCTTTGAGCTCGACCTGGACAAGCTGATCAAGGGTGCCCGCAACCAGGAGAACTACCGCGAGTTCTCGCAGTACCCGGCTGTTGAGCACGACCTGGCAATTGTGGTCGACAACGCTGTGACCTGCGAGGATCTTGAGCGCCGCATTACCAGTGCCGGCGGTAAGCTGCTCGAGGGCGTGCGCCTGTTCGACGTCTACCGCGATCCGGTTCGCATCGGCAAGGGCAAAAAGTCCATGGCCTTTGCGCTTACGTATCGCTCCGACGACCACACGCTCACCAGCGAAGAGGTCGAGAAGGCGCACCAGAAGATCGTCACCAAGGTGTGCAAGGGCGTAAACGGCGAGGTTCGCGGATAGGATCGCTTGCGTCTGTGACAAATGTATTGCAAAACGGCGCACTGCTTTGTTGGCAGTGCGCCGTTTGCTATGATAGCCGGCGGCGTGTTACGAACCTAGCAATACGTAACACTGGCAAGGTGATTCAAACGGCACTGCGATCGCGTGCCGACAACCGGGAGGCGCTATGCACATTCCAGATAATTATCTGTCCCCGCAGACCGATGTCGTCATGGCGGTGGCGATGGTGCCCGTTTGGGTCCACTGCATCAAGAAGGTGCGCGCCACGCTCGATCGCGAGCACATGGCTTTTCTGGGCATCTGCGCCGCGTTCTCCTTTTTGCTCATGATGTTCAACGTGCCGCTGCCCGGCGGCACCACGGGTCACGCCGTCGGCGGTGCGCTCATCGCGCTGCTGCTGGGCCCCGAGGCCGCGGCTATCGCTGTCTCGGTTGCGCTGGCGCTGCAGGCGCTGCTGTTTGGCGACGGCGGCGTTCTGTCGTTTGGCGCCAACTGCTTTAACATGGCCTTTGTGCTGCCGTTTGCCGCCGTCATCGTGTTCCGCGCGCTCAACAGTCGTCTGCACGACAAGAGCTGGGGCACCTCGGTTTCTGCCGTCGTGAGCGGTTGGGTCGGCCTGTGCCTGGCGGCCCTGTGCGCGGCAATCGAGTTTGGTATTCAGCCGATGCTCTTTGCCAACGTTTCGGGCGCGCCGCTGTACTGCCCCTTCCCACTGTCCGTGGCTATTCCGGCCATGTTGATTCCGCATATGCTGGTTGCCGGCGTGATCGAGGGCGTGGCGACGGCCGCCATCTACGGTTTCATTAAGAAGACGGCGCCGAGCGTTATCGTCGGGCCCGAGGCCGTCGATGGCCAGCTTGCTGCCGATGGTACCGCCAAGAAGACTTCCCTAATCCCCACGCTTATCCTGGTCGCCGTGCTTATCGTGGCCACGCCGCTGGGCTTGCTGGCCACGGGTGACGCCTGGGGCGAGTGGGACGCTGAGGGCGCCGCGACCGCCGTTCAGGAGGCTGGTGACGACAGTCTGCAGGCTTCGGTCGGCCTCGATGCTCCGACCTTTGCCGATGCGCTGCCCACGGGCGACTACCTGCAGGTCTATTCCGAGGAGCAGGGCCTTGGCTTTGCCGGCCAGGCCGCGATGTATATTCTTTCGGGCGTGATTGGCGTGGCGGTGCTTACCATCGCATTCCGCCTGGTCTCGCTGACGGTCAAGGAAAGCGGTGCTCATGGCAATAGCCGAGCTGCCTAGCTGGCTTGCGGCCGAGGAGCGATATGAGCCCGTGGGGGCTCGGCATCGTGTGATGCAAAAGAATGTCCTGCACCTGGCGAGCCTGCTTGAGCGGGTTCGCCTGGGTGGAGGCGCGCACGAGGGCGGGTCGATGGTCGACCGCGCCCTTTCTTGCGTTTCGGCTCCGGTGCGCCTGGTGGGGATGTTCGTTTGCGTCCTGTGCGTGTGTCTGACGCAAAGCCCGCTGTATCTCATGTTGATGGCGGCTATCGCGCTGGTGCTCGTTGCCGTGCGCCCTGTACGCGGGCTGCGCGCGACCTTTGTGCCGGCGCTCGGCGCCGCGGGACTCGCAGTGGTTCTGGCGCTGCCTGCTCTGCTGCTGGGCGCTTCTGCCACGGGCGCCATGCTCAAGATCGCGCTCAAGACCTTCATTAATGTGTCGCTGGTACTGGGCGTTTCGTGGACGCTTACCTGGAGCCGCATGTCGGCGGCGCTCAAAATGCTGCATCTGCCCGACGAAGTTATCTTTACGTTTGATATGGCGCTCAAGCATATCGAGGTGCTGGGACGCACGGCGCACGATCTGTGCGAATCGGTCATGCTGCGCAGCGTCGGATCCGCGCCTGCGGGTTTTTCGCGCACCGACTCGCTGGCGGGTATCATGGGCATGACGTTTATCAAGGCGATGGAATGCAGCCGCGCGATGGACGAGGCTATGCTTTGTCGCGGCTTTGCCGGTGCGTATCCGGCGCCCGCGCGCGCCGGGTTTGGCTGGCGCGATGCCGTTTACGCGGCCGTTGTGGCGTTGCTCCTCGTGTTGTGCGCGGTGTTGTAGCGCGGACGGTCGAACTGTCGATGTGAGTAGGGAAGGGCGGCGTTTTGACGATCGATATGAATAATGCGGCGGGCACGAACGGTGCGGGCGCCGAGGTCGCGCCGCTCATCGAGCTACGCGACGTGGTGTTTTCCTATGCGGGGCATACGGTTGTCGATGGTGTGTCGCTGCAGGTCGATCGTGGCGAGCTCGTTGCCCTGCTTGGTCCGAATGGCTGCGGCAAGACGACGATCATGCGCCTTATTAACGGTCTTGAACTCGCGGACGCGGGTGCGTACCTGTTCGACGGGCATGCGGTCGATGCGGCATATCTCAAGGATTCCGCGACGGCCCAGCGGTTCCATCAGCGCGTGGGCTTTGTGTTCCAGAATGCCGATGCGCAGCTCTTTTGCGCCACGGTTGGCGAGGAGGTCGCGTTTGGCCCCGCCCAGATGGGGCTGCCGGCAGACGAGCTCGAGCGCCGCGTGCGCGATGCCATGGGGCTGTTCCAGGTTGCCGACCTTGCCGACGCCTCTCCCTATCAGCTCTCGGGCGGGCAAAAGAAGCGTGTGGCGCTGGCGGCCGTCGTGTCGATGAACCCGGATATCTTGGTCCTTGATGAACCTACCAATGGACTCGACGAAGATTCATGCGACATCGTGGTCAACTTCTTGCTGGCCTACGTCGCGGCGGGTAAGACGGTTTTGATGAGTACGCATCACCAGGATCTGGTGCGACGCCTGGGTGCCCGCGCCATCTATATCGATCGATATCACCATGTGGTCGAGGCGTCTTCGCCGTCGTATGGAACCGAAAGCGGTGCTACGGACTAGTTGCTGCGTAAAGCGTGCGTAGCCGCCTGCGCGGCTTTGCCGTGATGGTATAGTTATCCAGGTTTTTTATGGGGGTGGCTATGCCAAGCTGGAACATTCATATCGCTCAGACGGAGCGTTTGCTGGATCGCACCAGTGTGCTTGCCGATAGTGTGCGCGACCGCAATGCCTTTTTGTTTGGCTGCGTGGTTCCGGATATCTTCGTGGGCTATATGGTCCCTGGCATCGCCGATCCCATCCCGTACCGCATTACGCACTTTGCCAAGCCTGAGCCCATCCCTAAGCCTCGTGAGCATGAGTTCTGGGATACTTATGTGGCACCGTTGCTTAAAAGTTCGCCCACCGGTGCGCCGGCCGCGGCGACCTCGATTATCGAGGAACGCGAGCGACTGAACCGCGTGCACTATCCCCAGCGCTACAAGTATGCCGAGCCGGTTGCCGGTCCCGGCGCTAGTGAGTTCTCGCTTGCGTCCGAAGACGTGGCGCAGTCGCTGCTCGATTTAACGCTGGGCGTCTGGTCGCATCTGGTGGCCGACACGGTATGGAACACGCGTGTGAACCAGTATCTGGAGGCGCACGGCGGCAAGCCGTGTGAGGAGTTCCGCATTAAAAAGCAAGGCGACTTTGACTGGTTTGGCAAGACGCTGGGCATTGTTTCGATTCCGCGTGCGACCAATCGCCTGTATACCGCGGCGACGCGTTTTGGGCAGTATCCCATCCATAAGGAGTATGTGCTCAAGACTATCGGCGTCATGCACGAGATTGTACGCGAAAACCCCGGTGAGCCCGATCATCCGCCGTATCGCCTGCTAACCGAGGAATTTTTCGATGCAACGTTTACCGATGTCATCGAGCTAACCGAGGCAGGCTTTGCCGAGCGCGTAGCCGCTCCCGGCACACCCGCACTGCCCCTGATTGCTAGCTGCTAGCTGGCCTGCCTGGCAGCGAATAGTTCATCCCAATCGACAAGCAGCTCTTGTCGCAGAGCGTCTTCGGCGTCGCACTCCTGTTTGGTCTTTGGGGTGTAGGGAAGCCCGGCCTTTTTATGGATGAGTTCGGCAAGGTTGCCAAAGCTCCTTTTGTCTTTGATCTGGTCATAGGTAAGTTGGATGACGTCGTAGCCCATGCTTGTGAGTGCGGTGGCGCGCTCGGCATCGGAGAAGCTCGCGGCTTCGCTGTCATGAGCGGAGCGGCCTTGGCATTCCAGAATGACACCCATGCTGTCGGTGAAACTTTCGATGAGGATGTCGGCGTAACAGCAGGTTTTGTCATACAGCGAACGTGCGGCTTCGCTGAGCGGGATGCGCGCGTTATTGGTGATGTCTATGCCCAGGCCGCCTTCGTCGCGGGGGAGTGAGATGAGCATGGATGTTTGGACCTCGAAGGGTGAGGCAGTCTGTCCTGTCATGCGTTTGGCGGCCCAACGGAGTTGCTTGACGCTGCGCAGGCCTGCGGCCTGCTTGGCGAACGCGGCGATATCCGCCGCGCTGAGGAGCGGCGCGCGTTTCCACAAATTGGTGCCATTGCCCTTGGTGTCAACAACGCGCTCCCAGCCACAGTCGGGTGGAATGAGCTTAAGGGATATTGCCTCATCAAGTTGCTTTTGCGCACGCTCGCAGGGCGTAAATACTGCAAATGAGCTGCACATCTCATAACACGCCATGAGCAGCTGGTTGCGTGAGACCTGCGTAGCAAGGTTGAGCAGTGTGAACTCGGGCGATGTGACATCAAATCCATGTTCAGTTTGCCTAAACGACCCGGGAGGTGGTTCCTGGGTCAGCAGGCGGCTGCGAAAAAGCTTGCCGTTCGCGCGGCGACCCTTTTCGCCCACGAATCTCCAGACCGGCTTGTCGAGTAGATCCTCAAATACTGGCTGTTTTGAGTAATGCACCAAGCGATGGTCATGGTCGGGCGGCAGGATTGCCGGATAGAGTCCCAGTATCTGGGGCGGGATGCGATAGTACTGGAAAGCCGAGGGTCCGCAAGCGAGAAATGACATAGCAATCCGATCGTTTGAGCGTTGTTTGGGCTAGAAAGGCTATCGGTTTCGGAAGTGCGGGGAAAAAGAGAAGCAGGCAAAGCACAAGGAGTATTTGAGCCAACTTTATCAGGGGTTTTGTTGAAATAAAAGGGCTTGTGCTTGGGGGTGAGCAATTTTTCCCCGCACTTCCGAAAACATAGTCATTTTTGACCTTGCTAAAACGATTTAGCAGCGTCGGTTAAGGTGTGGGTTTGCCACCGGGCGAACACTTTTAGCGCTTGGGACTTTATTATTTGGGCCCTGAAGGGTGGATTTCGCGCTTTTGGTAAAGAAATGAGTGCGTGTTTTGCCGTGTGCAGGTATTGGCACACAGAAAAAGGGCCCGGAAGGCGAAGCCTTCCGGGCCCTTTGCAATGCAAATCTGCTTGCAAGTGCGATTTAGCGCACCTGAGCGACGTAAGCGACGTTGGTCGAGGAAACCTTGTCCTCGAGCTGGACGCTCATGCGGGGATCGCCGGCGGTGGCGACGGTCAGATCGCCGGCCTCGACGTAGCCGAGCTCCTTGGCGGTCTCGATCGCCTTGACGATCGTGCCGTTGACGGTGCCCTGGGTAATCTCTGCCTGGTGCGGGATGACGCCCCAGTACATGATCATCTGCTGGACGGCCCACTCGTGGCGGGAGAACGCGCAGATCGGCATGTTGGGACGGAAGTGTGAGATCAGGCGAGCGGTACGACCGGTGGTCGTCGGCACGGTGATGCACTTGGCGCCAACGGTGGTGGCCATGTTCACAGCGGACATACCCACAACGTTGTTGACGACGCGGGTGCCGTGAGCGTCAGCCGGAACCTCGAGCGGAGCGTGGGCCGGGAGGTACTTCTCGGTCTCGAGAGCGATGCTGGCCTGCATCTTAACGGCCTCGACCGGGTACTTACCGGCAGCGGACTCGCCGGACAGCATGACGGCGTCGGTGCCGTCGTAAATGGCGTTAGCAACGTCGGCAACCTCGGCGCGCGTCGGGCGCGGGTTCTGCTGCATGGAGTCGAGCATCTGCGTAGCGGTGATGACGGGCTTGTAGGCCGCGTTGCACTTGGCGATGATCTCCTTCTGGATGTGGGGAACGAGCTCGGGCTTGATCTCGATGCCCAGGTCGCCACGGGCGACCATGATGCCGTCGGAAGCCTCGAGGATCTCGTCGAAGTTCTCGACGCCAAGGGCGCACTCGATCTTCGGGAAGATCGTCACGTGCTCGCCACCGTTCTCGCGGCAAAGCTTGCGGATGCCACGGACGGACTCGCCGTCACGGATGAAGGAAGCGGCGATGTAGTCGATGTTCTCGGTCAGGCCAAAGAGGATGTCCTGACGATCGCGCTCGGTGATGGCGGGCAGCGAGATGTTGACGTTGGGCATGTTGACGCCCTTGCGCTCGCCGATTAGGCCGTCGTTCTTGACGACGCAGGTCATGTCCTGACCGTCGACGGACTCGACCTCGAGGGCAACCAGGCCGTCGTCAATCAGGATGAGGGAGCCCTTCTCGACCTCGGAGGGCAGAGCCAGGTAGTCGAGGGAGATGTGCTCAGCGGTGCCGTGGAAATCCTCGGACGTGGGCTGAGCGGTGACGACGATCTTGTCGCCGGTCTTGACGGCAACCTTCTTGCCGTCGACCAAAAGGCCGGTGCGGACCTCGGGGCCCTTGGTGTCGAGCAGGATGCCGACGGGCAGACCGAGCTCCTTGGAAATACGACGGACGCGCTCGATGCGACCGTGGTGCTCGTCGTAAGAGCCGTGCGAGAAGTTGAAACGGGCGACGTTCATGCCCGCCTTGATCATCTCGCGGATGGTCTCGTCGCTATCGCAGGCGGGACCCATGGTGCATACAATCTTAGTGCGCTTGTACATTCAGACCTCCATCTGACATCGTCTTGCGCTGATAGATAAAGCATAAGAAATAAAACTGAGTTGATTATAACGAAATGACGACCGAATACCCCAAAAAATCGACCGTATGCCGATTTAGAAGTTCATTCTTTAGTCAAAAAAGACTAAAGAAAAACTTTTACCAAGCGGTCTTACCGCTGCTATCTGGGCGATATTTCAGTTTGCCGATGCGCTGAAGAAAAAACGTTTTATCAATCTCGAGCATCACACTGTCTGCACCGTTGCGCCTGTGCCGTGTTTCCAGATGGAATGTTTTGGCTAGACGCGTCGCTTTGGGGTACCATAGCTCCACTATCAACTGCCGCTCAGCACGGCAGCCTTGATGAGCCCTTGCCCTTCTCCTGGGAATTATGATCGGGCATCAATCTGCTGAGTGGCCCGAATCCCAGGAGGGGACTCTATATGCAAAAGGAATACCTGTCCGCCGCGGCGGAGGTGCTCAGCGACCAAGGTGTCGATGAGAACCTCGGCCTGAGCAACGGCGAGGCGTCGTCGCGTCTTGCCAAGACAGGCCCTAACAAGCTTGAGGAAGCCGAGAAAACGCCGCTTTGGAAGCGTTTCTTTGAGCAGATGGCCGACCCCATGGTCATCATGTTGATCGCGGCCGCGGTTATCAGCGCGCTCACGGGCATGGTCAAGGGCGAGCCCGACTTTGCTGATGTCGCCATCATCATGTTCGTCGTTATCGTCAACTCGGTGCTGGGCGTAGTCCAAGAGGCCAAGAGCGAGGAGGCCCTCGAAGCCCTGCAAGAGATGAGCGCGGCGCAGTCCAAGGTACTGCGCGACGGCAAGCTCGTGCACCTGCCGAGCGCCGAGCTCGTGCCCGGTGACGTGATCATGCTCGAGGCGGGCGACTCCGTCCCGGCCGACTGCCGCGTGCTCGAGAGCGCCACGATGAAGATCGAAGAGGCCGCACTCACCGGCGAGTCCGTGCCGGTCGAGAAGCACGCCAACGTGATCGAGCTTGCTGCGGGCACCGATGACGTGCCGCTCGGCGACCGCAAGAACATGTGCTACATGGGCTCCACCGTTGTGTACGGCCGTGGCCGCGCCGTTGTGGTCGGCACCGGTATGAACACCGAGATGGGCAAGATTGCCGGCGCCCTGGCCGAGGCTAAGGAAGAGCTCACGCCGCTGCAGGTGAAGCTCGCCGAGCTCAGCCGCATCCTTACCATCATGGTTATCGTCATCTGCGTCGTCATCTTTGGCGTCGATATCCTCCGCCACGGCGTGGGCAACGTCCTTACCGACCCGACCGCTTTGCTCGACACCTTTATGGTCGCCGTCTCGCTCGCCGTCGCTGCCATCCCCGAGGGCCTGGTCGCCGTTGTGACCATCGTGCTGTCGCTTGGCGTGACCAAGATGGCCAAGCGCCAGGCGATTATCCGCAAGCTTTCTGCCGTCGAGACCCTCGGCTGCACGCAGACCATCTGCTCCGACAAGACCGGTACCCTTACTCAAAACAAGATGACCGTCGTCAAGCACGAGCTTGCTGCGCCTAAGGAGAAGTTCCTGGCCGGTATGGCGCTGTGCTCCGATGCCCAGTGGGACGAGGATTTAGGCGAGGCCGTGGGCGAGCCGACCGAGTGCGCGCTTGTCAACGACGCCGGCAAGGCGGGCCTCACCGGCCTGACTGCCGAGCATCCGCGTGTGGGCGAGGCCCCGTTCGACTCGGGTCGTAAGATGATGTCCGTGGTCGTCGAGACCCTGGACGGCGAGTATGAGCAGTACACCAAAGGCGCGCCCGACGTGGTGATCGGCCTGTGCACCCACATCTACGAGGGCGATAAGGTCGTCCCCCTGACCGAGGAGCGTCGTGCCGAGCTCGTGGCGGCCAACAAAGCCATGGCCGACGAGGCCCTGCGCGTGCTGGCGCTGGCGAGCCGCACCTACACCGAGGTTCCCGCCGACTGCAGCCCTGCTGCACTCGAGCACGACCTGGTCTTCTGCGGCCTGTCCGGCATGATCGATCCCGTTCGCCCCGAGGTCGCCGACGCCATCCGCGAGGCCCACGATGCCGGTATTCGCACCGTGATGATCACGGGCGACCATATCGATACCGCCGTGGCCATTGCCAAGCAGCTGGGAATCGTCACCGATCGCAGCCATGCCATCACCGGTGCCGACCTCGATCGCATGAGCGACGAGGAGCTCGACGCGCATATCGAGGACTACGGCGTGTACGCCCGCGTCCAGCCCGAGCACAAGACCCGTATCGTAGAGGCTTGGAAGTCGCGCGACCAGATCGTGGCCATGACGGGCGACGGCGTCAACGATGCCCCGTCCATCAAGCGCGCCGACATCGGCGTGGGTATGGGCATCACTGGTACCGACGTCACTAAGAACGTCGCCGACATGGTGCTTGCAGACGACAACTTCGCCACCATCATCGGCGCCTGCGAAGAGGGCCGTCGCATCTACGACAACATCCGCAAGGTCATCCAGTTCTTGCTTTCGGCCAACCTTGCCGAGGTCTTCTCGGTGTTCATTGCCACGCTCATCGGCTTTACCATCTTCCAGCCGGTGCAGCTGCTGTGGGTGAACCTGGTCACCGACTGCTTCCCCGCGCTCGCGCTGGGCATGGAGGATGCCGAGGGCGACATCATGAAGCGCAAGCCGCGCAACGCCAAGGACGGTGTCTTTGCCGGACATATGGGTCTGGACTGCGTGGTCCAGGGCCTAATCATCACCGTGCTGGTGCTGGCGAGCTTCTTTGTGGGCGTGTACTTTGACATGGGCTACATCCACATCGCCGATATGATCGCCGGTAATGCCGACGAGGAAGGCGTGATGATGGCATTCATCACGCTCAACATGGTCGAGATCTTCCACTGCTTTAATATGCGCAGCCGTCGTGCGTCGCTGTTTAGCATGAAGAAGCAGAACAAGTGGCTGTGGGCTTCGGCCGCGCTGGCGCTGGTGCTGACGGTGATCGTAACCGTGCAGCCGACGCTTGCCGAGATGTTCTTTGGCCCCGTGACGCTTGAGCTTAAGGGCGTTATCGCCGCGCTGGGCCTGGCCTTCCTGATCATCCCGCTGATGGAGATCTACAAGGCGATCATGCGCGCCGTGGAGAAGGAGTAGGTCGAAAGGCCATCCTTCCCACCGGCCCGACCGCCTGCGGGGTTTCCACGGGCACGTCCTCGCCGCTTTGCGGCTGCGGGATGTGCCCTTGGGAAACCCCTCCCGGCGGGCGGGCCTTCGGATAACCTCTCAGGACCATAAGCTGAGGGAAAGTTTGTGAGCTGGTCGGGCTTTGCCCGGCCAGCTCTTTTTGTTTTAAAATACCTGCTCAGTTGTGTGGTTTTGTGCTGGGAGGCGCTTGTGGGCAAGGCTAAGGCTAAGGCGAAGAAAAAGACGACGGGGGCGCGGGCTAAGCGCGATCGTCGTCGGAAGCTCGCGACCGAAGCCCCTGCATCTGCTGAGGAGTTGCTGGCAAGCGTGCCGGGGCTTGACGCGTTGCAGGATGTTCCGGCGTTCGATGACCTGCCGGTCGATGCGGCTCAGCAGGCTGCATTTGACGACTTTTGCGCACAGGCTGAGGAACCCGAGCAGATGCAGCTCGGTGCCGTGGTGCGCCTGGACCGCGGATTTCCGCTGGTGGCAACTGCCGACGACACGTTTCGTGCCGAGCATGCCGTAGGGTTTGCCAAGTCGCGTGGCGAGGACGAGGTCTTGCTGCCCGCTGTGGGCGACCGCGTGGCGGTTCGCCGTGCTCCCGGGCACGACATGGGCGTGATCGAGTGCGTACTGCCGCGCCGTACGAGCTTTGAACGTTGGCGCGGCCGTGCCCGCGGAGAGCGCCAGGTGCTCTGCTCCAACGTGGATAGCGTGCTAATCGTGCAGGCGCTCGGTGCTGGCGAGGTGCTGCTCGACCGCGTGGCGCGCTCGCTGGTGTTGGCGCTCGACTGCGATGCCGAACCGGTGGTGGTGCTCACCAAAGCTGACCGCTGCGATGCCGAGGAGCTCGAGCGCGATCTGGACCGCGCGCGCCGCCTGGTGGGTCCGGACGTGCGCGTGATCGTGACGTCCTCTGCCGAGGGCCGCGGCCTGGACGAGGTCCGTTCCTGCGTGCCTGCTGGGAGCTGCGCCATGATTCTGGGCGAGTCGGGTGCCGGCAAGTCGACGCTGCTCAATGCACTGCTGGGCCACGATACGTTGGCGACCGGCGGTGTGCGCGAACGCGACGATCAGGGCCGTCACACTACCGTCGCGCGCGTGATGGTGGCGCTGCCGGGCGACGCCGGCGTGATCGCCGATGCCCCGGGCCTGCGCAGCCTACCGCTCGTGGGTCACGAGCGGGGTCTGGCGCGCGCCTTCCCCGAGATTGTCGAGGCATCGCGCGCGTGCCGGTTTGGCGATTGCACACATACCCATGAGCCGGGTTGCGCCGTTCGCGAGGCCGAGGACGCCGGGCAGATCGACGGCCTGCGTCTGGAAACGTTCCAAAACCTGGCGTCATCCATGCGCGTGAGCGCTCAAATGCTCGATCCCGATGTCCATTTGTAATTGATTTTTCCTATGGCAGCCGTCTCCCAACTGTTCGGGAGACGGCTTTTTTGCTGCGGAAAAGCCTCGAAACATGCAGTTTGCTGACGTGCTGACCAAAACCTTGCCACGAGCTTGACGGGCTGGTCAGTTTTTGGTCAGCGATTGGTTTGACATCGAAAACCAAGATCGCGATTGCGCCGCTTTGCACTCTGACCGCCCAGACAATGGTGGTACGGGCATTCGCCCGGCACTGCCATGAGAGGAGCGGCCGTGAACAAGAGCAAGCGCATCGCCATCAGTCTGGTCGCAGGCGTGCTCGCTGCTCTGCTCTGCATGGTTTACGGCTCGTCGATCCGCTCGCAAGCCGAACAGGTCCAGGCTGAGACCTTGGCCAAGTACGGGGGCGATCGCGTCGAGGTATGCGTTGCGGCGCGCGATATCGATGTGGGCGAGACCCTCGATGAGACCAATGTCATAACCCAGGAATGGCTGACGAGCCTGCTGCCGCGTGACGCGGCGACCGAGCTGCGCCAGGTGCGCGGCGACGTGACGACTTCGCGTATTCCCAAAAACGCCGTGATCTGTAATGTCTACACCAAGGCCGAGAGCCACAAGCTCGAGGTGCCTAAGGGCAAGGTCGCCGTTTCGGTGGCGGTCGATGCCGAGCACTCGGTCGGCGGCGCCACGGGCGTGGGCAGCTACGTGGATGTGTATGTGCAAAAAGACGGCGTAACCGATCGGCTGTGCGGCGCGTACGTGATCGATACCAGTGAGGATTCCGGTGCCACGCGCGAGGGCAAGATCGAATGGGTGACGCTGGCGGCTGACCCCGAAGACGTCAAGGAACTGCTGGGCGCCTCGGGCAAGGGAACGGTCAGCTTGACGATTCCCGCCACGGCGCGCGGCAGAAAGAGCGGAGGCGACGAGTGATGAAGGCGATCTGGCTTGCGTGCTGCGCGTGCGGCGATTACGGGCTGTTGCAGCGGGAAGTCGAGGGCCGTGATGCGGGTGCACAGGTGCTTCGCGTGGGTGACCTGGACGGGCTGGTTTCCATGGCGCGGGCGTTTCCGTCGCGCCGCGGGGCTGCCATCATCGCGGCGTCTCTGTTTGATACCGAAGATGTGCGCAAGACTGTTGCGCGCCTGACGGCCGAAGGCCGCGTGAGTCGCGTGGTCGTGTTGATAGAAGCGCTCGATCCGTCGGATATCGAGGGGCTGTTTCGCGCGGGGGCGACCGAGGTCATCGCTGCGCACAGTATATGCGGCAACGGGCAGGCGGGCGAGGGAGTGGTTGATTCCGATCGGCGCATGACGATTGAGCCCGATGCTTTTGTTGATAGGGAACCCGGGGCGCCTCGCGCTACAAGAGGCCCGCGTGTTGATGATTATGGAAAAGCGGAAGCCGAGCATGGTCGGCGCCCCCGGAACCCCCTTGTATACGATGACGCTAGAGGGCCGGCACAGCATGCTGGCGACTCCCCGGCTGTAGATATGGGATACGTGCACGGCGTGAATCTGGCGGATGAACTGGACGAAGTTGAGGGCTTTGCCGGGTGCGGCGAGTTGTCGCCGATGCAGCATGAGCAGATTGCACAGAACGAGCCTGCCTCGCAGACCGAACAAGCTGCCATGCCGGCTTGGACGCAGCGTGTGGTTGCGGCGGGGGAGACGGGGACGCTGTCACCGACGCCCGCCCCGCCGCTTCAGATGCCGCCGGCAGACGCCGCCGCTCCGCCGCATCGAGCTCCGGTCATCTGCGCCATTTCGGGTTCGGGCGGTTGCGGCAAGTCGACGATTGTTGCCACCATGGCACACACATCGTCGCTGTTGGGCTTGCGTGCCGCCGTGCTCGACCTGGACCTGATGTTTGGAAACCTTTACGACTTGTTAGGCGTCGATGCTCCGCGCGATATAGCGGCACTTATCGAGCCGTCGGCGGCGGGCGCGCTCACCGAGCCGGATATCGTAGCCGCATCGATGCGCGTGGCGCCGGGCGTTACGCTCTGGGGTCCCGTCGCGGCGCCCGAGCAAGCCGAGCTCATGGCACGTCCGGTGGAGCTACTGCTTGATGTTCTGCGTCGCGAATCCGACGTGGTCTTTATCGATACCTCGGTCTTTTGGGGCGACGCCGTGGCGGCTGCGGTGGCGGCGAGCGACCGTTGTCTGGTCGTTGGCGATGCGGCGGTGTCGTCCGCGACATCGGCGTCGCGCGTCATTGAACTGGCAAGTCGAGTAGGTGTGCCGCGCACGCGCATGAGCGCTGTGTTCAACCGGTTCGGTGCGCGCGGGGCAGACGAGGACGTCGCCATGCGCTTTGAGATTGCCTGTGCGTTGAGCTCCAAGATTCGTATCGCCGATGGCGGACAGGATCTCGCCGCGCTCATGGCGTTTGGGCGCGCTGACGAGGCAGTGGGGCAGACCAGCGCTTTTGCGACCAGCGTGCGCGAGGCCACGCGCGAGATGCTCGTGGAACTGGGGTGCGCCGTCGGCCCTTGGAGCGATATGGTCGCCGACCGTGCAACACGCACCGAACGCCCGCGTATTCGCCTTCCCTGGTCGCGCGAGGGTGATCAGCGATGAGCCTGCAAACGAGGATTAAGGCTGCCGGCGCTGCAGCGACGGCAGCGCCTGTAGATACAGGGCGTCGCCGCGCGGTGAAACGACGCACCAAGCGCGCCGTAATGGACCGCATGGGTTACGACGAAGTGGCGCGTATCAGCGCCTATATCGACCCGGCGCTTGCCCGCTCGGAATTGCGTCCCGCGGTGGAGGCGGCGCTCAATGTTGAGGAGCCGACCGATCTCGCGACGCCCGAGCGCGAGACCATCATCGACGAGATTTTGGATGATGTGGTGGGCTTGGGGCCGTTGCAGCCGCTCATCGAGGACGACACCGTTACCGAGATCATGATCAACGGCTGCCGCTCGGCTTTCTTTGAACGCGGCGGCGTTTTGTATCCCATCGAGCACGCGTTTGAGGACGACGAACAGATCCGTGTGCTCATCGACCGCATCATCTCGCCACTTGGCCGCCGTATCGACGAGCGCAGCCCCATTGTCAACGCCCGCCTCAAAACGGGCTATCGCGTCAACGCGGTGATTCCGCCTGTGGCGATTGACGGACCGATTCTCACCATCCGAAAGTTCTCGGACCGCATCTGCTCACTGGATGAGCTCGTGGGGTTGGGATCGCTGCCGCTTTGGTATGCGCAGCTGCTGTCGTGCGCGGTGTCGCTGCGACAGGACCTGGCGGTTGCGGGAGGCACGGGATCTGGTAAGACCACCCTGCTCAACGCGTTGTCATGCGAGATTTCCACCGGCGAGCGCATCGTGACGATCGAGGACTCTGCCGAGCTCAAGTTTGCGCATCATCCGCACGTGGTGCGCCTAGAGGCGCGCGAGGCTTCAATTGAGGGTGAGGGCGCGGTGACGATCCGCGACCTGGTAACTAATGCCCTGCGCATGCGCCCCGACCGCATCGTGGTGGGCGAGGTGCGCGGTGCCGAGTGCTGCGACATGTTGCAGGCCATGAACACGGGCCACGACGGGTCGCTCACCACACTTCATGCGGGTTCAGAACAGGAGACCGTGGTGCGCCTGACGTTGCTTGCACGTTATGGCATCGATCTGCCGAGCGAGCTCATCGAGGAGCAGATTGCCATGGCGCTCGACGGCATCGTGATGTCCGAGCGCCACGCCGATGGCAGGCGCTTTGTGGCCTCATATTCGGGGGTTCGCCGCGGCGTGTCGGGCGGTGTTGAGCTCGAACGCTACGTGACTTTCGATGCCGCCGAGCGCACCTGGACGCTCGACCGCGAGCCGCCGTTTATCGCAGAAGGCCTGCGGTCGGGGACGCTTACACAAGAGGAGGTGGACGAATGGAGATCGCTATGCCCCTCGTCGTAGGGGGCTTGGCAGGGCTTTCTGTCGCGACGGTGTGTGGGGCGGAGCCTCGTGTGCCGCGGGTACCGCCGGCGGAGCTGGCACGTCAGGCGCTCGAGACGGTGGCAGAGAAGCTGCCGCGTGAGCTGGTGGAAAACGATCTGCTGAAAAAGATCGCCCGTTCGTGGGCATCGTTGGTCCCCACAGATCGCTTTGGGCTTGCTATTGAGGATAACGCGACTCGCCTAGCATTTCTGCTGCTATCGAGCGGTGTCTGTTGTGTTTTGCTAACGATGGTGTCGTTATCGCCCCTCGGATTTGCCTTGGGACTTGTTGCCCCGTTTGCCGTTGGCGTCGCCCGGGATGGCTTTGAGAGCCGGCGCGAGCAACACGATGTGGAGGAGGCCATGCCCGAGGCGTTTACCGCACTTTCCATGTCGCTTGCCTCGGGACATTCGCTGGCCCAGGGCATGCGCTTTGTGGGCGCTCATGCGCAAGAGCCGGTGCATACCGAGTTTTTGCGGGTGGCGGCGGCGATCGATTGCGGCATCTCGGCGACCGATGCGCTCGACGACCTGCTTGTCCGTATCGACGCCCCCGGGCTTTCGCTTGTCGCGTTGGCGCTCAAGGTGTCGCAGCGAACCGGTGCCCCGCTTGCCGACCTGCTGGCCGAGGCGTCGAGCATGGTGGGGGAGCGCATTGAGCTCAAGCGCCGCCTGGATGTCAAGACGTCGCAGGCCCGCATGTCGGCGCATATGGTCGCGGCGATGCCGGCGGGCATGTGCGCGGTGTTGGCGCTGCTTTCGGCAGATTTTCGTCGCGGTCTTGTGACGCCTGCCGGTGCGGGCGCTGTGGTGCTGGGTCTTGCCCTCAACGCCGTTGCCCTGGTGGTTATCCGGCGCATTATGAGGGTGGAGCTATGAGCGCCCTGGTTGCAGTTGCGGCTTGCCTGTGCGCTCTGAGTGTATTTGTCGCGACGGGTTTGGATCGGGCGGATGCACGCAAGATCGCAGGTACCTGCAAGCGCGAGGCAGTGCTGGTCGCTGCTGCGGGTCGCTCGGTGGCCGATGCCCTGACCGCGCGAGTGAAGGGCGCGGTTGGGGCGGGCGGCCCGGCGCGAGTGTCGCTCGGCGAAGTGTCCGAGATGATCGATGTTGTTCGCTTGGGTCTTTCGGCCGGTCTTTCGTTTGATGCGGCGCTTGAGATTTTCTGCGCCAACCGCCGGTCAGTGCTGGCTCTTCGCCTTGAGCGGGCCCGCATGGCGTGGCAGGTGGGCGTGGGCACGCGTGAGGACGAGTTGTTGGCCGCCGCGCGCGACCTGGACGTGCGAGCGCTCGAGACCTTTGCCATCACGGTGGGGCAGGCGCTCGCCCTGGGTGCCCCACTTGCCGAGACGCTGGCCGCTCAAAGTCGCGAGATCCGTGCAGCTCATCGCGCCGCGGTTGAGCGCGAGATCGAGCGTGCGCCCGTCAAGCTGCTGATTCCCACCGGCACGCTCATCTTGCCGGCGTTGCTTCTGTCCATATTGGGCCCGCTGCTGGGAGCAGGCGGGATGATGTAGGGAGGAATACATGAACACGATGGTCGAAGTTGCTGACAAGGCTTGGAACTGGGCTTTTTGCCGGGCGATCCGCGCTCGCCAGCATGCCAAGGAACTGTTGCAGGAGGAGAGCGCGCAGGGTACCACCGAGTACGCCATTTTGGTGGGCGTGCTTGTGGTGATCGCGATTATTGCCATCGTTGCATTTAAAGGCAAGGTTAAAGAGCTATGGGATGCGATCAGCGAGGGCATCAACAGCCTGTAGAGGGCGAGCGCCCCATCGGGGTGCTGCTGGTGTTTGCTTGCCTGATCGTGGCGATAGCGGCGGTGCTTTGGGGGCTTAACTCCGCGCGGCAGCAGCGTCCTGGGGCCGCCTTCGACTCGGGCTCAGATTCGGCGGTGGCGTCTCAAAAAGATGAGACGCGAGATGCGGACGATTCGGATGTCGCTGTCACGGCGCAAACCTTTCTGCGGACGCTCGACAAGCGGTCTGCCACTGCGACGGATTCGCCTGAGGGCAACGCGATTGCGGTCCGGCTTGCATGGTCCGAGGACCGACCGATGACCGAGGCAGCGGCGGATATGTTACGCGCCTACCGCGAGGTGCCAACGGCCCAGCTCGCCCTGAGCGGCTATCTCGATATTAAGGGCAACGTATGGGGCGCCATCGTGCGCGATGGACGCGGCTGGGTCGATATGGTGACGGTTGCTGCGGATGTCGGCGATGCTTCGTGCCGCCTGCGCGTGATCCGCCTGAGCCCGCAGGCATCGAACTCAAAGGAGGGGTCGTGAAATGCATGACGTCCTGCGCGAGGAATCTGCCCAGGCGACGGTCGAATACGCCATCGTCACGGTGGCGCTGCTTTCCATCGTGCTGGCGATCGCGGGACTTTGGCGTGCTGGCACCGATGGGCGCTTGGCGGCGCTGGTCGAGCGGGCGGCATCCCATGGCGTTGCCTCGACGTCGGTTATCGACGCCGCTGCGGGCGCTAAGGACATCGCGTTGTATTGATATCGCGCGTGAGGACCGGGCGCAGTCTACGGTCGAGGCCGCTTTTTTGCTGCCGACGTTTCTGACGCTCATCCTTCTCGCACTGCAACCGGTGTGCCTGCTCTATACGCGCGCGGTCATGGAGTCTGCCGCCGCCGAGACCGCGCGGCTCATGACCACGACGACGGCGGAGGACGATGATCTTAAGGAGTTCACCCGCCGCCGGCTTGCCGCAGTGCCCAACGTTTCGATCTTTCATGCCGGCGGGCCGTTGTCGTGGGATATCGAGCTTGGCCGGGCCGGTGCGGGTGGCGTCTCGTCCGTGTCCGTTTCCGGCGAGGTCAAGCCGTTGCCTGTGATCGGTGCGTTTGCGCAGGCTATGGGTGGTACCGCCGAGGGCGACTACGTTGAGCTCAAGGTCAATGTCTCGTATCAATCGCGTCCCGAATGGCTGGAGGGAGATTATGATTCGTGGATTGCTGCATGGGATTAAGCGTTTCTGGTCTAGGCGCGTTTTGACGCGCCGTCCGAGCTGCCATCGCAAACGAGGAGGCTTTATGGGTCGAGCCGGTATCGACCTGTTTATCGAAGACGGTGCCTACACCACGCTTTCCTCTGCCGTGGTCATCCTAGTGGTGCTTACGTTGTTGTTTTCGTCAACCGCGGCGATATGGAGCATGTCGCGTGCCGGGGATACCCAGGTGGCGGCCGATAGCGGCGCGCTGGCGGGTGCCAACGTAGTGTCGTCCTATCACACGGCTGCCACGGTGGTTGATGCGAGCATCTTGAGTCTGGGGCTGGCGGGGTTTGCCACGATCGGGACGGGCCTGGTCGCCATCCTCATCCCGGGTGCCGAGCCGGTTGCCGGCAATATGGTCGACACCGGGATTGGGATCATTAAAACGCGCAACAAGTTTGCCAAAAGCGCATCGGAAGGCTTACAGAAAATCGAGACGGCTCTGCCGTATCTGGTTGCCGCGCGAGCTACACAGGCGGTGTCGGCGCAGGATACCGATAGCGTGAGCTATACCGGTACGGCGCTTGCCGTGCCCAGGACGTCCGAGTCCGATTTCGTTGCGCTCGAGGGGTCCGAGATCTCGCCCGATGCTATTAAAGACACGTCAGATGATTTAGAGCTCGCAGCCAAAAAGTTGAAGGAGGCTTCTGAGGATACGGCGAAAGCAAAAGAGCGCGCCTGGCTTGCGGACTGCGGCGGGTCGGACAAGGGCACGATTGGTAGCCGTTCGTGCATGTGGGAGCGCGCGAAGAAGCTGGCGTCGCTGCCGGGCGAGCTCAACCCACATTACGCATCGAGCGTCACGTGGGAGCCCCAGGTGGCGCTTGACCGAGCGAGAACATATTACCGTCAGCGCTTGGCTAACGAAAAGCCGCTTGGAAGCGGTGTCGAGATGCAGGCGGAGTCTGCCGCTCGAAAGGCGTTCTATCGGTATGCCGGTGAAGAGCTCGGGCGTGCCTCCATCGTGGACGACGGCACGAGCGTCGTCGCGGACCTGCCGCTGCTGCCGCGCAATGCGGACGAGGTCAGGGCGAGCGATCTTTATACCGATGCCGCGTGGCCGACGAGCAGCAATGACGGCAAGACGTACATCCATTATGGAACTGGCTGCCCAAACTATAAAAAGGGAGCGCCGGGAGGACTGTCATCGGTTGCTGACTTTGACGGGAGAGAAGCATGCGACCGCTGCCATTTTGGAGTCAAGACACTGGGTGCCGTCGCCGCTCCTTCTACATCGATCGAAAACGGCTTCGAGTATCACTTTGACAAGTTCAAAGACGCCATGGAAGACTACGCCGAATGCCGCAACAAAGAGCTTGAGCTCGAGCGACAGACCGAAGGCGAGGCAGATCGCGCGGGAAGCGCATTCGATCAGGCCATTCAAGCGCTTTCGGGTGAGCGTCCGCGTATCGCGCCGCCCGGTCGCAACGGCGTGGTCGCCCTTGCGGTTTCGGGCGATATGACCAGCCCCGATCAACTTAACTCCTCGTTTAACACGGCGGTTGAGCTTGGCAGTCGCGGTGCCATCTCTGCCGCGGTGCTGGCGCCCGATGAGGCGACGGCGCAAAACAACGTGCTTTCGCGATTTTTCTCGACATTGAAGGAACGCTCGGGCGGCGTTGCCGGCGTGCTCGACGGCGTCATGGATGTTTGGGGACGGCTGCTCGTAGGATACGGTGATATCCAAGGTTCGGCCGACGAACTTATGGACGAGATGATTAAAGACCTAGGAGGGGGCGGCGGCGCGTTGGGCTCCATCGCATCGTGGCTCGGCGATACCGTTTCGGCGTCCGTGGCGGCGCTGGGTTTGGAACCGTGCGACTTGCGCCTGCGAAAGCCGGTGCTGACCGATTCCGCCAACGTCATTAAGAGTCCGGGGTCTGACATTGCTGGTTTCTCTCAAGCGCAAGACAAGCTGCGAGGTATTCCGTTGGGCGTGACCGATCCCAAGGCGCTTTGCGAGGCGTTGGAATATCAAGTCGAACGCACCATTGGCGGCACGGTGTTCACGCTTGCGGAGATTCCTCTGCCCGGCGGCGGCTCCATCCCACTCACCGTCGATGTCGCCACGCTGGTTGGCGCTCTGGGCGGTGGGTCGTAATGAGTATCCGCATGCGTCTGCGCGAGGAGCGCGCCCAAGCGACGGTGGAGATGGCAGTGGTTACGCCCGTTTTGCTGGTGCTGGCACTCATCGTGTACAACGTCATGATCTTTGCCAGCGCTGTCGCGCGCTTCGACCGCGTGGTGCCCGACATCGTGTTGGCGCACGCCGTGGCGTCGGAGGGGGAGGGCGGCGAAAGCTCTGCCGATGCCTCGGCGACGGTTCAGACTCAAATTCTGAATGCCATGGAAGGCTATGACTTGCAGATCGAAGTGTCGAGCGAGCAAGGCGCGGAGGCATCGGATGGTGGCCTGCTCTCCCTATCCGGTACGTTTAGGACCTACACCTGCACCATGCACTATGAGCCGTGGCCGACTTCTCTCAGCATCGCTGGCGTTCCGCTGGGGGCGCCGACAACGTTGTCGCACGAGCGCGCGGTGACGGTCGATCCATGGCGTCCGGGGGTGGTTATGTGACCGCGGTCTCGTCCTACATCGCTTACGCGCGGGCACTCAACAGGCTGGGTTGGACGCCGGCCGAGTTTGCGGTGGCGGAGTCGTTCGTCGTGCGCCTGCTCGGCATGCTGGGACGGCGTCCGGTTGCCGCCAACGGCCTGCCGCTCGTCATGGCGTTTCCGCACTGTTCCTCGGTCCACACGTGTTTTATGGCCTATCCCATCGATATCGCCTTTATCGACCGCAACGGCAACATCCTCGCACGCTATGAAAACGTCCGTCCGTGGCGCATGTGCTCTCACCCGTGCGCCTGGGCCGTACTGGAACGTCCCTCAATCCTCGCCTCGCTCCCTGCCCTCCAACAAGTGCCGGCGTAAGAATTGGCGACAGCGGACTTTCGTCATACGAAATTGGGTAAGATGGAGGAGAAGATGCATGGATGTTGAGATCCATCCCAACGCTAAAAAGCACCTGACGGAAAAGCAGGTGCTTAGCGCCTGGCTTGCGGTTACTGAGTGCATTCGTCGCGAGTCGAAGGACGAGCCGCCGAGATGGCTTGCGATTGGATGGCTCCCAGACGGACGAAGCGTGGAGCTTGTCGCGGTCGAGCTTGTCCGTGGGTGGCTTATCATTCATGCCTTGTCTCCAGTCCAGAAGAAATTTTGGCAGAAGATTGAACAGACTCGGCAAAGGGGTCGATGATGGGCAAGACGTATACGGCCGCTAATGGTCAGGTTGTAACGGATGAAATGATTGACGCGTGGTGCAAGTCGTACGAGCGCGGAGAGTTTCCGGATGGCGAACACACCGTTGGTGGGATTGTGCATGGACGGCCCCCACTCTCAGGTGAGGGGACGGCAACGCTGTCGGTCAAGATTCCTCTGGGAATGAAGGAGGCCATTCGTCGACGGGCGGCTGCCGAGGGGATGACGCCAAGTGAGTTTGCCCGTGCGGCTCTGAGTGAAAAACTTCTTGCTGCCGGCTGATGCCCCTGACGTGCCGATTTATAGAACCGAGGCTGTGCTCAAAAACTTTTTTAAAATTCTCGGTTGACCGGAACGCGTCCTTGGTTATACTAATCAAGCCTTGAAACAAGGCACACCTCAAATGGCTGGGTAGCTCAGTTGGTAGAGCAGAGGACTGAAAATCCTCGTGTCAGGGGTTCGATTCCCTTCCCCGCCACCTTGAATTGACCAGGACCTCTGCAAAGGGGTCCTTTTCTTTTATGCAGACCCCACATGGAATCGAACCCCGTGAGGGCGCGGAGCTGAGTAAACGCGTAAGCGTTTGCCAGCGCAGCTCGCAAGGCGCGCAAGCGCCGCAGCGGTCCGTCCGCGCAGCGCGCGGACGCGATTCCCTTCCCCGCCACCTTGAATTGACTAGGACCTCTGCAAAGGGGTCCTTTTCTTTTATGTAGTCCCCTGCGGAAAGCGCATCCCAGACATTCCTCCCGCTTTTGCGTCACTTTTCAGACCATTCGGTCGCCTGCCCGCACGCGCGGGTATACTCAAAACGATACTTTTCCTATGCAATACGATGCGGGCTCGACCTGCACGATCCGAAGGGGGCAGTGATGGAGAGGATACTCGGCGTTAATCTCTCTGGCTGGTTTATTCCCGAGCCTTGGGTGACCCCGTCGCTGTACGCGGCGACCGGTGCATCCAACGCGGCCGAGCTGCAGGAGGCCATGGGCACCGCCGCCTATAACGAGCGCATGCGTCGTCATTACGAGACGTTTGTGAGCGAGGATGATTTTCGCCGTATGGCGCAGATCGGCCTCAACGCCGTGCGCCTGCCGGTGCCTTGGTATGCCTTTGGCTCACAGGAGTCCGATGCCTCCTACATCTCGGTTGTCGACTACATCGACCGCGCGATTGAGTGGGCTGCCAAGTACAACATTCGCGTGCTGCTTGACCTGGCAACTGTGCCCGGTGGTCAGGGCGATTCCAACGATTCGCCCACCACGCCGGAGGCTGTTGCCGAGTGGCATTCGTCCACTAACGGCCGCCATGTCGCACTCGACGTGCTCGAGCGTTTGGCCGATCGCTACGGTGAGGCCGAGAGCCTGCTGGGCATTGAGCTGCTTGACACGCCGCAGATGAGCGTCCGCAAGAGCCTCTTTACCATGACGGATGGCATTCCTGCTCACTACCTGCGCAACTTCTATCGCGATGCTTACGAGCTCGTCCGTTCGTATATGCCCGAGGATAAAATCGTCGTCTTCTCGTCTTCGGGGTATCCCAGCGAGTGGAAGCATTTTATGCGCGGCACCAAGTACAAGAACGTCTACATGGACCTTCACCTGTACCATTACCGTGACGAGTATGCACTCGACATCACGAGCCCCCGCGGGCTGACGACGGCGATTTCGCGTAACAAGCGCGAGCTTAAAGAAGCGATTTCGACGGGGTTCCCCGTGCTGGTGGGCGAATGGTCGGGTGCGGCGATCTTTGCCAACTCGTCGGTTACGCCCGAGGGCCGCAATGCCTACGAGCGCGTGTTCATCGCCAATCAGCTGGCATCGTTTGCGCCGGCTGCCGGTTGGTTCTTCCAAACGTGGAAGACCGAGAAGCGTATTGCGGCATGGGATGCCCGCGCGGCGCTCGGTACGCTCGAGCGCGGCATGATTGAATAGGTTGATATGACGCAAAACAGCGCCCATACGGGCAAACTCTATGTGGTCGGCACACCCATCGGCAACTTGGGAGACCTGTCCCCGCGCGTTGGCGAGGCGTTTGCCGCCTCCGATGCCATCTGCTGCGAAGACACGCGTGTGACGTCAAAGCTGCTAATGCACCTGGGTATCTCCAAGCCGCTTGTCCGTTGCGACGAGAATGTGATCGCCAGCCGCGCCGCCGGCCTGGTCGACCGTCTGCTGGCGGGGGAAACCCTCGCCTTTGCCTCGGACGCCGGCATGCCGAGCGTGTCCGATCCCGGCCAGGCGCTGGTCGAGGCAGCGCGTGAGGCCGATGTACCCGTCGAAGTTATCCCCGGGCCCTCTGCTTGCGTCACGGCGCTCGTTTCGTCCGGCATTCCCTGCGAGCAATTTTTCTTCGAGGGCTTTTTGGGCCGCAAGCACGGTGACCGCGTGCGCCGTCTGCAGCGCCTTGCCGTGGTGCCCGGCGCGCTCATCTTCTACGAGTCTCCACATCGCATCGTGGCGACGCTCGAGGCTGTGGCCGAGGTCTTTCCCCAGCGTGAGGTTGCCGTCTGCCGCGAACTCACCAAGCTACATGAGGAGGTCTTGCGTGGGCCCGCCGCCCAGCTTGCCGAGGAGCTGCGTGCTCGTGGCGAGGTAAAGGGCGAGATTGCGCTGGTCATCGCGCCGCCGAGTGAGGACGAGGAGGCCGGCATCGTGCCGGCTGGCGCTGCGGCGGCAGATCCCGACGAGGCCCTGCGCGAGGATATCCGCGCCGCGCTCGAGGAGGGGGAGCCCGCTTCTGCGGTGGCCAAGCGCCTGTCTCAGAAGTATTCGCGCCGCAAGCGCGATGTCTATGCCATGGTGCTCGATATGCAATAGATGGAGGATATCCAGCCCTTGCGCTAGAATCATCCCCTGTATGCAACGTTTTTCTGGAGGACTAACCCCATGGATCAAAGCAAGCCTTCGTTCTTTATCACGACGCCCATCTACTACGTCAACGCCGATCCGCACCTGGGCACGGCTTATTCCACCATCATCGCCGACGTCCAGGCTCGTTATCGCCGCTCTGCCGGCTACAACGTCAAGTTCCTGACCGGCATGGACGAGCATGGCGAGAAGGTCGCCGAGGCCGCAGCCAAGCACAACATGACGCCGCAGGAGTGGACCGACAGCCAGGCTCCGCACTTCAAGGAGTTGTGGAGCAAGCTCGAGATCTCCAACGACGACTTCATCCGCACCACCGAGCCGCGCCAGCATCATGCTGTACAGTACCTGTGGGAGCGCATGAAGGAGTCCGGCTACCTGTATAAGGGCAGCTATGATGGTTGGTATTGCGTGCCCGACGAGACCTACTTCACCGATACGCAGGTCCAGAAGGGTGACGAGGAGTACGGCAGCGTCGGTCAGCACCTGTGCCCCGATTGCCACCGTCCGCTTGAGCGCGTGCAGGAGGAGTCTTACTTCTTTAAGCTTTCCGCCTTCCAGGACAAGCTGCTCAAGCTCTATGACGAGCACCCCGACTTTGTTGAGCCTGCGTTCCGCATGAACGAGGTGCGCAGCTTTGTCGAGGGCGGCCTCAACGATCTTTCCGTGAGCCGCACGAGCTTTGACTGGGGCATTCAGGTTCCGTTTGATGAGGGCCACGTGACCTACGTGTGGTTCGACGCCCTGCTCAACTATATGACGGCTGTCGGCTACGGTGTCGACACCGACGAGGCCCGTGCCGAGCTGGCCTATCGCTGGCCCGCGCAGTTCCACATCGTGGGCAAGGACATCATCCGCTTCCACTGCGTCATTTGGCCCGCCATGCTCATGGCCATCGGCGAGGCCCTGCCCGAGCATGTCTTTGCCCACGGCTTCCTGACCGTGCGCAACGCCGAGACCGGCAAGGCCGAGAAGATGTCCAAGAGCCGCGGCAACGCCATCGCTCCGCAGGACGTCATCGACATGCTGGGTGTCGAGGGCTATCGCTATTACTTCATGACCGACGTGGTGCCCGGCACCGACGGCGCCATCAGCTTCGATCGCATGGAGCAGGTCTACAACGCCGACCTGGCCAACAGCTGGGGCAACCTTATCTCGCGTTCGCTCAACATGAGCGGCAAGTACTTTGACGGCTGCGCGCCCGCCAAGCCCGCATCGTTCGATGCGTTCGACAGTCCGCTGGCAAAGATTGCCGATGGCCTGGTCGAGCGCTATATGGCCAAGATGGACGTGCTCGATTACGGTGGAGCCAAGGACGAGGTCATGGAGCTTGTCCATGCCGCCAACCATTACATCGAGGACTCCGAGCCTTGGGCGCTTGCCAAGGACGAGGCCAAGGCTGACGAGCTCGCGTTTGTGATCTACAGCCTGCTCGAAGCCATCCGCATCGCCGCCCACCTGCTGATGCCGCTCATGCCTCAGACTTCTGCCGAGGCTCTGCGCCGTCTGTCCTGCGAGGACGAGGCCGCAAGCGACGATCTCAAGGGTATTTGCGCTTGGGGTCTGCTTGCCGGCGGCGCTCCCGTCGAGAAGGGCGAGCCGCTGTTCCCGCGTCTGGGTTAAGACGCCGCGCGCCATATCGGCAATTCGCAGTTTAGGTGTAAGGGCATGGCCGCAACGGTCCATGCCCTTTTGTTTCAAGACGTCGCCACCATGCTAAGGAGGCAACTATGACAACTTCGCCTTTGGCAAACCCCACGGCAACAAGGGAGCTGCTGGAGGAGTTTGGCCTTGCGACCAAGCATCGCCTGGGCCAGAACTTTCTAATCGACAACCATGTGATTGAGCGTATCTGCGAGCTTGCCGAGCTTGCAGGTGACGAGCGCGTACTCGAGGTGGGTCCGGGTGTTGGCACGCTCACGCTTGCGCTGCTGCAGGAGGCTGCGTGCGTCACGTCGATCGAGGCCGATCCCGAGCTCGAGCCGGTGCTCGATGCCCATGCTGCCGACTATGCCAACTTCCGCTTTATTATGGGCGATGCGCTCAAGGTGGGCCCGGAGCAGATTGAGCAGGCTGCTGGCGGCGAGCCCACGGTATTTGTCGCGAACTTGCCCTATAACGTGGCGGCGACGATCATTTTGCAATTTTTCCAGACGATGCCCGCGCTCAAGCGTGCCGTCGTCATGGTGCAAAAGGAGGTTGCCGATCGCATTGCCGCGACGCCGGGCAACAAGACCTATGGCGGCTATACGGCAAAGCTCGGCCTGTATACGCAGGTGACGGGTCGCTTTGAGGTGCCGCCGCGCTGCTTTATGCCGGCGCCGCATGTGGACTCAGCCGTCGTGCGCATCGACCGCGTTGAAGGCGTGGTGCCCGAAGGACTCGATCGTGAGTTTGTAGCCCGTGTGATTGACGCCGCATTTGCTCAGCGTCGCAAGACTATCCGCAATTCCATGAGTGCTAACGGCTTTGCCAAGGACGTGCTCGATGCCGTCTTTGAGGTTTGCGGTATCGCGCCGACCACGCGAGCCGAGACACTCGATGTTGCCGACTTTGTCCGTCTGGCCCAGGAGCTCATCCATGATGCCTAATGCCGAACGTGTGACGTTTACCAAGAAAAAGAAAACGGTCGCCTGTCCGGAGCCCTTGGCGCCGCTTGCCGACACGCACGCGCATCTGCTTTCGTTCTGGGGCAAGGATGTGCCCGAGACGCTCATGCGTGCCAAAGCGGCGGGCGTCGACCTGTTGGTGACGGTCTTCGACCCTATTGCCGATAAGCGCAGCGTGACGGACTATAGCGACTGGCTGACGCGCGAGATTCTGCCGATGCAGGATATCCCGCAGATCAAGTATCTTGCCGGCGTGCATCCGTATGGCGCGCCGGACTATACCGACGATGTTCACGCACAGGTCGTTGCCGCACTCGATGACCCCTTATGCGCCGGTATTGGCGAAATCGGCCTGGACTACCACATGGACTATGACGACGATATCGCGCCGGCGCCCCATAACGTGCAGATTGACTGTATGGCGCGCCAGCTCGAGCTTGCCGTGTGCCGTAACGTGCCGGTGGAGCTGCATCTGCGTCACGAGGACACGGACCCGGAGCGTACCTCGCACGTGGACGCCTACAACGTGCTTCGTGAGGTGGGCGTGCCCCAGGCCGGTTGTGTGCTGCACTGCTTTGGCGAGGACCGCGCCACGATGGAGCGCTTTGTGGAGCTGGGCTGCTATATCGCCTATGGTGGTGCGGCCACCTTTAAGCGCAACGACGACGTGCGCGAGGCATTTGCGGCGACCCCGCTCGATCGCATTTTGTTCGAGACGGATTGCCCGTATATGGCGCCGGAGCCCATTCGAGGTCTGGAATGCGAGCCGGCAATGATCTCCATTACGGCAAACGCGCTGGTTAACGACCGTGTCGATCGCACTGGTGAGGACGCCGAAACAATCGTGCAAGCTGCTTGGGAAAATGCTTGCAAACTTTTTCAAAAATAGTTCTTGCGTTCACGGTGGCGCTCCGTTATTCTAATTTCTGCACGCGGGCGTGGCGGAATTGGCAGACGCGTACGGTTCAGGTCCGTATGGGGGCAACCCCATGAAGGTTCAAGTCCTTTCGCCCGCACCATTGATTGAGAAAGCTCCCAGCAATGGGAGCTTTTTTGTTATGTGCTCATCGCGGGGGCTTGAACCTGCGAAGGAGCGAGCGTAACGAAAACGCGGAACGTTTTTAGCGAGCTGGCGAGTACGCCGGCAGGCGGGCGAAGCCGGTGCGGATCCGCGAAGCGGATACGCGGACGTCCTTTCGCCCGCACCATTGATTGAGAAAGCTCCCAGCAATGGGAGCTTTTTTGTTACGGGCCGTTTTTTGCAGATTTGACCTATCGATTTCGCGCGGTAGATGCCCCTGCGGTCAAAAAGTGGCAAATATGAGTACTGGCACGAAAATAGAGACATTTCACGAAGCCATTTTTGCTCATTTTACGCAACAGATGTATGCTAATTTGACTCAATCATGAGACGAAATGAAGTAATTTCGATAGACTTCGGGTTCAAAGAGGCGATTTTGACCCAAATACGCTGTTACTAAACTGGTAACAGTACTCATATTTGGTCTTTTTTGACCACGGGCCCTCTTGTTGGTGTTACACAGCTACTTCGTGCGGGTATCCTAGTCACAACGTGTGCCTATCAGAGGAGAGACCATGCTGTTTTCCGGTATCATCGCCGCCCTTACCAGCCTTTTGATTCCCACCATCATCCTGTTGCTGCTGCTTCCCAGCGCCTGCTATGTCGTTGAACAGCAGCATGCTGTGATCATCGAGCGCCTGGGCAAGTTCAACCGCATCGTCAACGCGGGCTTTCACATGAAGGTACCCGTGATCGACCGCAAGGCCGCCACGGTGAGTCTACGCACCATGAAAAACGGATTTGGCATCGACGTTAAGACCCAGGACAACGTGACCATCGGCCTTGAGGTCTCCGCTCAGTATCACGTGAGCTATGACATGGGTGCTGGCCCGGCGGATTCGGGCATCTACAAGAGCTACTATATGCTGCAGGAGCCCGTCGACCAGATGCGTGACTTCATCACCGACGCCCTGCGCTCTTCGATTCCCGTCTACACACTCGATGAGGTCTTTGCCAAGAAGGATGACATCGCCAAGGATGTTAACGCTACCGTTTCCGAGCAGATGGCCGCCTACGGCTTCACCCTCGTGTCGACGCTCATCACCAAGATCGCACTGCCGACTGAGGTCGAGAACTCCATGAACGACATTAACGCCGCCCAGCGCAAGCGCGCTGCGGCGCAGGAGCTCGCCGAGGCCGACCGCATCAAGCGCGTCACCGAGGCGACCGCCGAAGCCGAGGCCATGGAAAAGGCGGGCGAGGGCATCGCCAACCAGCGCAAGGCGATCGCTCTGGGCATTAAGGACTCGCTCGAGATTATCCAGGAGACAGGTGTTGGCAACGATGAGGCCAACCAGCTGTTCATGTTTACGCAGTGGTCCGAGATGATGACGGAGTTTGCTCGCACGGGTAAAACCTCGACGGTCGTGCTGCCGAGCGACTTCTCGCAGTCGGCCTCTATGTTCGAGCAGATGCTGACCGCCGGCAAAGTTCAAAACGGTTCGAAGGAGTAGGCACGCGTGAAATACACCGTCGTTTGTGTTGGCAAGCTCAAAGAGCGCTTTTGGAAGGACGCGTGTGCCGAGTACACCAAGCGCCTGGGCGCCTATGCCAAGGTGGATATCCGCGAGGCGGCCGATATCGACCCTGCCAAGGCGGGCGGCGTGGATGCCGCGCGTGACAAGGAGGGGGCGGCGATTCTTGCTGCCTTGCCGTCTCGAGCGCATGTGATCCTGCTGGCTATCGAGGGCAAGGAGCGTTCGAGTGAGGAGCTCTCGGCGAGGCTCGACGATCTTATGCTGCGAGGCAGTAGCGACATTGCCTTTGTAATCGGCGGTTCGGACGGCGTGAGCGATGACGTGCGCGCACGAGCCGACGAGATGCTCAGCTTTGGACGCATTACCTTGCCGCATAACCTGGCGCGTGTAGTGCTGCTAGAGCAGATTTACCGTGCCTGCAAGATCAGCCGTGGCGAGCCGTATCACAAATAGGTCGGCAATACGAAACAATGACGTGGGACAATACCTTTCGTTTTGAGGAATGTGTCTGAGAGGACTATGTGATATGAAAATCGGATTTGTCGGTTTTGGCAATATGGCGAGCGCCATGGCCGATGGCTGGATTGCCGCCGGTGTGACTGCGAGCGACATATGCGCCTGCGCGGGCCGCTACGACGCCTTGGTTGAGCGCTGCGAGGCGCGTGGGATGGTCGCCTGCCATGATGCGGCGGAGGTTGTCGCCGCATCTGATATCGTGGTTGCTGCGGTCAAGCCGTACATGATCGAGAAGGTCTTCGCTCCGCTCAAGGACATTCTTGCCGACAAGGTTGTCCTTTCGGTCGCCTGGACTTGGGACAGCGCCAAGTGGGAACAGGTCCTGCCGGGTGTCGCGCACATCTCGACGGTGCCCAACACGCCGGTTTCAGTGGGCGAGGGCGTTATCGCCTGCGAGAAGTCCTCTACGCTCAACGACGAGCAACGTGCTGTTGTGCTCGACCTGCTCGGTAAGCTTGGCGCCGTCGTCGAGCTCGACACGAGCCTGCTGTTTGTGGGCGGTACCGTGGGCGGTTGCGCACCGGCATTTGTCGCCATGGCGATTGAGGCCTTGGGCGACGCGGCCGTCAAGCACGGTATCCCGCGCGCCGATGCCTACCGCATCGTGAGCCAGATGGTGTTGGGTACGGCAAAACTGCAGCTTGTAGGCGGCCAGCATCCTGCGGCGATGAAGGATGCCGTATGCTCGCCCGGCGGCGCCACCATCAAGGGCGTCGTCGCGCTCGAGGACGCCGGCATGCGCAGCGCCCTGGTCAAGGCCATCGACGCCACCCTCCAGTAAACCTGCCATTTAGGGACAGGTTTATTTTGGCAGGTTTTTCCTGCGGTTTTGTCTTGTGTGGAAAAAGCGCCCCGCAACTGGCTCAATTCCAGTTGCGGGGCGCTTGCGTTTGTCCAGATAAAACCGACCAAAATAAACCTGTCCCTAAATGGCAGGTTAGTCGAAAAAGCCGCCTTCTTCGTCCTCGGATTTGGGTCCGCGGTCGACGTAGAGCTTGTGAGTGCGCTTCTCCATTACAAAGGCAAGAATCGCAAACAGCAGGATGCCGCCGGCGAAAAGGATGGCAAAACCGGTGCGGGTGCCAAACAAAAAGGAAAAAACTGCGTCCATTGGGTGCCTTCTTGCGTAGTTGGGTTGGGTCGTAAACGCTCATAAGTATATACTTGCCCATACATGTACAAGGTTGCAACCTAAATGGAATGTATATCGCCGGAGGATCTAATGCTTGATATCAAGTTTGTTCGCGAGAACCCCGATGCCATCGATGTCGCCATGGCTAACCGCCAGACATCTTGGGATCGCGAGAAGTTCTTTGAGCTCGACGACGAGCGCCGTGCCGTCATCACCGAGGTCGAGGAGCTCCAGGCTACGCGCAACGCCGAGTCCAAGAAGATCGGCGCCCTGATGAAGGAGGGCAAGAAGGACGAGGCAGAGGCCGCCAAGGAGGCCGTGCGCGCCGTCAACGAGAAGATTGACGGTCTGGCCGAGCGCCGAGGCGCTCTCGAGCAGGAGCAGTATGACTTCATGGCTCACCTGCCCAACATCCCTTGTGAGGCCACGCCGTACGGCAAGGACGAGGACGAGAACATTGAGCGCCGTCGTTGGGGCACCCCGCGCGAGTTCGACTTCGACTTTAAGCCGCACTGGGATCTGGGCACCGATCTGGACATCCTCGACTTCGAGCGCGGCAACAAGCTCTCCGGCAGCCGTTTTACCGTTCTCGGTGGCGCCGGCGCCCGTCTTGAGCGCGCCCTCATCAACTTCTTCTTGGACACGCACACGAGTCGTGGCTTCAAGGAGTGGTGGCCGCCCATCGTCGTCAAGCGTCAGACCATGTTCGGTACGGGGCAGCTGCCCAAGTTCGAGGACGACGCTTATCACGTCTCGGGCGACAACTTCCTGATCCCTACCGCCGAGGTTGTGCTCACCAACCTGCACGCCGGCGAGGTGCTCGACGCCGACACCCTGCCGCGCCGCTACACCGCCTTCACCCCCTGCTTTCGCGAGGAGGCCGGTTCCGCCGGTCGCGACACCCGCGGCATCATCCGTCAGCACGAGTTCGACAAGGTCGAGATGGTCAAGTTCGCTAAGCCGGAGGAGTCCGACGAGGAGCTCGAGAGCATGACCGCCGAGGCCGAGTACCTGCTGCAGCAGCTGGGCCTTCCGTATCGCGTGATTAGCCTGTGCACCGGCGACTTGGGCTTCTCTGCCCGTCAGACCTACGACGTCGAGGTCTGGCTGCCGAGCTACAACGCCTACAAGGAGATCAGCTCCTGCTCCAACTGCGGTGACTTCCAGGCTCGCCGCGCCAACATCAAGTATCGTGACCCCGAGAACTTCAAGGGTTCGCGCTACCTGCACACTCTCAACGGTTCCGGCCTGCCGGCCGGCCGCACCATGGCCGCCATTCTGGAGAACTACCAGAACGCCGACGGCACCATTACGATCCCCGAGGTTCTGCGTCCTTACATGGGCGGTCTCGAGAAGATCGAGCCGGTCGCGTAACTTGGCTGCATAGGGGATATGCAAGGGCGCTCCTTCGGGGGCGCCCTATTTCGTGCGCAGGTCCATACCATGCCGTGCGGACAGCTCAATAGAAAACACACGAACAACTGTTCTGTATACAGCCATCTACCTGCTATGCTTTTGCTAAATAAGAGCGAGAGAAAGGGGACGCGATGGAGCTGTTTGATGATCGGGTGGTTTTGTTTGAGAGCGACGAGGGCGGGGAGTACCTGCTTGTAACGTGTGAGCCGTCTGGCATGGGTGGCCTGGTGGTTCGACAGACGAGCGAGGGTCCGTTGACCCAATGGTGCTTTGAGGAGTCGCCGCATGTGGTCGAGACCTTTGTGACGCATGAGGGACTTGTGGCCCTGGAGCATTTCTATGGGGTCCGGACATCTAACCAGGCTGCGCGCATGCTGAGCATCTCGTTTGCCGATTATGATTGTGCCCAGCGGGTGAGATCGCTCCTGAGGGAACTTGATGCTAAGTTTGACGTGATCGAAAAGCCAATCGATCGTACGGGGAACGGTGGTATATGCGGAGCAGCGTGACAAAACTGCGTTCCACAAAAAAGTTTGAGATTGTGCTTGACTCCAATAAGCTAAAGTGGTTTTATATGTCTTGCGCTGCGGCGTTACCTCAGCTGGATAGAGGGTCTGACTACGAATCAGAACGTCATAGGTTCGAATCCTATACGCCGCACCAATTGAAATTGAAAGCCTCCGGTGACGGGGGCTTTTCTTTTAGGCGGACGCCGCATGGATTCGAACCTCGGTCGAGGCGCGAGCGTGAAGCGGACGCGGAGCGTCCGTAGCGAGCGGGCGAGTCCGCCGGCAGGCGGGCGAAGCCGGTGCGGATCCGCGCAGCGGATGCGCGGAATCCTATACGCCGCACCAATTGAAATTGAAAGCCCCCGGTGACGGGGGCTTTTCTTTTAGGCGGACGCCGCATGGATTCGAACCTCGGTCGAGGCGCGATCGTCTTAATCATCATTTCGTAAAATTTTTCCAAATTGTCGCTTGACCCATCGAGGGGTCACGTGCATAATAATCCGTGCGTTGCGGCGTTACCTCAGCTGGATAGAGGGTCTGACTACGAATCAGAACGTCATAGGTTCGAATCCTATACGCCGCACCAATTGACTTTAAAGCTCCCGGCAACGGGGGCTTTTCCTTTACGGGGGCATTGCGGAGATTCGAACCTCGGTCGAGGCGCGAGCGTTAAGAAAACGCGGAGCGTTTTTAGCGAGCGGGCGAGTCCGCCGGCAGGCGGGCGAAGCCGGTGCGGATCCGCGCAGCGGATGCGCGGAATCCTATACGCCGCACCAATTGAAATTGAAAGCCTCCGGTGACGGGGGCTTTTCTTTTAGGCGGACGCCGCATGGATTCGAACCTCGGTCGAGGCGCGAGCGTGAAGCGGACGCGGAGCGTCCGTAGCGAGCGGGCGAGTCCGCCGGCAGGCGGGGGGAGCCGGTGCGGATCCGCGCAGCGGATGCGCGGAATCCTATACGCCGCACCAATTGACTTTAAAGCTCCCGGCAACGGGAGCTTTTCTTATATCGCGATGCGTCGAAGATCGCATCAAGGGGTCAAAATGAGTAAAAATCAAATTCAATAACTTTTTTTGAAAAACGCTTGACGATTATTCAGTCCATGTGCATAATAATCAACAAGTCGCGGCGTTACCTCAGCTGGATAGAGGGTCTGACTACGAATCAGAACGTCATAGGTTCGAATCCTATACGCCGCACCATTTGAGATTAAAGCTCCCGGCAACGGGGGCTTTTCTTTTACGTAAACACCGCATGGATTCGAACCTCGGTCGAGGCTCGGGCGTAAAGAAAACGCGGAGCGTTTTTAGCCCGCGGGCGAGCACGCCGGCGGGCGGGCGAAGCCGGTGCGGATCCGCGCAGCGGATGCGCGGAATCCTATACGCCGCACCAATTGACTTTAAAGCTCCCGGCAACGGGAGCTTTTCTTATATCGCGATGCGTCGAAGATCGCATCAAGGGGTCAAAATGAGTAAAAATCAAATTCAATAACTTTTTTTGAAAAACGCTTGACGATTATTCAGTCCATGTGCATAATAATCAACAAGTCGCGGCGTTACCTCAGCTGGATAGAGGGTCTGACTACGAATCAGAACGTCATAGGTTCGAATCCTATACGCCGCACCATTTGAGATTAAAGCTCCCGGCAACGGGGGCTTTTCTTTTACGTAAACACCGCATGGATTCGAACCTCGGTCGAGGCTCGGGCGTAAAGAAAACGCGGAGCGTTTTTAGCCCGCGGGCGAGCACGCCGGCGGGCGGGCGAAGCCGGTGCGGATCCGCGCAGCGGATGCGCGGAATCCTATACGCCGCACCATTTGAGATTAAAGCTCCCGGCAACGGGGGCTTTTCTTTTGCGCCAGCTTGAGTGCTTTCGTCCAAAGGGACGATTTCCTGTCGACTCGTGTAAGATTCCGAGTAGATGTCGCGACTTATTCGCGACCACTCCTTCTCAAGCGACCGATCAGGGTGATATTTCGTGGCAGAGCGTCCGACATACAAGCTCAGGTTTCTCGATCCCAAGAAGCGCTTTCCGGCGATGCCCGAGCAGCCTGCGGGACGCTCATATGGCGTGGTCTGGAAACTCTTTGGCGAGGATCAACATGAATCTTGTTATGTCGTCGAATTCGTTGGCAAAAGTCATGTGTCGCTTTTGGGCTACGTAAGCGTTTCGGGTGAGGTGTACAAGGTGGACCGCCCCGTTAGCGAGGCTCCGCTGCCCAACGATCCCGACATGGAACTGGTCCTTGACGAGTCCGATTCCAGTATTGGCGAGATTATGGTGAGGGCGGCCAACGGCGCCATGCGCGCGTGCGCGCGAACTGCCGGATCTCCCGAAGGCCCCATGCGCGAGCAGTCCGACCGCGAGACGTGGAATTCGACCCGCGCTCTTCCTTACGGCGAGTTCATGGCCTCGATGTTCTTGCGCTACGTGATATTTGCCAACTCCGAAAGCGCTATTGCGAACACGGCGGGCGTCGACGGTCTCGATGATGACATGCAAAACGTTGTCGACAAGATCAAGCTCGTAAAGTTACCCGAGCCGGTCGAGGTGTTTTTGGGCTTTAACACGGCACCGCTCCCCGATGCTATCGAGACGCTGCTCTACCGCGTTGACCATACCGAGAATCCGAGTGGTATCGAGCGTTATGCCGCGGCCTTGATGAGCGAGGTCAATCTGCCACGTCTGCGCACCATCGCGGCAAAAACTGAAATGAGCCTTGCGCGCATCGACCGCTCAAAGCTTTTCTATCTCAATTTTGATCGCAGTCTTCTCGATCAGGCCGAGATCGATGCCCTGCTTGCCATCGAGTGCCGTCTCAACCGCCTCTCTGGCATCCTTGAGCGCATCGGGGCCGGATTAGGCCCCGTCGCGTCCTCGCCGAGCTTTGAGGGCTGTGCGCTTTTTGATTCGTGGCATATCGCCAAGACGACCAACGATGTCCCCCGTCTGCTCGATACGGCCTCAAGCGATAACCCGTGGGGCAAACCGGGTACGGTGGCTTGCCAGCCGGGCGGTGAGTGGGACGTTCGCACCCGCTTTGCACGTATCGTAGAAGCGCTCAACGTGGTCACACGGCTCGACTATACCTATCGAGTAAATGTTGCCGAGGGGATTATGCTCGTTCGGTTTGGGCACTCTGTCGTGGATGCCATGCCGCAACGTGAATACGACGCTCAAGATGACGCCTGGCGCGAGCTGGAAGAGGACACGCGTGCGATCTGGGCTGCGGAGCACGATGCGCGCGTGGCGCTCACGCTTGCGGCGGCGTGTTTTGCCGCGGGCACCTGCATCACGCGCTGCTATGTGCAGATTGCCGCTCCCGACAGTGAGCAGGGCGAGCGCGTTGTCGCAACGTATTTCTTTGGGCGCGCGGCCTATCTGGCCGATTGCGTGCCTGTCGCCAAGGATCTTGAGAGCATGGACATGGACGATATGCCGTGCAAGCGTGTGCTTGAGGCGTATGAGTCAACTGCTCCGGAGACGATTGAACCAGCGGAGGTTCATGCTCGTCCGCGTGATGACCATCGCACGCTGCCGCCGGCGCTGCGCGATCTGCTGCTTGCCGATAAGGCTGACGAGTTGGAGGTCATGGAAGAGGACGATGATCCATACGTGGCCCGTGTTGTTGAATTGCGCGAGCAGGCAAAAGTCGACCGTACAGGTGCTTTTGAAGGTTTTTCCCGTCTTGTCGAGGAGTTGGAGGCTAAGTGCGCCGTCGCCGAGCTTTTGGCGACAGGTCCGGTTCAAACGCAGTTTTGTGATAACCAGCTGGTGCGCATGGTGCTACCGGTGTTGGAAGAAGACCGCTCTGTGCGAATCCTTCGTGCGCCCGATGCGCTGTACTTTGCCCAGCACGAGATCTGCAGCTTTTACGCCGAGCAAGAGGACTTTGAACGAGCACTGCCCGAGGTGCGCCATCTTTACGATCTGGCGCGTTCGTCCATGCAGTCTCACTTCGCGCTCATCAACGTGTTGGCACGTCTGGAGCGCTTTGACGAGATTATCGAGGTAGCGCGCCATGGCCTGCGCATTGCAAGCGACCGTACTTCAATCGGCTACCTGTTTTATCGCCTGGCGTTTGCCTATTGGAACTGCGACCAGCTCGAGCTCGCGTTGGCGTGCTACCGCCTGGTGCCGCGCGGCGAGGAGTCGGGCAGCAGCGCGCTGGAAGAAATGCAGGGCCTTATGAACGAGATGGGCGTCAGCGAGCCTCCGACGTTCGAGGAAGCGGTCGAGACCATCCGCAAGGCTGGACTCGAGCTGCCGCCAGTGTCCGCCGTGACGAATCAGCTTGCAGATGCCGCTGTGCAACTGGTCGACAACGGTTTCTTTTTCCTGGCACGCGGTTGTATCTTCCAAATGTGGCGCACCATGGGCAACGACGAGCTCGGCTCCCTCAACCGCTCGCTGGGGTAGGCGAAGCTTTCAAGGAGGAAAGGCTGCTAGGCAATTAGAAAATTTCCTCTTGCCCAACTTCGGCTGTTTGGTTACTATAGAACGGCTGTTACGGAGAGCTGACCGAGAGGCCGAAGGTGCTCGCCTGCTAAGCGAGTATGCCCCAAAAGGGCATCTGGGGTTCGAATCCCCAGCTCTCCGCCAGTAAGACTTTAAAGAAGGGTTCCGAAAGGGACCCTTTTTTAGTTGAACCACGTTAGCTGGGGATTCGAACCCGAGAGGGCACGGGCGTTAAGCAAACGCGAAAGCGTTTGTAGCCCGTGGGCGAAAAGCCGCCAGGCTTTGAAGCCGGAGGGCATGCGTAGCATGCCCGGACATCCCCAGCTCTCCGCCAGTATGAATTGAAAGAAGGGTCCCATTTGGGGCCCTTTTTTATTATCAAGAATGGCGGCTGGGGATTCGAACCCTCAAAAAAAGAGGCATCCTTTCGGACGCCTCCTTTTAATGGGCTTATTATTTTTTGCGCCCTACACCTCGGGCGCCTTGGCGACGGTCTCGCTTTCTGCCATGAGTGGGCGGTTGTCGATGCGACGGCCCAGGCGGTCGAGCTTCACGAGTAGCCACTCAATGGGATTCGGCCCCGAGCCTTCCTCGTCGGCAACCAAATCCATGACGGCGATCTTGGTACCGTCCTGCTTGAGCGTAATGCTGCCCACCTTGTCGCCCACATGCACCGTGCCCGAAAGATCGTCGTAGCTAACCTTTTCGGTCACCTCGCCGGCAAGGGAAAACACGGTCGCTTGCGCCGTAGGATCGGCGAGCGTGGCGTCGATCGTCTTGTCCGTCCAATCTGTCTGGCTAATGCGCGCCATGAGCGGGTTGCCGTTGGCGGTCTTCTCCTGCGTGTTGGCGATCGCGACCGTGACCTTGTGGCCGTAGTACCAGTTGGCAAGGGTGGCGGTATCGGTAAAGCGCTGGTCGGTGGTGGTGGAGTTCAAAATAACAGTGTAGATCTCGTCGCCGTCGCGGTTGTAGGCGCTCGTAAAGCAATAGCCCGCGTCGTCGGTGGTGCCGGTCTTGCCACCAATGTTTCCGTCCTGACCGAGCAAAACGTTGTGCGTGTCCATGGAATGCGAATGGTCTGAGCCATCGGCGCCCGTGACCTCAATCCAAGAATCCTCGCTCGCGACGACTTCACGAATCGTATCGTCTTTCATGGCCTCCTGCATCATCAGTGCCACGTCGTGTGCGGTTGAGTGCATGTCGCCGGCCCACTCATCAAAGTCCAGACCGTGTGGGTTCTCAAAGACCGTGCCGGTGCAGCCGAGCTTTTTGGCGCGCTCGTTCATGGCCTTCACAAAGGTTGCCTCGGCGTCTTTGGTCTTGGGGTCGATCTTTTTGCCCACGTACTCGGCAAGCACGATGGCGGCGTCGTTGCCCGAGGGGGTCATCAGGCCGCGTAGTGCCTGCTCCACGGTGAGCTCGTCGCCTTCGAGCAGGCCGGCAGTCGAGTTGCCTACGGTGGCGGCAGCGTTGCTCACCGTGACCTTCTCGTCCATCTTGCAGTTTTCGACGGTCAGGATTGCGGTCATGACCTTGGTGATCGAGGCAATCTTGACCTGCTCATCGGCGCCGCGTCCATAGTAGACGGTGCCGTCCTTGCCCATAACAAGGGCATTAGTTGCCTCGATATCGGGCAGGTTTTCTGTCGTGATGCCGCGGACGTCGGCGGTCTTGCCGCAGACGTCGTCGGTCGTGAGCACTTGGGCGCCGGCAACAGCGGGCGCGCCGGCAACAAGGGCGATGGCGCAGGCAAAGCCGGCGGCAAGCTGGGCGGAGCGTTTTGCAAAAGAGGTGAGGGACTTCACAGATTTCGCTTTCGACGGGATGGTCTCTTCTGGCACTAGAGTATATCGTTAGCCGGCGACGACGATCGTTGCGTGCGCGCATGGCCCGCATTCGTGCTCGAATGGGCGCAAGGGTGCTTAAGGTCGACTTAATCGCCCACGCTTGTTGTGTGTGGCGGGCGCCGCCTCGGGCATAATGGAGCGCGAGAGGAGCACGCATGAACGAGCGCATACTGGTAGTTGATGACGAGAAGGCCATCGCCGACCTGGTTGGTATCTACCTTACAAAAGAGGGCTTTGACGTCCAGATCGCCTACAGCGGGGCCGATGCGGCCAAGGCAATTCTGGAACAAAAGTTTGACCTGGCACTGCTCGATGTCATGCTGCCCGACATCGATGGCTTTGAGCTGCTGCGTACCATCCGTGTCAGCCATACCTATCCCGTAATTATGTTGACGGCACGCGATGCCCAGCAGGATAAGATCGAAGGCCTTTCGCTTGGCGCGGACGATTACGTGGTCAAGCCGTTCCGCCCGCTGGAGCTCATCGCGCGCGTTCATGCTCAGCTTCGTCGTTATACCAGCTACGGCAGCCGCGCGCAGGCGACCGAGTTGCCGACCCTCCAGCTCGACGGCCTCGAGATCAACCGTGACGCTCGCTCCGTGACGGTGGACGGTGCGCCGGTGCGCCTCACGCCCATCGAGTATTCCATCTTGCTGTATCTGGCCGAGCATCGCGGCAGCGTAGTGCCCGTGGAGGACCTGTTCCGCGCGGTGTGGAACGAGGACTTTATGCCCGGCTCCAACAATACGGTGATGGTGCACATTCGCCATCTGCGCGAAAAGATTGGCGACGATGCCCAGAAGCCGCGCTTTATCAAAAACGTCTGGGGCGTCGGCTACATAATCGAATAACGCCTTTGATGGTGGGGGAGTAGATATGACAAAAGACGATAGGCGGGCATTCGAGGTGCCCGATCGACTCTTTGAATACGTAAGGGCGGTCGTTGACAACCGTGCGTTAGCGACGGTGCTGCTCTTTTTGCTGAGTCTGCTGCTCATCGGCATTGACAATATCGTTGGCATCCTGGCAGTTCTACTCATTGGCATTTTGCTGATTGATCGATTCGAAATCGTTCGCCGCTGTGTGGTGATCGGCGGCGCCGCGTGGACAATTACGTTGGCGATCGGGTCCATGGCGCTTGGCGGTATTGGCGAGCCCGTATTCTTTGACGCCGGCTTTGTGTTCAACATGCTTGGATTTGTGCTGGCGCTTGCCGTGTGCGTCCTGTTCTTCTGCGGACGCGCCCTGTACTACCAGGGTTACGAGCAGGGCGAGCTGCACGCAGACCGCGTGATTGCCGCCCGCATTCAGGACCGTCTGATCGATAACCCCGACACATGGGACAACATTGACGGCGACTTCCTCGAGGCCGAGGGTGCGCTCAACCGGGCGCGCGATTGCGAGCGTAGGGTTCAACAAGCCCTGCGTGACGAATCCCACCGCAAAGATGACCTGGTGACGTACCTGGCGCACGACCTGCGCACGCCGCTCGCCAGCGTGGTGGGCTACCTTTCGCTCTTGCAGGAGGCCCCCGATTTGCCGCTTGAGCAGCGCGCGCGTTTTACGGGCGTGGCAATCGACAAGGCCCACCGGCTCGATGCGCTCATCGAGGAGTTCTTCGACATCACGCGTTTTGATTTCCACGATATCGTGCTTACCCGCAGCTACGTCGATTTGGGGCTCTTACTGGCACAGGTGGCCGACGAGTTCTATCCCATTCTCAACGAACAGCATAAAGAAGCCCAGGTTGATATCTGCGAGGATCTGACGGTGCTCGTGGACGGCGACAAGATGGCTCGCGTATTCAACAACATCATGAAAAACGCTGTTGCCTATAGCTATGAAGGCTCGATGATCACGATTGAGGCCAGACGTTTGGGTAACGGCGGCGTGCGCGTACGATTTATAAACCAAGGCGATCCGATCCCTGAGCCAAAGCTCAAGGTGATCTTTGATAAGTTCTATCGCCTGGATGCGGCGCGTGCGACCAATCGCGGCGGCGCTGGGCTGGGTCTCGCCATCGCCAAGGAGATTGTATGCGCGCATGGCGGTACCATCGCGTGCGAATCGACGCCCGAGCATACCGTTTTTACCATCGAGCTGCCCGCCGCGTAGCGTAGGAGCCCTTACAAACACTTGACAATGCGATCACGTGCGTATGAGCCGCGATTCCTACTATCGATACTGCTGGATTGATATCGATATGGAGGTATGCGGTATGACGGCTGCTGCGGCTGTGGAGCCCACGGAGCTTGAAGAACTCATGGAAGCGCGAGCCGAGGCTGCGCACGAGCGCGAAGTCGGAGACGCGACGCGCCCCACGGCGCAGGACCTTGCCGCCTCGCCGACGCGCATCGACGTCGAGGGCCTCGATTTGTTCTATGGCGACCACCGCGCACTCAAGGACGTGTCCATCAAGATCCGCGACAAGCAGATCACCTCGTTTATCGGTCCTTCGGGCTGCGGCAAGTCGACGCTGCTACGTTGTTTTAACCGCATGAACGACGGCATCAAGGACTGTCGCATCGAGGGCAAGATCGCGCTCGATGGCCAGGATATCCTGGGCGACTACGACATCTGCCGTCTGCGCCAGCGCGTGGGCATGGTGTTCCAGCGCCCTAACCCGTTTCCCATGAGTATTTACGACAACGTCGCGTACGGCCCCCGTGGCATGGGCGTGCGCGATCGCGCCGTGCTGGATGAGCTGGTCGAGGATTCTCTTCGTCGAGCCGCTCTGTGGGATGAGGTCAAGGACAAGCTCAAGGAGTCGGGGCTGGGCCTTTCGGGCGGACAGCAGCAGCGCCTGTGCATCGCCCGTGCGCTTGCCGTGCAACCCGACATCTTGCTGATGGACGAGCCCACGAGCGCCCTCGATCCCGTGTCGACGCTGGTGGTGGAGCAGCTTGCCTGCGAGCTCAAGGAGACCTGCACGTTGGTGGTCGTTACGCACAATATGCAGCAGGCGGCGCGCATCTCCGACTCGGTCGCGTTTTTCTTGCTGGGCGAGCTGGTGGAGCACGCGCCCACCGCTCAGCTCTTCAAGAATCCGACCGACCCGCGCACAGCGGATTATTTGACGGGACGTTTTGGCTGATACCATCTCGTAAAGGTACCTTTAGGGTTAAGATGCGGTCATGCCGGCCGCAAAGGGGTTCAACATGATCTATTACGTCGAGGACGATGACAACATCAGGGATTTGACGGTCTATGCGCTGCGCAAGCAGGGGATCGAGGCCGAGGGCTTTTCGTGCGATGGCGAGTTTAAAGCTGCCGTGGCGCGACGGGTGCCCGATGCTGTCCTGCTCGACATCATGCTGCCCGATACCGATGGCCTGGCAATTATGCGTCGCCTGCGTGCCGACCGCCTGACGGCGACGGTGCCCATCATGATGCTTACCGCCAAGGACACCGAGCTCGACAAGGTGATGGCGCTCGATGGCGGTGCCGACGATTACCTGACTAAGCCGTTTTCGCTCATGGAGCTTGCGAGCCGTTGCCGCGCACTGCTGCGTCGCGGCGGCATGGTCAAGCAGGCGAGCGATGTGCTCAGTGTGGGCGACATCGTGCTCTCGCCCAGCCATCGCGAGGTGACCGTTGCCGGCGAGCCGCTTAAGCTTACCCTGCGCGAGTTCGACCTGCTTGAGTATCTCATGCGCAAGCCTGGCGTGGTCTTTACCCGCGAGTCGTTGCTGCAGAGCGTGTGGGGCTGGGACTTCGACGGCGGTTCGCGCACCGTTGACGTGCACGTGCAGACGCTTCGCCAAAAACTGGGCGAGCATGCCAGCGCCATCGAGACCGTGCGCGGCGTGGGCTACCGCTTGGCCGAGCCTTCTGCCGGTGATGGTGCCGAAGGTGACGACACCGCGGCCACCGCATCGGAGGAGTAACCCGTGGTCTTCGCCCCCCAGGGAAAACAAACGCTGTCGCACCGCGTTTTTGTGACGATCTTTGTCTGCGCCATGGCGGTTATCGTGGCGTTTACGGTGCTGGGTGCGTTTTTTTTGCAAAACACCTTGGCGGATGCCACGAGTGCCAATCTAGCGCAGGAAACCGAGCTCATTGCTGCCGCCCTCGACGAGCAGCAGGAGCCCATCCCGTTCTTGCGTAGCCTCGATCGCGAGGACTTGCGCATCACGCTGATTAACAAGGATGGATCGGTTGCCTACGACAACGAGGCATCGCCTTCCACACTGCCCAACCATGGCGATCGCCCCGAGGTCATCGAGGCCTTTGAGAGTGGTTTGGGTTCCGCGGAGCGCGCAAGCTCTACGCTCGACGAGATTATGCTGTATCGCGCCGTCGCCCTTGATAACGGCCAGGTTGTCCGCTTGGCGCAGGCCCAGCCTGGCGTTGCGGCGATTTTGCTGTCGATGGTGGCGCCGATGCTGCTTATCGCAGCAGCGGGTGCGGTACTCTCGTTTTTCATGGCGCGCCGCGAGTCCCGTGCCATCATCGCGCCGTTGCAAGAGGTGGATTTGGACCACCCGCGCCGTAGCTATGAGCACGCCTATGCCGAGATGGTCCCCATGCTTGAGCGTATCGAGTCGCAGCGCCAGGAACTCAAGCGCCAAATGGCGGTGCTAGCGGACAACGACCGTATGCGCCGCGAATTCACGGCGAATATCACCCATGAGCTCAAGACGCCGCTTACGGCGATTTCGGGCTATGCCGAGCTCATCGCAAACGGCATGGTTGAGGGCGAGGATGACCTGCGCAACTTTGGCGGTCGCATCTATCGTGAGGCGGGCCGCTTGGCAGCGCTTGTCAACGATATCCTTACGCTGTCTAACTTGGACGAGGCCGAGCGTGCAACTGAGGGCGAGGCGGTGCCCATTGGGTCCACGGAGCCTATTGAGCTCTCGCGTGCCATCTACACGGTTGAGCAGCGTCTTGAACAGGTCGCCCGTCAGGCGAATGTGACGATAAGTCATGAGACCAAGCCTGTGGTCATCGAAGGCGTGTCGCGCTTGATTGACGAGCTCATCTACAATCTGGCAAGCAACGCCATCCGCTACAATCGACCCGGCGGTACGGTTACGCTGCAGTGCGGCACCAACGACGAAGGCCATCCGTTCCTCGCGGTCGCCGACACGGGAATCGGTATCGCGCCTGAAGAACAGGGCAAGGTATTTGAGCGGTTCTATCGCGTGGACAAGAGTAGGTCCAAGGCACGCGGCGGAACCGGTCTGGGGCTTGCCATTGTCAAGCATGCGGCCCTGTATCATCACGCCACGATCGATCTATCGAGCGAGTTGGGCGTGGGAACCACCATTACGGTGACGTTTCCCATACAGCAGGACGAGCCATTCGCATAGCGATACAACATAGATAATGATGTAGACGCCGCATCGGACTTTCGGGTGCGGCGTTGTTGTGCAATTTTACGATTGTTTCCGTCATTTTTACAGGAGAGCCTGTTTCTTATGTATAGAGTTTGGTCTCGGTAAAAAGATGCGATAACATACGGACAGTTTTGTCAATCCGAACTGGGGAAATGAAAGGCAAGCTGCATGACCCTTCTCGAACTGTTCCAGCTGCTGAAGAAGCACCTCAAGCTGGTCATCACCCTTCCGGTGGTCTGCGCGATCGCCATGGGCATCGTGTCCTTCGCTGCGATGGACAACACCTACACCGCGACGACGAGCATGTACATTCTCGCCAAGACCGACGATAGCGGTCAGATGAGCTACAACGATCTCTCGGCGAGCCAGATGCTTTCCAACGATATCGCCACGCTGCTGGATAGCGATAGCGTTAAGAGCGGCGCCGCCAAAGAACTGGGCCTCACCGATCTGGATGACTACAAGGTGTCTGTTTCCTCCGAGACCACCACGCGTGTCATTACGCTTTCGGTTACCGGCACCGATGCCAAGGAGACGGCTGAGGTCGCAAAGGCCATGGCCAGCTCGGTGAGTACGGTCGCTCAGAACGTCGGCGCTGCCCAGAGCATCAACGTTATCGACGAGGCTAAGACCCCCGAAGCCCCCAGTGGCCCCAAGCGCGCGCTGTATATTGCCGTCGCGTTCCTCGCCGGTATCTTTATCGCAGTTGCCTATGTCGTTTTGGCAGACATGCTCAACACCCGCATCCGCGGTGCCGAAGAGGCAGAAGAGCTCCTGGGTATTCCCGTTGTTGGCCGAATTCCGGCTATGAAAGGTGGTAAATAGGCATGGCTAAGGCGAAAAACACCGACAAGCTTGTTGTGCAGAATGCCGCCAAGACCCTTTTGGCCAATATTCGCTTTGCGAGCGTAGACGATCCCATTCGCACCATTACCGTCACGTCCTCGATTCCCAACGAGGGCAAGTCCACGGTTTCCATCAACCTTGCCCAGGCTATCGCCACCAGCGGCAAGAGTGTCCTGCTGGTCGAGGCCGATATGCGCCGCAGGTCCCTTGCCGATATGCTCGGTGTCCGCTCCCGTGGCGGACTCTATTCGGTCCTGTCTGAGCAGGTGTCTATCGACCAGGCGATCGTCGAGACCGGCCAGAAGAATTTCTACTTCCTCGATGCCGAGCCGCACATTCCCAATCCTGCCGATATCATCGTCTCTCACCGCTTTGCAAAGCTGGTAAAGGCACTGTCCGCCAAGTTCCAGTACGTCATCTTTGATGCTCCTCCGGTCGGTACTTTTATCGATGCTGCCGAGATCGCGAGCCTGACCGACGGCGCGCTTTTTGTCGTGCGCGAGGATTTCACCAAGCGTGAGGAGGCGCTCAACGCCATCGGTCAGCTTAAGAAGTCTGAGAAAGTCAAGCTTATCGGTACCGTTATGAACTACTGCGAGACCGAGACCAGCGAGTACTACTACTCTTACTACACCAAGGACGGTAAGAAGGTGAAGAAGGGCTCCGGCGATCAGGGGACTTCCAAAAAGGGCATCTTCACCAACCGTGCAAACGTTTAGTTAATTAGGGCTGATCTATGCGTGACATTCATTGCCATATCTTGCCGGGTGTAGACGACGGCGCCGCCGATCTCGATGAGAGCTTGGCGATGCTCGAGGCCGCCAAGCGGGCCGGTGTAACCAGAATCGTTTGCACTCCTCACTGCCGTGATCCCTATTTTGATTACGACAAGATGTGGGATGCCTTTGAGCTGCTGCGCGATAACGCTGACGGTTTTCCGCTCCAGATGGGCTTCGAGGTCAACCATCGAAAGCTCGTTGAGCTTGGTATCGATGCCGCGGAGCACCTGCATTTCGATGGGACCAACGAGTTCCTGCTCGAGCTTTCGACGCATGCCGATGCGTATGCGTTTAGAGAGTACGAGAACACGATTTACGATTTGCAGTGCCGTGGCTACCAGGTGATCATCGCTCATCCTGAGCGCTATCGTGCGGTTCAAAAGGATGTAAGCGTGGCGGAGCGCCTAGTCGATATGGGCTGCAAGCTGCAGGCTTCGGCGGACTTTATTGCCGGTGGTCGCTTTGGTCGCGAGAAAAAGCCGGCCCAGCGCCTGTTCGATCAAAACCTGTACAGCTTCATCGCGAGCGATGCCCATAACGTGGGTCATTACGACTGCCTGGCGAAGGCTCGCGCGAAGTTTAGCGTGCGCGGAGCTCATTTTCGCTAAAATCTGTCCCTAACGTTCGTGCTGAATGAAGGGGGCCGTCATGGATATCCAACTTAAGACGGGATGCTTTGAGGACGCGGCGCTGGTGCGCCGCGTCGTTTTTATGGACGAGCAGGGCTACGAGAATGAGTTCGACGCTATCGACGAGGATCCGAACTGCATTCATGTGACGCTCTATGTAGACGGCGAGCTTGCCGGTTGCTCGCGCGTGTTTCCCGAAGAGCTTGAGCGCGCGACTGACGCAGAGGCTCCGGTGTCGCCGACGTGCGACTTGGACGAAGGCGCCGCGGCGGGGGAGACCTACATTATGGGGCGCGTGGCCGTGCTGCCGGCTATGCGTCGTCGTGGACTGGCGAGTGCGATCGTTGAGGCCAGTGGTGCGTGTGCACGCGATGCCGGCGCTAAGCTTATTAAGCTGCATGCGCAGGAATACGTGCTGCCGCTCTATGCCAAGGCGGGCTACACGCAAATTGCCCCGGTAGACTACGAAGACGAGGGCCAGCCCCATGCCTGGATGGCCAAACGGGTCGAGGGCGGCAGATAGGGACGTTCCTTTTCTGCCGGCAGTTGGGGACACTCCTTGGCAATTGGCGCATTGGAACGCTCGGACATACAGTTTTTCGATACCGTGTGTATATATGCGCGCTAATGGGTTATAAAATCTAAGTCTGAACATAGCAGGTCTGCGATGCGGCTCGGGCAACCGGGCCGTTTTTGCGGACGGGGGTAGCGCGAAAGGACTGCACATGCGTCAATTTAAGACCGAGAGCAAAAAACTGCTCGACCTCATGATCAACTCCATCTACACCAATAAGGAAATCTTCCTGCGCGAGCTTATCTCTAACGCGAGCGACGCCGTTGACAAGCTCAACTTTAAGAGCCTGCAGGATCCGAGCGTCAAGCTCGACCAGGGCGACTTGGCTATTCGCGTCTCCTTTGATAAAGATGCCCGCACCATTACCATCTCGGATAACGGCATTGGCATGACCGCCGAGGAGCTCGAGCGCAATCTGGGCACCATCGCCCATTCCGGCTCCGAGGAGTTTAAGACCGAGAACGCCGAGCAGCAGGGTTCGGATGTCGATATCATCGGTCAGTTTGGCGTGGGCTTCTACTCTGCCTTTATGGTTGCCAGCCATGTGAAGGTGGTCAGCCGCGCCTATGGCGAGGACACCGCTCACGTGTGGGAGTCTGATGGTCTTGAGGGTTACACCATCGAAGACGGCGAGCGCGCCGAGCACGGTACCGATGTCGTCCTGACGCTGCGCGAGAACGAGAAGCTCGACGCCGACGGCGAGGCCGAGACCTACGATCGCTTCCTGACCGAGTGGGGCCTCAAGAGCCTGATTCAGCAGTACAGCAACTATGTGCGTTACCCGATCCAGATGATGGTGTCCAAGAGCCGCCAGAAGCCCAAGCCCGAGGATGCTGGCGACGATTATAAGCCCGAGTACGAGGACTACCAGGAGCTCGAGACCGTCAACTCCATGACGCCGATCTGGAAAAAGCGCAGCTCCGACGTTGAGCAGAAGGATTACAACGAGTTCTACAAGTCCACGTTCCACGACTTTGACGATCCGGCACGCACTATCAGCTTCCATGCCGAGGGTACGCTCGAGTACGACGCCCTGCTGTTTGTGCCGGGCCGCGCCCCGTTCGATCTGTACAGCAAGGACTACGAGAAGGGCCTGGCGCTCTACAGCTCCAACGTGCTGATTATGGAGAAGTGCGACGACCTGCTGCCCGACTACTACAACTTTGTCCGTGGCGTTGTGGATTCTGCCGACGTGTCGCTTAACATCTCGCGTGAGACACTGCAGCAGAACCGTCAACTCAAGGCCATCGCCAAGCGTGTCGAGAAGAAGATCACCGCCGACCTTGAGGATATGCGCGACAACGACCGCGAGGCCTACGAGAAGTTCTTCGAAAACTTTGGCCGCGGTCTTAAGTACGGCATCTACTCGAGCTATGGCATGAAGGCCGATGAGCTCGCCGACCTGTTGCTGTTCTGGTCTGCCAAGGAACAGAAGATGATTACCCTGGCCGAGTATGCCAAGGGCATGCCCGAGGATCAGAAGGCCATCTACTACGCCGCCGGCGACTCGCGTGAGCGCTTGGCCAAGATGCCCGTGGTAAAGGGCGTGCTCGACCGCGGCTATGACGTGCTGCTGCTGACGCAGGATGTGGACGAGTTCACGTTCCAGGCCATGCGTGAGTACGTGGCGCGCGATATGCCCAAGATCTATGAGGACGATGCTGCTCGCGAGGCTGCCGAGAAGGCCGTTGCCGACGGTGCCGAGCCCGAGGTCGAGGATCGTCACCTGGAGCTCAAGAACGTCGCTACCGGCGATCTTGACTTGGCAACCGAGGATGAGAAGAAGGAGGCCGAGGACGCTACCAAGGAGAACGAGGACCTCTTTGGCGCTATGAAGGAGGCACTCGGCGACAAGGTCGAGAAGGTTGCCGTTTCTGCGCGCCTGACCGATGCCCCCGCGTGCATTACCACCGAGGGCCCGCTTTCGCTCGAGATGGAGAAGGTGCTCCAGAAGGGTCCCGAGGGCGCGCCCGACGGCATGCCCAAGAGCCAGCGCGTGCTCGAGCTCAACGCCAAGCACCCGGTCTTTGCCAAGCTCGTTGCTGCTCAGAAGGCAGGCGATGCCGACAAGATCAAGCAGTACTCCGGTCTGCTCTACGATCAGGCCCTGCTGGTCGAGGGCATTCTGCCCGAGGACCCCGTGGCCTTCGCCGCAGCTGTCTGCGACCTGATGTAACTTAGTTACGCCGTTCTACCGAACGGCGTAACGGCTCGACGCTGCCCTTCGTTCCGCCGTTCTAACGAACGGCGGACCAGCCGACGCTGCGCGGGCACCAGAGCGACAACTTGTCATTCAAAGAGGACGGCATGACCAGAAGGTCTATGCCGTCCTCTTTTCATGCCAATTTGTTCGCTCTGGTGCTCGCTCGCTGGCATTACCAAAACATCGGCGGTCCAATAATGATCCCTTGGGGACGGAGGAAAAAGCGGTCATTGGGGACGTTTTTGTTTGACTAGTCGTTTAAGAACGTCCCCAATGACTAGTTGGGTTGCTAATTTGTGCGGGTTGTGGTTTTGTGACCTGCTGAAATTAAAGATACTGTACAACTGTACGTTAACTCATCTTCGTAGTATATTGCTACCCGCAAAACTCAATACCATTGTGCATCGAGACGTTAAAACGCCTTCGTACAATGGTTATCGATAGTACGATTCGATTCAACGACAGGATGGATGGTCCAAGCGTGAGTCTCGGCAGCAAACTATCCGATGCAAAGGTTTCCTTTGCAATCTTTAAACGCGACATCAAGCGATTGATCGTGAACCCCGTCGCCCTGGTGGTTACCCTCGGCGTGTGCGTTATTCCCTCGCTGTATGCCTGGTACAACATCGTGGCCAACTGGGATCCGTACGGAAACACCCAGGGTATCAAGATTGCCATCGCCAACAACGATCAGGGCACCCAAAACGACTTGGTGGGCGAGCTCAACGCGGGCGATAAGGTCGTCGATCAGCTCAAGGAGAACGATCGGCTGGGCTGGACCTTCGTCGATTCGGCGGCCGATGCTAAAGAGGGCGTCGAGAGCGGTGAGTACTATGCGGCCATCGTAATCCCCAAGAACTTCTCGGATAACCTGGTTTCGATGCTCGACGGCAACTACCATCAGCCCAAGCTTACGTACTACGTCAATGAGAAGAAGAGCGCTATTGCGCCCAAGGTTACCGACACCGGCGCAAACACCATCGAGGAGCAGATCAACTCGGAATTTGTCTCCACGGCGGGCGAGACCGTTGCCAGTATTGCCAAGGATGCCGGAGTCGATTTAAAGGACAAAACGACCCAGGCCCAGGATTCGTTGGCAGCCTCGGTGTCCGAGGCATCCGACACCTTGGGCGAGGTGCGTGATTCGATTGGCGACATGAACGCCGCCATCGACAAGACGAGCGGCTCGATCGCATCGGCCGATGCCGCGTTGGCGGGCTTGCAGGGTCGGGCGCCGTCGCTGACGCAGGCGATCTCCCAGGGCAACGACCTGCTGGGCGAGGCTCGCACCACAGCGGGTAAGTCCATCACCTCGCTTTCCAAGGCGCTCTCGGAGGGCAGCGCCGCGTTGAGCAAGACGTCGGCTTCTGCGAACGCCGCGGTCGGAAAGATGGCGGGCGCCTTGACGTCAACGACCACTCGCATCGACAACTCGCTCGAATCGCTTCAGATGACGATTGACCATAACAATATTCTTATCGACCATCTGCAGGGGCTGGCTGACAGTGCGCCGACGGGCTCGGAAGAAGTTAATAAGCTGATTGCGTCTGCGGTTGCTATGCTTCGAGGGCAAAATGAGAGCCTTCAGGCCGTCAAGAATAATCTCTCCGCTCAGTTAAACGATATTGAGAATGACGCTACGGCTGTTTCGGTCGCCAGCGATGCTATCAACATTGCGATCAAAACCGGTACGACCAACATGAATCAGGCTCAGACGGATCTGGGGCAGAACGCGCTGCCGAAGGCTTCGAGCGCTCTGGACTCCTTCGCCGCCGTTTCGGGCGACCTGACCGGCATCGTATCGGGTCTTACGCCCACGATTGCGAGCGCGCGTGGCACGCTGGCCCAACTCGATGCGACGCTCAAACAGGCCAAGACCACACTGTCCCAGACCGACGACTCTCTTGCCAAGGTCCAGGACAGGCTCGCAACCGCTGCCAACGACATCGCGGCCCTGCAGACTTCCGAGTCCATGGGCGAGCTGGCTGATCTGATGGGCGTCGATGTCAATGACGTCGCAGATTTTATGGCATCTCCGGTCGAGCTGACCTCAAAGTCAATTTATCCGGTCAAGAGCTTCGGCTCGGGCATTGCTCCTTTCTACACCAATCTGGCACTGTGGGTGGGCGGCTATGTGCTCATCGCCATCTACAAGCTCGAGGTTGACCGTGAAGGCATCGGCAGCTTTACCGCGCGTCAGGGCTACTTTGGTCGCTGGTTGCTCCTGGTGATCCTGGGCGCGTTCCAGGCCATCATCGTTACGGTGGGCGATCTGGTCATTGGCGTTCAGTGCGTCAATCCGCTGCTCTTTGTGCTGGGCGGCATCGCTATCTCGTTCACGTACGTCAATATCATCTACGCGCTGTCCACTACGTTTAAACATATCGGCAAGGCGATTGGCGTCATCCTAGTTATCGTGCAGATTCCCGGTTCGTCGGGCATGTATCCTATCGAGATGATGCCCGGCTTCTTCCAATGGCTGCATCCGCTGCTGCCTTTTACCTACGGCATCAATCTGCTGCGCGAGACCGTCGGCGGCATGTACTCGTTCAGCTACCTGTTCAACCTGTGCATCTTGGGCGTGTTCCTTGCCATCGCACTCTTTATTGGCTTGCAGCTGCGTCCGCTGCTGCTCAACCTCAACCTGCTCTTTGACAAGCAGCTTTCCACGACAGGCCTTATGATCTGCGAGTCCAATGACCTGCCGCGCCAGCGCTATTCGCTGCGTACAGCAATGCGCGTCATGCTCGATTCCGATTCATACCGTCGTGAGCTGCTCGAACATGCAGTGGCTTTTGAGCATCGTTACCCGTACTACATCAAGGGCGGATTTGCCGCCGTGGTGGGCGTGCAGGTGCTGCTCTTTGTGCTGTCGACGGTTCTCGACCTGGACAACAACGGCAAGATCATCCTGCTGGTCATCTGGATTGTCTCGGTCATCGCCATCTGCGGCTGGCTCATCAACATCGAGTACATCCGCTCGAGCCTCAACACCCAAATGCGCATCTCGGCGCTTTCGGACGAGGACCTGCGCCGTGAGATGCGCGAGCACACAGCGGCGATCCCTGCCGCCCGTCGCATGTTTGGCCTGAATGCCAGCGGGCGAGGCTCTAAATCCAAGGATCAGGCTGCCGGCCAGTCCATTCACCACGATATGCACCATGTGCCCGCGAACGGGGACGACACATTTGTGATGAATGAGGATAGCGCCCCGCTTGGCAAGCACTCAAAAGGAGGTGAGGCATAAATGAAGAACATCCTGCATCTGTTTAAGCGCGACGTCCAAAACGTGTCTCACTCCGTGATCGGCATGATTGTCGTGATGGGTCTGATCATCGTGCCGTGCCTCTACGCATGGTTTAACATCGCCGGCAGCTGGGATCCGTACGGCAACACCGGAAACCTCAAGATCGCTGTGGTCAACACCGATGAGGGTTACGAGAGTGATCTGATTCCCGTCGAGATCAACGTGGGCGAAAACGTTACCGCCGCTCTGCGTGGTAACGAGAACTTTGACTGGATTGTGCTCAACGATCGCGATAAGGCTATTGACGGTGTTAAGTCGGGCGCTTACTATGCGGCCGTCGTAATCCCCAAGAGCTTTAGCTCCGACATGATGACGCTCTTCTCGACCGACGTGAAACACGCCGATATCGAGTTCTATGAGAACCAGAAGGCCAACGCCATCGCCCAGATCGTGACCGAGAAGGGCTCGAGCGCCGTCCAGAGCCAGGTCAACGAGACCTTTACCAAGACCATCACGACAATCGGCCTTAAGACAGTGTCCAGCCTGCTCGATTACATGAGCACCGACCAACTGAGCAACTTTATCGCCAACCTGTCCTCGACGCTGGGCGATTCGGTCGAGGACCTGCAGGACATCAAGGCCAGTGCGACTTCGCTTGCGGGCATCTTGAGCTCCACGTCCGATTCGCTGACGTCGGCGGGCGGCCTGCTCAAGCAGACCGGAACTACCGAGCAGTCGGTGAAGCAGCTGATGGAGCATGCCGAGAGCGGTATTGCTGATTCCGAGCAGGCGCTCAAGGCAGCTAGCGATGCCATCGATGCGGCGATTGATGGAAGTGCCGGGTCGTTCGACAACGTGTCCACCGAGCTCGCAAAGGCCTTTGACGCCGCGAAACAGCATGTCGATCTGACGGTGTCACAGCTCAACGATGGTGCCGCGTCACTCAATGCGCGTGCCGACGAGATTGATGCCACGGCGGATAAGCTCCGTAGTCTTGCTGGCCAGGTGAGTAACGAAAAGCTCAAGGCAGGGCTTGAGGACGCGGCTGCTGAGCTTGGCAAAACCGCGACTGAGTACCGCAACAATGCCAAGGAGCTGACGGGCATCGCAACGTCGCTCTCGGACAGCATGACAAAGGTTAACGATGTCCGCGCCGAAACCGACCAGGCGATCGCCGACGCCAAGGCGGGTGTCTCGGGTGCCAAGATCGATTACGACTCCACATTCTCGGTCAAGGCAAAGGAGCTCAAGAAGACCATCTCGGGCGTTTTGGATTCGCTGAACGGTATTTCGAGCAATCTGGATAGTGCCGTGAGCGGCCTCACCGATGCATCCGGCTCGTTGGCGAAGGGCCTCTCCAAGGCCGCCAAGCTGGTCAACAAGGCTTCCGATCAGCTAGGTGAAGCGTCCGATAAGATCAGCGCCTTTAAGGACGAGCTCGATGGCGCCCTGATGTCGGACGACCTTGCCACGATCAAGACGATGATTGGCAACGATCCCGAGGGTTTGGCTGTGTCGCTTTCAGGCCCCGTCGCGCTCGACCGCAAGCCGGTCTATCCGATCCGCAATTACGGTTCGGCCATGGCGCCGTTCTATACGATCCTGTCGCTGTGGGTGGGCTCGATCGTGCTGGCAGCCATGATGAAGGTGTCGGTTGACGATGAACTCATCAACGAGCTGATCCCCGTGCGCCTGCACGAGATCTACCTGGGTCGTTACCTGTTCTTTGGCGGTCTGGCCCTGCTGCAGGCAACGCTCGTGTGCGCGGGCGACATCCTGTTCTTTGGCATCCAGTGCGACAACCCACTGCAGTTTGTGCTGGCGGGCTGGGTCGCGAGTCTCGTGTTCTCCAATATCGTCTACACGCTTACGGTTTCGTTTGGCGATATCGGCAAGGCGCTCGCCGTCGTGCTGCTGGTCATGCAGGTCGGCGGTTCGGGCGGCACGTTCCCCATCGAGATGACTGGCCCCGTGTTCCAGGCGATCTATCCGTTCCTGCCGTTTACTCACGGCATCAACGCCATGCATGCCGCCATGGCCGGTGCCTACCATATGGAGTACTGGATTGAGCTAGGCATTCTGGCGAGCTATCTGATTCCGTCGCTGGCCCTGGGCGTCGTATTCCGTCGCCCGGTCATCAAAGCCAACGACTGGATTATCGAAAAGCTGGAATCAACAAAGCTTATCTAGTACAGCAACGTTAACGCCGATGCAGCGCTAATGCCAGCGAGCGAGCCGCATTCACGCCAAGGTGACGTGAAATGAAAGGGCGCTGACCTTCTGGTCGCGCCCTTGAAATTGAACGTCAGATTGGCGTGAATGCGGCTCGCGCAGCGTCGGCCGGTCCGCCGTTCGGTAGAACGGCGGAACAAAACGCTTTAGTGGGCTGGATTGCGATGCGGCACTGGTTGTTGCTACAGTAGCGGGGCGTACCGGGGGTCCGGTGCGCCCTGTTTTTATTTGACCATGAGGCGGCACGCGGTCACGCGCGTGCGGACACCACGCCCAGACTGAGCGCGAGGATGCCCTATGGCCCAGAATGCCGTTGATGAAATCGAAAACATGCCCGATAGCCCTGTCGCACGGGAGGACCTGGGCGCCGGCGGCACCTCCCGTGGCGCCGGAGCGCGTTCTCCGTTCTTCTGGAAGGCCTTGCTGTTTTCGGTGGCGGTCATCTGGGGCTATTCCTTTACCACCATGAAAGATGCGCTCGATACCGTTCCGGTGTTCGAGCTGGTCTACGTTCGCTTTCTCCCGGCATCACTGGTTATGTTTGCCATTTTCCACAAACGAATCATCGCGCACTTTAATGCTCGCAACCTTATCGTCGGGCTTGGTATGGGCGCACTTATGTGGGGCGCGTACGGTTTGCAGACGATTGGCCTGGCACAGACCACGGCGGGCAAGAGTGCATTTTTGACGGGTACCTATTGCATCCTCGTGCCGTTTGCGAGCTATGTCCTGGGCGGAGAAAAGCTTACCCGTTACAACTTGGGCGCCGCATTGCTGTGCCTGGCGGGCATTGGCCTGGTGGCACTCGATAGCGTCGAGTTCAATGCCGGAGATGTCATCACGTTGGGCGGCGCGGTCTTCTTTGCTATCCAGATGGCGGTGACCGCCAAGTATGGCCGCAAGATGGATATCAACGTCATCACGTTTTGGATGTTTGTGGGCAATGGCGTTTTGAGCTTAATCACGTCGCTACTATTCGAGACTCAGGCGCCTCTGTCCGTGTGGACGCCGAGCTTTATCGGCGTGGTGGCCTTTCTCTCGGTGGGTTGTACGTGCGTGGCCCTGCTCGTCCAAAACGTCGGTCTGGCGCATGTCCCCGCCTCGACGGGCTCGCTGCTTCTTTCGATGGAGTCCCCCTCGGGCGTGCTGTTCTCGGTGCTGCTGATGGGGGAGGCGCTCACCTCGCGCCTGCTTGCCGGCTTTGCGCTCATCTTTTTGTCGATTATCTTGAGCGAGACGCATTTCGATTTCTTGCGCCGAAAATCTCGCCCGCAATTGTAAACAACTTGTTGCGCCGCCCTTCCAGGGCGGCATTTTTTGTGTCATGCCCTTACAGTTGTGCCTTGCACTTTATGCTGTCAAAGTGCGTGCTGCAAAAACGTTACTGGAGGGCATCTATGGCACCAGCTCTGTCCGATCTTCAACCGCAATCAGCTCCTCAGGCTACCACAGCGGCGCAGACCGCTATCGACGATGGCCTGGTCAAAGAAGCCCAGGCATTTGCCGGTGAGCTTGCCGCATGGCGCCACGATCTCCATCAGATGCCCGAGCTCGGTAACAATCTTCCGCAGACGTCTGCCTATATCCAGGCACGTCTGGACGAGATGGACATTCCCTATACCACGCTTGTCGACGGCTCCTGTGTTGTTGGCCTGATCGGTGCCGGTGCGGCCGCGGCTGCTCAGGGCAATGGTGCGTGCACGGATGAGCAGTCCGGTACGGTTATCATGCTTCGCGGCGACATGGATGCCCTGCCCGTTGCCGAGGAATCGGGCGAGCCTTTCGCTTCCACCAACGGCTGCATGCACGCTTGTGGCCACGATATGCACGCGACGGCGCTGCTTGGTGCGGCGCGCCTGCTCAAGGCCCGCGAGGCAGAGCTTGTTGATGCCAACGCCACGGTTAAGTTGCTGTTCCAGCCGGGCGAGGAGACCTTTGAGGGCGTCCGCGCTGCCATCGCCGATGGCCTGCTGCAGAACCCGCGTCCCCAGGCCGCCTTTGCCATGCACGTTAACAGCCAGTCGCCGCTTGGCCTGGTGCTCTATGGCAGCCCTGCACTTTCGGGTGTATACGGTTTTCGCATCACGCTCCAGGGCAAGGGTGGTCACGGCTCGAGCCCCGAGATTTGCATCGACCCCATCACGGCGGGCGTGCATGTGCACCTGGCGCTCCAGGAGCTTATCTCCCGCGAGGTGCCGGCGGCCAAGGAGGTCGCACTTACCGTGGGTAAGTTCGCCGGCGGTCAGGCTGCCAACGTCATCCCAGATACCTGCGTGCTGGAAGGCACGCTGCGCGGCTTCGACGTTGAGCTCATGGAGCACCTCAAGACCCGCATCGCGGAGGTCGTCAAAGGTGTTGCTACGACCTATCGTACGCCGGCGACTATCGAGACACTCTCGGATGTTCCCCCGCTCGTACTCGACAGCGATATGACTCAGGCGTCGCTTGGTTACGTGGGCGCAGTGCTGCCCAAGGCCGCCTTCTTGCCGCTGTTCCATGCCATGGCGAGTGAGGACTTCGCGCTTATCTCGAGCGAGATCCCAAGTGCGTACTTTACGGTGGGCGCGGCCGTAACCGACACGGACGAGCATTTTGCCCAGCATCATCCCAAGGCGCGCTTTAACGATGCCGAGCTTCCCCTCGGCGCCGCGGCTTATGCCGCCGTCGCTCTCGGATACATTGCGGACCACAAGGAGTAATCCATGTCTCAGCAACGTAAATTCTTCCCTGGCTGGCTCGTGGTGGCCTCCGGCTTTGTGATCAGGGCCACGTGCTACACAATTTTCGTCAACTGCATGAGCCTGTTCCAGCCGCTCATCGTCAGCGACCTGGGCATTTCCCTTGCGCAGTACACCATCTCCAACGCCCACGATCGCCGCGTCCAAGCAGTTTGGCATGGCCGACCTCGGCAAGGTCACGGGCACCATTACCTCGCTCGAGATGGTCGGCGGCACCGTAGGCGCTATCGTCTCGGGCGTGCTGTTCGATGCCACGGGCTCCTTTGCGAGCACCTGGATCGTGTGCCTGGTGTGTTCTGTGGTCATGCTCGTATTCCTGCTGGCCTCGGAGCCTATCGCCGCCAAGCTGCGCGCAAGCGTGGCGGGGGAGTAGACGTCCGTCGTTCTTTTCTGTTCGCCCCGTTCTGCCCGTGGCTGCCTTGGAAGCCGAATGGAAGCTCGTACCATCATTCGCTTTCCAAGGCGGCTACGGGCCTACGAAATGGTCCCTTTTCCTCCGTCCCCAACAGATCACGTGACCCGAAGGGGACGGAGGAAAAGGGATCACAAACAGCGACGGCGCGTCTGGCCGAACGAGTCCCCATACCCTCGTTCGGCCAGACGCGCCGTCGCTGTTTGCGTTTGTGCCGTATAATGACCGTTACCTATGACGCGATACAAAAGAAAGGTGTTTGCCCATGCAGGCACAGAAGGCGGAGGGAACCCGCGACCTTATCGGCGCCGAGATGCGCGCCTGGCAAAAGATGCAGCAGATTGCGGCCGGCGTGTTCGAGCCGTTTGGTTTTAAACCCATCGAGACGCCCGCGATCGAGCAGGTGGATGTGTTTGTCCACGGTATCGGCCAGTCGACCGACGTCGTGCGCAAGGAGATGTTCCGCGTGTTCAGCGGTGCCAACCTGGAGCGCGTCTTTACCGAGGGCACCGACACCAAACTCAAGCCCAAGCAGCGCCTGGCACTTCGCCCCGAGGGCACGGCCGGCGTGGTGCGCGCCGTCGTCGAGAACAATCTGGTGCCCCAGGGCTCCACGCCGTTTAAGGCGTACTACGCCGAGGCCATGTTCCGTGGCGAGCGTCCCCAGAAGGGTCGTCTGCGCCAGTTCCACCAGGTGGGCATCGAGTGGCTCGGCGCTCCCGATCCGGCGGCAGACGCCGAGTGCATCATCATGCTCATGGAGTTCTACAAGCGCCTGGGCTTCGATCTTTCCAAGCTTCGTCTGCTCATCAACTCGATGGGTGACGCCCAGTGCCGTCCGGCTTACCGCGAGCAGGTTAAGCAGTTCATCCTCGATCACGCCGACGAGATGTGCGATGAGTGCCGTGAGCGCGCCGAGCTCAACCCGCTGCGTGCCTTCGACTGCAAGAACGACCATTGCCGCGAGATCATGGCCGAGGCCCCGCTGATGGGTGACAACCTGTGCGACGAGTGCCGCGAGCACTACGAGCAGGTCAAGCGCTATCTGGATGCCGCCGGTATCGAGTATGTCGAGGATCCCACCTTGGTGCGCGGCCTGGACTACTACACCCGTACCGTCTTTGAGGTCGAGGCCCCTGGCGCCGGCGTCGGCTCCATCGGCGGCGGCGGCCGCTACGACGGCCTGGTTGAGCTCGAGGGCGGCAAGCCTACGGCCGGCGTCGGCTTCGCCGTCGGTTTTGAGCGCGCCCTGCTGGCCTTGCAGGCCTTTGGCAGCGACCTGGGTGCCGATGAGGCCCCGTGTGTTTATGTCGCCAACGCCGGCAAGGAGCTGCGCCAGAACGTCTTTGCCATTACGCAGGAGCTTCGCGCCGCAGGCATCGTGACCGAGGCCGACTATCAGGGCCGTTCGCTCAAGGCCCAGTTTAAGCAGGCCGATAAGGTGGGCGCCAAGCTCATCCTGGTCCTGGGCGGCGACGAGCTTGCCGCCGGCAAGGTCAAGCTGCGCGACATGGAGAGCCATGACGAGGTACTGGTCGATCTGGCCAACGTCGTCGAGGCGGTTCGTGAGCGCCTGTAGCGCATCTTTTTGAGCTGCGGACCCGCTTGAGTGTCCCGTTCATTGCGAGCGATTGTTACGGGGGTGTTTCGCATTTATGCGGAATGCCCCCGTTTGTGTATGCCGTCCACCGAGAAATACGACCATTTAGGGCAAAAACCCTTGCAATGCAGAAAATACTTTTGTGTGGTAAAGCGCAATCAGTGTCGAAAGTATTTCTCAAGCGCCTATAATGAATACCGCATGTTACGTGCATAGAAGGAGGAATGGGAGGAAACGTGGCTGAGAACCTAAGCAACCAGTCTGTACCCGAAGCCGCGGCGCGCGTCGCTGCCGTGGTCAACCGCCTCGTTAACCGAATCGGCTCGAATGCCGAGTCCAGGGAGCGTCTCGCCGAGATCGAGATCCCCGAGGAGCTGCGCGACAATTTGGCGTTGTTCCTACGCCTGGAGCGTCGTGTGCTTAGCGAGTATGATCCCGAGATCGCGGACCTGTTCGACAAAATCCTGTCGGCCGAGATTGTGGCCAATGCCGGCAACCCCGGTACCCGCGCTGCCGACGAGGCCGTCGACGAGCAGGGCGTGCCCACCGCCGACGAGCCCACCGCCGTGGCGTTTCGCGAGGTCGTCGATCTGATCGACAGTCTGCCGCTCGATAAGCAGCAGGTCATCGTTCGCGCCTTTACGAGCTTCTTCCACTTGGCAAACCTGTCGGAGGAGAACTACCGTGTGGCGCAGCTGCGCGAGCGCGAGGCCGGTGCGTCGACCGATACCGAGGTCGATCCCGCCAACGAGCTCACCGTCGCCTATCACCAGCTGGTGAATGAGCTGGGTGTCGAGGGCGCCAACGGGCTGCTCGGCAAGCTTGAGTTCCATCCCGTCTTTACCGCGCATCCCACCGAGGCCCGTCGCAAGGCCGTCGAGGGCAAGATTCGCCGTATCTCCAACCTGCTGGAGGAGCGTCCGCGCCTGGGCGGCTCCGACCTGGTGGAGAACGAGCGCCATATGCTGCAGGAGATCGACGCCCTGGTGCGTACGAGCCCCATCGCGCTCAAGAAGCCCACGCCGGTCGAGGAAGCCGATACCATCATCGACATCTTCGATAACACGCTGTTCGACGTTATCCCCGTCATCTATCGTCGCTTTGACGACTGGGTGCTGGGCGACAAGGCCGGTACCGTGCCGCCGCTGTGCCCGGCGTTCTTCCATCCCGGCAGCTGGATTGGTTCCGACCGCGACGGTAACCCCAACGTCACCGCCAAGGTGAGCCGTGAGGTCGCCGCCAAGTACTTCACCCACATGGTGCTCAAGCTCGAGGACAAGTGCCGCCGCATCGGCCGCAACCTCACGCTCGAGGCCACCTACAGCAAGCCGTCTGCCGAGCTCATCAACCTGTGGAACCATCAGGTCGAGATGAGCGCCCAGTACACCGCACGTGCTGAACTGATCTCCGAGCACGAGCCGCATCGCGCCGTCATGCTCGTCATGGCCGACCGTCTGAACGCCACCGTGCGTCGCATCACCGACACCATGTACCACAGCGCCGATGAGTTCCTGGAGGACCTGCGTGTCGTCCAGCGCTCGCTGGCCGCCTGCGGTGCCGTCCGTGCTGCCTACGGCCCGGTCCAGACCATCATCTGGCAGGTCGAGTCCTTCGGCTTCCATATGGTCGAGATGGAGTTCCGTCAGCACTCCGTGGTGCACGCCCGCGCCCTCAAGGATATCTACGAGAACGGTATCCATGGCGACCTGCAGCCCATGACGCGCGAGGTCATCGATACCTTCCGCGCTATCGGCTCCATCCAGAAGCGCTACGGCAAGAAGATGGCGCATCGCTACATCATCTCGTTCACCAAGAGCGCCCAGCATGTGGCCGACGTCTTTGAGCTTGCCCACCTGTCCTTTGCACACGAGGAGGATGTCCCCGAGCTCGACGTGATCCCGCTGTTCGAGCAGCTCGAGGACCTCGAGGGCTGTGTTGACGTGCTCGATCAGATGCTCACGCTGCCCGTGGTGCAAAAGCGCCTTGCCCAGACCAACCGCCGCATGGAGGTCATGCTGGGCTATTCCGACTCCTCCAAGGATGCCGGTCCTACCACGGCCATGCTCGCGCTGCACTCCGCGCAGGAGCGCATCGCCAAGTGGGCCGAGAAGAACGATATCGACCTGGTGCTCATGCACGGTCGCGGCGGTGCCGTGGGCCGTGGCGGCGGCCCGGCCAACAAGGCCGTGCTGGCGCAGCCCAAGGGTTCGGTCAACTGCTTCTTTAAGCTCACCGAGCAGGGCGAAGTCATCTTTGCCCGTTACGGCAACCGCACGCTGGCTCAGCGCCATGTTGAGTCCGTTGCTGCCGCAACGCTTTTGCAGTCGGCCCCGAGTGTCGAGAAGACCAACACCGAGACCACGCAGAAGTTCTGGAATATGGCCGAGAAACTCAACGCAGTAAGCCATGAGCGCTATCTTGACCTGCTGAACACCGAGGACTTTACACCGTGGTTCTCGACCGTGACGCCGCTAACCGAGGTCGGTCTGCTGCCGATCGGCTCGCGTCCCGCCAAGCGCGGCTTGGGTGCCAAGTCGCTTGACGACCTGCGTACCATTCCGTGGATCTTTAGCTGGAGCCAGGCGCGCATCAATCTGGCCGCTTGGTACGGCCTGGGCACCGCCTGCGAGCAGCTGGGCGACCTTGACCAGCTTAAGGCTGCCTACCAGGAGTGGCCGTTCTTCCGCACCTTTATCGACAACATCGAGATGTCGATCGCCAAGACCGACCAGCGCATCGCCAAGATGTATCTGCACCTGGGCGATCGCCAGGATCTGTCCGAGAAGGTCTTTACCGAGATGCAGCTCACCCGTAAGTGGGTCCTTGCCATCGTCGGTGACGAGTGGCCGCTGCAGCGTCGTCGCGTGCTCGGCTGCGCCGTTCGCGTGCGCAACCCCTATGTTGATGCCCTGTCCATCGCCCAGGTCCGCGCCCTTCGCGAGGTGCGTATGAACCAGGACGAGATGGCCGAGGAGAAGAAGGCCGAGTACATGAGCCTGATTCTTTCGACTGTGACCGGCGTCTCGGCAGGACTCCAAAACACGGGGTAATCGATAGCCCTGTAGTCGTCCGGGCCCGCCATTAGTTTACTTTTAGGCACGTCCTCGGACATGCAAGAAGCCCTCGCTGCGCACTTCGTGCGGCGAGGGCTTCTCGCGTCCTGCGGAGTGTGCCTAAAAGTAAACTAATGGCGGGCCCTACGATGTCCGGTCTTCGGCGGATTACTGCTGGGGAAAAGATAGCGCGCTTCGCGCACTTTGATGGGGTTTCGTGCTGCTGTTAGCGCCGGGCGATTTTAGCCGCTAATAGTCAAACGATTTTGACCAATCCCGGTCACCGAATAATGGCCACCGTGCCTCCCCGCCGCCACTACGCTGGTGGTGCCAACACGCCGGCGTTAGGAGGACCATTGAGGTGAACGAGAGACACGATGACCTACAGGAGATTATAGACGCGGCGCTCCGGGAGATGGCCGCGGAGGAGGGCGACGGGTTCGACCCGCAGGCATGCAACCTCGCTGAGTTCTGCAGGAGGACGGGGCTCACCCGCTCCCGCGCGTGGACGGTCAGGGCCCACGGGTTCAGGGCCCTGCCCCACGGGAACAGCGGGAGGAGGGCCGCGCCGGGCGTGCTCGCCGGCCACACCGGCCTGGTGGACGACCTCCTGCGGAAGGGCGTCACCAACTCGCAGGTGATATTCGAGCGGCTGCTCGGCCAGGGCTACGCCGGCGGCCTCACAACGGTGAAGACCTACATCGCCGCGCACCGGGACCTCGTGCCCGCGAAGAGGCGGCAGGCGGCCCCGCAGGGCTGCCGCGGCCAGCGCTTCAGGACGGCGCCCGGAGAGGCCTACCAGATGGACTGGGGCTTCGTCGCGGTCGAGCGCCCTGGCGGGGAGCGGGCGCGGATCGCCTGCTTCGCCATGGTCTGCCACCATTGCGGGGGCGCCCACGTCGAGTTCTTCCCGAACGCGCGCCAGGAGAACCTCCTCATCGGGATGCTGCACGCGTTCTCGGCGCTGGGCGTGCCCGCGACCGTGCTCACCGACAACATGAAGAGCGTGGTCGTCCGCCGCGATGCCGACGGCCGGCCCGTCTGGCAGGCCGACTACGCCGAGTTCATGGGCGTCGTCGGCTTCCGCACCAGGTTGTGCAGGCCGCGCCACCCCTATACGAAGGGCAAGGTGGAGAGGCTCGTCCGCTTCGTGAAGGGGAACTTCCTCGCGGGAAGGTCCTTTACCGACCTTGACGCCCTCAACCGGGAGGCCGCCCTCTGGTGCGCCGAGCAGGGAGGCCGCTGGCGGCGCGCGGCGGCATGCGTCCCGATGCGCGAGCACGAGGCGGCGTGCTCGGCGAACACCAGGCCGCTCGAGGTCACGGCCGAGGTCGAGCGGTACCTGTGCCCGCGCCGGAAGATCTCCTTCGACGGCTTCGTGAGCTTCGAGGGGCACCGCTACGGCGTGCCCTACTGGTACGTCCGCCGCGAGTGCAGGGTGAACCGGGAGGGGCGCGTGGTGCACATATACAGCGACGACCTCTCCCGCGAGCTCGTCGCCCACGCTGTCGGCACCGGCGCCGACAGCTGGTGCGAGGGGCAGTGGGAGACATCGCCGGCGCAGCCCGAGGAGCTGCCGACCCAGCCGGTGGGGACCGTGGTCGAGCAAATCGCCCCGCCCAGGACGAAACCCGGTTTCGAGAGGTTCGACTTCGGGAGGGCCGAATGATGGCGGGCGCGGGGGCGAGCCCCTACGAGCTCGCGAGCGACGCCGCGTCGAGGCTCGGGATCGCCGTCGGGGCGGAGGAGCTCGCGACCCTCGCCTCGGACCTCGACCTCGGCGACGGGGAGATGGCCGCCGTGGCCGCCACCTTTCTCCTACCTTGCGGAGAAGAGGAGGCTCGCCTCCATCGAGACGCTGCTGAGGCTGAGCAGGCTGCCCAGGCGCGAGCCCAAGACCTTCGAGGGCTTCGACTTCTCCAGGATCCAGGGCCGGGACGCGGCCGCGCTGGGCAAGCTCCCGTCGCTGGCCGACCTCTACGCGCACCGCAACGTCGCCTTCGTCGGGCCCGGCGGCATAGGGAAGACGCACCTCGCGCAGGCCTACGGGCGCGAGTGCTGCATGCGGGGGCTCAAGACCTACTACATAAAGGCGACCGAGCTCAGGGACAGGTTCCAGAAGGCCGTCCAGCGGGGAAACACCTCGCGGGTCGTCTCCTCGCTCGTCAAGCCGTCGTGCCTCATCGTTGACGAGGTGGGAAGATGCGTCTACGACAGGCCGTGCACCGACCTGTTCTTCGATGTCGTCGACAGGCGCTACGAGAAGGAGGGGCCGAACGCGATGGTCCTCACGAGCAACATCGCCCCGAGCGGGTGGGATGAGTTCTTCACGGGCGACGACACGCTCCTCTGCGCCCTCGACAGGCTGTTCGACAAAGCGTCGGTGTTCGTGATGCGGGGCCCGAGCTACCGCGGCAGGGAGCTTGACACCTACTCGGTGGAGGCCGTCCCCCAGGCGGTGAAGGTGAGGGGGATCCAGCCCGAGGGGATGTAGGAATGCGATAGGAAAGTCATAGATGCGGGCGTGTTGGCTAAAATGGGTCGGCCGGGATTGGTCAATCTCGGCCGACTATATTTGGCTAAAATAATCCGACGCTAACACTGCGGAATGCATTCAGAGGGAAACCCATCGGGTCCCTTCGTCCTCGGTCTTCTGGAATTAAAGCTGAGGAGAAGAATGGCGCGCTTCGCGCGTTTTGGATGGGGCCTGTCCCGGCGGCGCGTTTGGCGCTTCGCGCCTCGCGTCTTATCGAATGGGATCGAGATGCATTTGGCGCTTCTCGCCTTACGACTGTAGCGGCCGCGGTTCCCTTTGGGATCGCGGCCGTTTTGTTGTAGGTCAAATATGAACGTTGTGTTAATGAGTCGGTGGACGGTGGTGTTTATCGGTGAACGGCGTATCCTTCCAACGGTTTGACTAGTGTGTCAGTTGAAAGGAAGAGGGCGCTCGTCAATGTTTGAATGTGAACTGCCGTTTGACCACAAGACGTTGCATCTGGAGCTCGAGGACAAGAACTTCGCGGGTGTGATGGAAGGTCATCAAAACGAGTTTAAGACTACGAAATCGCAGGAAAAACTGGTAGAGGAGTCGCTTGCCAACCCTTATGGCTCACCTTCGCTCGAGGAGCTTTGTGCTGGTAAAAAGAACATCGTCATCATCAGCTCCGACCATACGCGTCCCGTTCCCTCGCGTGTGACGATGCCTATTCTGCTGCATCACATTCATGCCGCTGCGCCCGAGGCTCGTGTGCGTATTTTGGTTGCTACGGGTATGCACCGTCCGTCGACGCACGAGGAGCTCGTCAACAAGTATGGCGAGGACATCGTTGCCAACGAGGAAATCGTTATGCATGTCGCAACCGACGACAGCATGATGAAGAAGATCGGCACCCTGCCTTCTGGTGGCGAGTGCATCATCAACAAGATCGCTGCCGATTGCGACCTGCTTCTTGCCGAGGGCTTCATTGAGCCGCACTTCTTTGCCGGCTTCTCTGGCAGCCGAAAGTCTGTCCTGCCCGGCATCGCCAGCTATAAGACCATCATGTACAACCACAACGGTCAGTTTGTGAACGACTCCCATTCGCGTGCCGGCAACCTGTGCCACAACCACGTGAGCGAGGATATGTTCGCCGCTGCCGAGATGGCTCACCTTGCCTTTGTGCTTAACGTGGTGCTCAACGGCAAGCACGAGGTCATTGGCTCCTTTGCCGGTGACATCCACAAGGCACACGAGGCTGGCTGCGAGTTCGTGAAGAGCCTTGCCGGCGTTGAGCCCGTCGAGTGCGAGATTGCCATCACCACCAACGGTGGTTACCCGCTCGACCAGAACATCTACCAGGCCGTGAAGGGCATGTGCGCTGCCGAGGCCACGCTTCCCGAGGGCGGCGTGATCATCGATGTCGCCGGCTGCGCCGACGGTCACGGCGGCGAGGGCTTCTATCACAACATCGCCGACAACGATCCGGCGGAGTTTGAGCGTGCCTGCATCGATCGCCCCAAGGACGAGACCCTGCCCGATCAGTGGACGAGCCAGATTTTTGCTCGCATCCTGGCACATCACCCTGTGATCATGGTTACCGACCTGTGCGACCACCAGATGCTCAAGGATATGCACATGACGCCGGTTAACACCCTCGAGGAGGCGCTCAAGCTCGCCTTTGAGATGAAGGGTGCCGACGCCAAGGTCGCCGTCATCCCCGATGGCCTGGGTGTTGTCGTCGCCCAGCACTAGCGCGCAGCTTAAACGAATCGTTTGTAACCAATAAGAAAGATAAGGTTTTATGCTTACCAAACTCCTCTGCGAATTCGGCGCGACGGCCCTCATGATCGTCTTTGGCGTGGGCGTGCACTGCGATACCGTGCTCAAAGGCACCAAGTATCAGGGCTCTGGCCATATGTTTGCTATCACCACTTGGTCTTTTGGCATCTCGGTCTGCCTGTTTGTCTTTGGCGGCGCCGTGTGCATGAACCCCGCTATGGTGCTTGCCCAGTGCATCGTCGGTCTGGTGCCGTGGGGCAACTGCATCCCCTTCATGCTTGCCGATATGCTCGGCGGCTTTGTGGGTGCTGTGATCGCTTGGTTTATGTATGCCGATGAGTTCAAGGCTTCCGAAGGCGTCGTCGATCCCATTGCTCAGCGCAACATCTTCTCGACCAACCCCACCACCGAGGGTACGAACTATGCCCGCAACTTCTTCTGCGAGGCCATCTGCACCTTTGTGTTCATCAGCGCCATCCTTGCTGCCGCTAGCCGCGCTGGTGAGAACGTTCTGATGCTCGCTATCTGCGTCGGCCTGATCGTTTGGGCCGTTGGCATGGGCATGGGCGGCATCACCGGCTTCGCCATGAACCAGGCACGTGACCTTGGTCCTCGCATGGCCTATCAGTTGCTGCCGATTAAGAACAAGGCTGACAACAACTGGAAGTATGGCCTGCTTGTTCCTGGCATTGCGCCGTTTGTCGGTGCTATTGTGGCCGCGCTGTTTGTGCATGGCTTCTTGGGTATGTTCTAGTCGAAGGCAATTGATATAACGTCCGGGTCCGGCATAGGTTAACTTTCCGCCGCGTCCTCGGACATGCAAGAAGCTCCCGCTGCGCACTTCGTGCGGCGGGAGCTTCTTGCGTCCTGCGGAATGCGGCGGAAAGTTAACCTATGCCGGACCCTGCGGGAATCCAGTTGGATTGGAACAAGCAACCCAACATATATATCTGAATTTGGATGTTAGGGGCGCTTTGTTTTTTGGGTGCTCTTACAAGAAAGCGTAACTTGGGGATGGGGTGGGCGCTTTGTTGGGATGGCGCTTTGGGGTGGCGTCTTACTTAGCTGAAGAGGGGCTGTATGGCTGAGAGGTAGTCTTTGGCTACGTCGGCTTTGTTGGATTGGAAGTTGTGCCAGGCCCACCATTGGACGGTGGCTACGAAGCTTGAGGCTATGTGATGGAGGAGGAAGCTGCGGTCCATGGTGCCGGCTGGGCCTGTGGGATCGATGGGGACGGTTTCGGCCGCGAGCGACATGATGGTCTTGCGGAGGCTGTCGGCGAAGACGCGTGAGCCGGCGCCGGCTACAAGGGCCCTCACGCCCTGACGGCGTTCCCACAGGTTGCTAAGGATATGCTCGACCTGCACGAATGGGTCGTCGAGCGGTGTGCCATCGTCGTCGAGCGGTGTGCCATCGTCGTCGAGCGGTGTGCCATCGTCGTCGAGGGCGTGGGTACAGATGTCGCTCACGAGCTCGGACAGTAGGTCGTCTTTGCTCTTAAAGAGGCCGTAGAATGTCGCGCGGCCTACGTGAGCGCGCGCGATGATGTCGCCGACAGTGATCTTGCCGTAATCTTCCTCGCACAGGAGCTCGGAGAACGCCGCGACGATCGCGGCACGGCTTTTGGCCTTGCGGGCATCCATGGCTATGCGTCTGCGTGAACGAGCAGGCAGCGAAGCGTACCGGAGCAACCCTCGTAGGGGCGCTTACCGGCGCCGTAGCCGACGGCCTCGATGCGGTAGCGGGCCGGCAGGTGCTCGGACGTGCGCAGTGCGGCGACGATGGCGGCGCCCGTGGGCGTCACGAGCTCGCCGGCGACCGGTGCGGGCGTGAGGGCGATATTGCCTGCTTGGCATAGGTTGACGACGGCGGGCACCGGGATGGGCATAAGGCCGTGGGCGCAGTGGATGGTACCGTGACCCTCGGAGAGCGACTCAACCACGATGTCTTCAATGCTCAGGTCGTCGAGGCAGATGGCGACCGAGCAGACATCGACGATGGAGTCGACGGCGCCCACCTCGTGGAACATGACGGTCTCGGGCGTTTTGCCGTGTGCCTTGGCCTCGGCGGCAGCCAGCGCGGTAAAGATGGCGAGAGCGCGGCGCTTGGCACCGCCACTCAGCTGCGAGCCGTCGATGATGGCGGTGACGTCTGTCAAAGAACGGTGGTGATGGTGGTGGGCGTGATGGTGGCCCTCGTGGCCATGACCGTGAGCCTCATGGCCATGCTCGTGGCAGTGTTCGTGCTCGTGCTCGTCATGGTCATGATGGTGGTGCTCATGCATATGCTCGACAGCTGCTTCGTTGCCGTAGAGCCAGGCCATATCGTGATCGTGGTTCTCGAGCTCCTCTGCAAGCTGGACGTCGAAATCGCAGGCGTCGATGCCATGCTTGTTTACGCGCGTCACGGCGATCGTAAAGCCGTCGACCGGCAGCGTGGCGAGCTGTTCGCGCAGGTGCTCCTCGCTGGCGCCCAGGTCGAGCAGAGCCGCGACGGTCATATCGCCGCTGATGCCCGAGGTTCCGTCGATGATAAGCGTGTGCTGGTGGTTGGACATGGAATGCTCCTTAGCGGGCGCAGGGCGTGCCGGCGCTCAGATGATTGATAAGACTTGCCTGATAGGCGGCGCCAAAGCCGTTGTCGATATTGACGACCGAGACGCCGCTGGCGCAGGAGTTGAGCATGGCGAGCAGCGCGGCCACGCCACCAAAGTTCGCGCCGTAGCCCACGCTGGTGGGAACGGCGATGACCGGGCAACTCACCAGGCCGCCGATGACGCTTGCCAGGGCGCCTTCCATGCCGGCGATGGCGATGACCACCTGCGCCTGGGCAAGTTCCTCAGCATGAGCGAGCAGGCGGTGCAAGCCGGCGACACCTACGTCGTAGAGGCGATCGACTTCGTTGCCGTAGAACTCGGCCGTCAGTGCCGCCTCTTCGGCGACGGGCAGGTCGCTCGTACCGGCGCAGGCGACGACGATGCGTCCGTTGCCGGTGGGGGAGGGCTTGCCGCCCACGAGGGCGAGCTGTGCGTCCGGGACATATCCCAGGTCGATGCCGTTGCCGAGAAATTCCGAGGTACGGGCGGCCTTTTTGGCGTCCAAGCGCGTGACCAGGATGCGCTCCTGGCCTGCATCGCGCAGCGCTTCGATAATGGCGGCAATCTGCCCGGCGGTTTTACCGGCGCCGTAGATAACCTCGCCGGCTCCCTGGCGTACCCCGCGTGAAAGATCGAGCTGCGCAAAACCCAGATCGGCGGTCGGAGCCGTCTGGATGCGCGTGAGGGCGTCGGCAGGGGTGACTGCCCCGCCGGCAACATCGCTCAGCAATTGCTCAAGATCTCGCTTATCCATATATATGTTCCCTTCGACGGCGCAAAGTCTAGCACTCAAAGGGTATATTTCCGAACACTAAGATAAAATTGTTCGGAAACTATAGGACAGACTGATTCAATTGTTAGACGAATCGGCTAGTCACGCAGGATGATGTCCATGGCGAGCATCAGGTTGCGCTCGTCGATGGCAAACGGGGCGGCCTCGCGCGTCTTGGGCTTGGCGCAAAACGCGATGCCCGTGCCCGCGGCCTGAATCATGGGGATGTCGTTGGCGCCGTCGCCGATCGCGACGGTATGGGCCATATCGACGCCGCACTCAACTGCCCAATCCAGCATCTGGATAAGCTTGGACTCCTTGGTCACGATGTCTGCCGCCAGCTTGCCGGTGAGCTTGCCGTCTACGACCTCCAGGCGGTTAGCCAGGCAAAAGTCGATGCCCGCGGCAGCCACGATCTTATCGGCAACCTCGTGGAAACCGCCGCTTACCACGCCGACCTTCCAGCCCTTGCTGTGCGCCGAGCGCACAAGCTCCAGCGCGCCGGGGGTAAACGTCACACGCTCAAAGGTGCGCTCGAACACGCTCTCGTCCAGGCCCGCAAGCAGCCCCACGCGCTCCTCGAGCGCTTGCTTAAAGTCGAGCTCGCCGCGCATGGCGCGCTCGGTAATTTGCGCTACCTGCTCGCCCACGCCTGCCTCCTCACCCAAAAGATCGATGACCTCCTGGTTGATGAGGGTGGAGTCGATATCCATAACGATGAGGCGTGCAGACATGTTGGGCCTTTCCGGGTGCAGTTGTATTGGGGCACATTGTCGCACGCGGCGCGCCTCGGCGACAGTCGCGGTGCGCCAATTGTTTCGTCTCCGTCAAGTCTTTGGGCAGGAGCTACTTTTTCGCGGCACATCGACGCGGGTGCGATAAGATAGAACGCCATGTCCGGCTGCGCGGTTTACGCAGGCCGGGCGAATCTGTACGACGCCGCCCGGAACGACACGGGGCGGCACAGATCCATAAAGGAGGATCACTGGTATGAGCCAGACCCGTCCCACCGACGAGCATTCCATGCACACCCGTACCTGCGGCGAGCTTCGCCGCGAGAACGTGGGCGAAGAGGTCACCCTCACCGGTTGGGTGAGCCGTCGCCGCGACCACGGTGGCCTTATTTTCTGCGACCTTCGCGACCGTGAGGGCATTACGCAACTCACCTTCGACCCTGAGCATTCTGACGGCGATGCCTTTAAGATCGCCGAGACCATGCGTCCCGAGTGGCCCATCAAGATTCACGGCGTCGTGCGCGCCCGTGGCGACGAGACCACCAACACCAAGCTCGCCACCGGCGAGATCGAGGTCCTGACCGACCATGCCGAGGTGCTCAATACGTCCGTCACCCCGCCGTTCCAGATCGAGGATGGCATCGAGACCAGCGAGGACACCCGTCTGCGCTATCGCTATCTGGACCTCCGTCGTCCCGAGATGATGGCCAACCTCAAGCTGCGCTCCGACTTCACCTTTGCCATTCGCGAGGCACTGCACAACCGTGAGTTCATGGAGGTTGAGACGCCCTCCCTGTTTAAGTCCACGCCCGAGGGCGCCCGCGACTTCATCGTTCCCAGCCGCATCCAGCCGGGCAACTTCTACGCTCTGCCGCAGTCCCCGCAGCTTCTGAAGCAGCTGCTCATGGTCGGCGGCGTCGAGCGCTACTACCAGGTTGCCAAGTGCTTCCGCGACGAGGACCTGCGCGCCGACCGTCAGCCCGAGTTCACCCAGGTCGATATCGAGATGTCTTTCGTGGACCAGAACGATGTCATGAGCGCGCTCGAAGAGGTCCTGGCCGATGCCTTCGGCCGCATGGGTGTCGAGATGCCCACGCCGCTGCGCCGCATGGATTACTGGGAGGCCATGGACACCTATGGCTCCGACAAGCCCGATACCCGCTATGGCATGCACCTGGTCGACCTGACCGACATCTTTGCCAACTCCAGGTTCAAGGTCTTTGCGACTGCCGCAAACGAGGAGGGCTCTGTCGTCAAGGCCATCAACGCCAAGGGTGCCGGTGCCTGGGCGCGTGCCAAGATCGATAAGCTCGCCGGTGTGGCTTCCACGTTTGGCGCTAAGGGCCTGGCTTGGATCGCCTTCCGCGAGGACGGTTCCATCAACAGCCCCATCGTCAAGTTCTTCTCGGACGAGGAGATGGCCGCTCTGCGCGAGCGCATGGACGTCGAGCCCGGCGACCTCGTGATGTTCGCCGCCGGCCCGCGCCTGCTTTCCGACGAGATCCTGGGCGGCATGCGCTCCCACATGGCCAACGCGCTCGAGATCAAGCGCGAGGGTCACGACTTCCTGTGGGTCGTCAACTTCCCGCTGTTCCACTGGGACGAGGACCGCAAGGCCTATGCAGCCGAGCATCAGCCCTTTACCCTGCCGACCGAGACTGACATCGCCAAGATCGAGGCTGACCCGCTGGCAGCCGGCTCCTGCACCTACGACTTTGTCATGGACGGCTTTGAGGCCGGTGGCGGCGGTATGCGTATCCACAACGCCGAGATGCAGATGTCCATGCTCAAGCTTCTGGGCTTTACCGAGGAGCGCGCCGAGTCTCAGTTTGGCTTCCTCATGGAGGCCCTCAAGTTTGGTGCGCCCCCGATGGGCGGCTTCGCTCTGGGCCTGGATCGCGTGTGCATGCTGCTCACCGGCTCCGACTCCATCCGCGACGTCATGGCGTTCCCCAAGACGGCCAGCGGCTCCGATCTCATGTCGGGCGCCCCGAGTGCCGTTTCCGGCGCCCAGCTCAAGGACGTCAGCCTGCGCCTGATGTAGGCGAGCGGCTACATATTGCCCGTAACGAGGGAAGGACGTGTGCCTTCCCTCGCTTTTTATGCGCCGATGCTGCAGTGGCCCGGGATGACCGGGCGTCGCGGAAACTGCGACCCGGAATTTGCGTCCAGAACGGGTTGCAGTTTCCCAAACAGGGCCCCTTGGGAAGCCGCAACCCAGAATCCAGCCAAATAATGGGACGCAGTTTCCGGTCGAGCTTTTGGCGAGCCGCAATAACTATCTAACGGTACAATAGCTACCACGTGTCTGGGTTTGCCAGCCGAATGAGCGATACCGCGGGAGGGGACATGGTCGAGTTTACAAAGACGATTAAAGATCCGTTGGGACTGCATGCCCGCCCGGTCGCGCTACTCTACGACATTATCGCCAAGCATCGTAGCGACGTGTCGGTCAGCATCGGCGACCGCCATACCGATGGCCGTGACGTGATGGGCCTCATGGCGCTTTACGGCGAATGTGGCGAGGATATCGTCTTTCGCGTTTCGGGCGTAGACGAGGCCTCGTGCGTCACGTCGATCAGAAACCTCTCGCTCTAAACGCAACAAGGGACTGCGGACAGTCCCTTTGTCACATCTCTAGGAGGCGCTCTTTGCGGTGCCTCTTTTGTTTCGTATGGGAAACTTTTTCGAAAACTGAATAGAGACCCTTTCAAAAAAGTTAACCACATGTTAGTTTACTAAAGCGAACATAGACGTGGTTAACTTTTACCGCGTCGATGTTGAGGACGAACCGACGTTAGGAGCTCACTCATGTCTTGCGGACCGCAGATGCCGGCCATGCCGCTTTCGATGGTAAAGGCGGGCGAAACCGTGCGCGTGTCTCGGGTAAAGGGCAATGAGGACATGAAGCACCACCTCAAGGACCTTGGCTTTGTCGAGGGCAGCGAGATTCACGTGGTGAGCTCGAGTGGTGCCAATATCATCGTCACCGTGCTGGGCGCACGTTTTGGCATCGATTCCAAGGTTGCCATGCACATCATGACCGTCGGTTAGTCCGCAGCATTTCATTAAAACCGAAAGGGGGACAAGAGGATGAAGACGTTGGGTGACGTTAAGGTAGGCGAGAGCTCTACCATCGTCAAGCTTCACGGTGAGGGCGCGCTGCGCCGCCACCTTATGGACCTGGGGCTCATCAAGGGCACTTCGTTCAAGGTCGTAAAGGTTGCGCCGCTCGGTGATCCGGTCGAGATCAACGTGCGCGGCTACGAGCTTTCCATCCGCAAGGAGGAAGCGGCCGTCGTCGAGGTTCAGTAAGGGCTCGCGGCGTGTATTTCTGCATATAAAGTTAGGTTTTTCTAACTTAATGCAGCATCTTTGAAGCACATTATCCAACCTGCGCGGAGATGACAGCGCGGGCACACAAGGAAGAAGGATTGAATGGCGGATTCTCAGATCCATGTCGCGCTTGCGGGTAACCCCAACTGCGGCAAGACCACGCTTTTCAACCTGATCACCGGCGCCAACGGCTACGTTGGCAACTGGCCCGGCGTCACGGTTGAGAAAAAGGAAGCCAAGCTCCTAAGCGACAAGAACGTTACCATCACGGACCTCCCTGGCATCTACTCGCTTTCCCCCTACAGCCCCGAGGAGCAATGCTCGCGCGATTACCTCATGAGCGGCGAGCCCGATGTCGTCGTCCAGGTCGTCGACGCCACCAACCTCGAGCGCAACCTGTATCTGGCACTTCAGGTCATTGAGACCGGTCTGCCCGTGGTCGTCGCCCTCAACATGGCCGACTTGGTCGAGAAGAACGGCGATAAGATCGACACGGACAAGCTCTCCAAGAAGCTCGGTTGCCCGGTCGTGATGATCTCGGCCCTCAAGAACAAGGGCATCAAGGAACTGTTCGAGCAGGTCAAGAAGTCCGCTGCTTCCAAGGGCCAGGTGCCGGAGCACAAGTTCGATTCCTCCATCGAGGACGTTCTGGACCACATCGAGAATAACCTGCCTGCGAGCGTTTCCGCCAGCAAGCGTCGCTACTACGCCGTCAAGCTGTTCGAGCGCGATACGGATGCCTGCAAACTCATCAACCTCACCAAGGAGAAGGCGGCTCGTGTGGAGCAGCTGGTCGCCCAGTGCGAGCAGGATTGCGATGACGATGCCGAGTCCATCATCACCGGTGAGCGCTATGGTGTGATCGCGCACATCGTCGATGAGTGCCTCACCAAGGCTCCGGCCAAGATGAGCACTTCCGAGAAGATCGACCGTGTGGTTACCAACCGCATTCTGGGCCTGCCGATCTTCGTAGTCATTATGTTCTGCGTGTACTACATCGCCGTTTCCACCCTGGGCGGTACGGTGACCGACTTCACCAACGACCAGCTCTTTGGCACCGACGGTTGGTACGTGCTCGGTCAGGGCCGCGACGCCTACGATGCGGCCGTCGAGGCCGTGGGCGAGGACGCTGCCGATTCGATCGACCCGGCACAGTACGGCCCGTATGTTCCGGGTATTACCACCATGGTGCACGATGCCCTCGTGGCGGGCGGCACCGAGGACGGTGGCCTGGTCGATTCGCTGGTCTGCGACGGTATCGTCGGCGGCCTGGGCGCCATCTTCGGCTTCGTGCCGCAGATGTTCCTGCTCTTTGTGATGTTGTCCTTCCTGGAGGATTGCGGCTATATGGCCCGCGTCGCCTTCATCATGGACCGCGTGTTCCGCCGCTTTGGCCTGTCCGGTAAGTCCTTTATCCCCATGCTCGTGTCCTCGGGCTGCGGCGTCCCCGGCGTCATGGCCACCAAGACCATCGAGAACGAGAAGGACCGCCGCATGACGGTCATGACCACCACGTTCATTCCCTGTGGCGCCAAGCTGCCGATCATTGCCCTGCTCATGGGTTCCATCATCGGCGATTCTTCCACCACCGCCGCGTGGATCAGCCCGCTCTTCTACTTCCTGGGCGTCTTTGCCGTCATCGCTTCGGGCCTCATGCTCAAGAAGACCAAGCTCTTCGCCGGCCGCCCGACGCCGTTCGTTATGGAGCTCCCCGCTTACCACTTCCCGGCGATCCGCTCTTGGGCGCTGCACGTGTGGGAGCGCTGCTTCGCCTTTATCAAGAAGGCCGGCACGGTCATCTTTGCGTCCACCGTCGTCGTTTGGTTCCTCTCCAACTTTGGTAGCTACAACGGCGCCTTTGGCTACCTGCCTTCCATGGAGGGCATCCCCGAGGAGTTCATGGATTACTCCGTGCTTGCCATGTTCGGCAACCTGGTCGCTTGGATCTTCGCCCCGCTCGGCTTTAGCACCTGGCAGGCCACCGCACTGACCGTCTCTGGCCTCGTCGCCAAGGAGAACGTTGTCGCCACCGCCGGCTCGCTGCTGTCCGTTGCCGACGCCGGCGAGACCGACCCGAGCCTGTGGACCGCGTTTGCGGCTATGTTCCCGACCATGGGCGCTTGCGTCGCCTTTGGTGCCTTCAACCTGCTGTGCGCTCCGTGCTTTGCCGCTATCGGCACCATCCGTAACCAGATGAACTCCGGTAAGTGGACCGCGATTGCCATCGGCTACGAGTGTGCCTTTGCTTGGGTCATCGGCCTGTTCATCAACCAGTTCTATAACCTGCTTGTTCTTGGGCAGTTTGGTATCTGGACGGTTGTGGCCATCGTGCTGCTGGCTGCGATGCTCTTCCAGATCTTCCGTCCCATGCCCAAGCATGCATGGACCGACGAGGACGAGACCAACACCGCTTCTGCCACGGTTTCCGCCTAAGTCCGAATAAGGATTAGCCCCTTTTCACGAGCCCGGGTGTCCCAGCGACACTCGGGCTTTTTGGTGCAATGGGGGACAGATTGCTTTGCTCCAGAAGTTAAGATGTGACGTTTCCGCAGATAAAACCGACCAAAATAAACCTGTCCCTTTTTGGCAGGTGGAGAATGGGGTAAAGTAAGTGGTGGTTAACTAGAGGAGGCTTTCTATGGCACCTATCGATATTGTTGTGCTGGCCGTTATCGCCATTGCGTTTGTCGCCGTGTGCGTGCGCATTTATCGCAAGGGCACCTGCGCCGACTGCGCTCAAGGTGGCGTTTGCACGGGACATTGCTCCAACAAAAAGACCTGCGCCGCACTTAAGGGCGTAGACAAAATTGCCGAAGACTTGGGCCGCGGGATCAAATAAGGCCCGGACATCCAGGCATCCAGGCGCCTCGCGAGTATCCGTTCGCAGGGCGCTTTGCACATATGGGGGCGAGCGCGGTGAGTTAAAGAGTGATTTTGGGGTATCGCTAACTATGTGGTCAACGGTCCGCTCACCGTGGTCCATGCCGTAGCGGGCGCCAAGCTCGCCGTCGAAGGCATGACCAGCTACCTAGGCCTCTAACTCCATCCCGCCCATCAGTTGCGGTGGAATACGGACTGTTTTTGCTGTCAAAGGCCTTATCTACTCCGTATTCCACCGCAACTTTTTGTGGGGTGGGCTAGAGACGCTGCATGCGGTACCCGACACCCATGTGCGTCTGAATCATCTTGGGGTGAGAGGGGTCTGCCTCGATCTTCTTGCGCAGGGTGCGCATGAACACGCGCAGGCTCGCCAGATCGCTGTCCCAGCTCGTGCCCCATATCTCGCGGGTGATGAAGGTGTGGGTGAGCACCTTGTCGACGTTTTTCGCCAGAAGGACAAGCAATTTGTACTCGGTTGGGGTGAGCGAGAGCTCGCGTCCGTCTTTCGTCGCGTATCCCGCGGCGTAGTCGATATGCAGCGGACCGTTGTCGAACGTGCTCGCTTCTGTCGACTCGCTCGACGCCATCGAGGAGCGCCTCAAATTCGCACGGACGCGCGCGAGCAACTCATCCACAGAAAAGGGCTTGGTGAGGTAGTCGTCTGCCCCTGCGTCAAGTGCTGCAATCTTGTCGGAATCTTCGGTGCGCGCCGAAATGACGATAATGGGGACTGCCGACCAGCTTCGGATCTTCGTGATGACCTCGATACCGTCAATGTCGGGAAGGCCGAGGTCGAGCATGATGAGGCTGGGGCCGTGCGACACCGCATCCATGATGGCGGCCTGGCCGTTGCAAACTTTGCTCACGACGTAGCCGTGGAGGTCAAGCGCGGTCGAAACGAGGTTTTGAACGGTCAGGTCATCTTCGACCAGGAGGATGCGTGGCTTAGCGGCATTATTCATGAATCTCGATCTCCTCGGCGGGCAGGGTAAAACGGAAGACGGCCCCATGGGGGTGGTTGTCGCGAGCTTCGATGACGCCGCCATGCGCCTCCACGATGGAGCGGCAAAGCGACAGCCCAAGGCCGATGCTTCGACGCGAATCCACGGGCTGCGTATTGCTTGAGGTGAAGAAGCGCTCAAAGATATGAGGCTTGTCGCAGTCTGCCACACCCGGCCCATCGTCTGCGACGTCCACCACGACGAACGCGCCCTCGCGACGTGCGCTGATGGTGACAGTCGAGTCCTCGGGCGTGTATTTGAAGGCGTTCATGATGAGATTCGTAAGCACCTGCATGATGAGATGGACGTCGATGCGTACCAGCAGGATGTCGTCAGTGTGCTCGATGGTGACGGTACGTCCATGCGATGCTTGGGCGACATGGCTGAGGGCGGCCTCGATGACCTCGTCGATGAGCTCGGACGTGAAGTTGAGGCGAATGGTGCCGTCCTCGACGCGTGTGATGGCGAGGAGGTTCTCCACGGTATCGATAAGCCAGAGGGAGTCGTCGTAGATGGCATCGGCAAGATCGCAGCGTTGTTCGAGGCTGAGCTTCTCGTCGCTCTTCCGAAGGATTGCCGCAGATCCGGATATAGCCGTGAGGGGTGTCCTCAAATCGTGGCCGATGGAGCGCAAAAGGTTGGCGCGCAGCTGCTCGTTTTTCGCCAAGACCGCAGCTTCTTCGCGCTCTTGCGCTGCTCGGTCGCTTTCGAGCGCCAAGGCGCATTCACCTACGATAGATAGGACGATCGAATGCTCGAAGGCTTCGATCTCGCGCCCCTCCAGGGCGATGCCGATGACACCGAATACCTTGTCGCCGGTGCGAACCGCGAGGTAGAGACAGCGCGCCTCAGGCAGGGTCCGCGTGCTTGCGCCCGCGCGCTTGTTGTTGGTGTAGGTCCAGGTTGCAACGGCGCGCTCGTAGTCGGTGAGCAGCGACGCGGATCGGTTTTCGGTGCCAGCGGACTCATAGAGCGTCTTGCCGAGCGTGCCGTGTTCGGCGGTGTAGAAGACCACGTCGAGTTTTAGCAGTTTGATGAGTTGGTTCATGGCGACGCGGGCGCACTCCTCCGCGCTATGGGCTTGCTGCAAGAGCTGGTTCGTTTCGAGGAGTACGCGCGTTTTGAATGCGTTCTCGGCGGAGGTCCGGGCGTTGTCGGCGATGCGCGCAGTTAACTCGCCGGCGACCATAGCGGTAGCGAACATGATGCCGAACGTGACCAGATAGCTTCGGTCGTAGCTGGCGAGCGAAAACAGAGGCGTGACGAAGCAGAAGTTGTAAAGCACTACAGAGAGCACGCTCGATACGATCGTGCAGATGCGCCCCGTCGTGGTGACGGCGGTCAGCAGGGCCGTGAGGATATAGAGGGATATGATGCTGGAATCGGCAAAACCCAGATGGCGGAAAGCCGTGCCGATCGCCGTGGCGACAAGAGAGAGGGCCAGCGTGCGAAGCACGTCACGGCTGCTGGGCGGCTGCAGGGCGAGCGCACGGCGGCGTTCTTCGGGCCGGGAGGGCGGAGTCGACTGGTCTGGAATGATGTAAATGTCGAGGTTCGGGGCGAATGTTATGAGCTGTTCTACGAGAGATTTGCGGCCGAAGAGGGCCTGACGGACGCTGCTACGCTCGCCCGTGCGCCCCATGACGATCTTCGAAATACCCGACAGGCGCGCGAACTCGGAGATCTGAAACGCGATGTCGTCGCCATAGACGGTTTCCATATGTGCTCCGAGCTGTTCGGCCAGGGCGATATTGGCTGCAAGCTTGGCGCGCTCATTATCGCTCATGGCCTGCGCGCGCGGGCTCTCTACGAACAGGGCGACGAGCTCGCTGCGAAACGCTTTCGCCATGCGTGCGGCGGCACGGACGATGCGGGGATTGGTCGGCGCCGGGGAGACACAGACTAAGATACGCTCCCTGGTGTAGTAGTCACGGTTTCCCAGTACGCGTGCGGCGTCTGTGAGGTAGCCGGTGCGATCGGCGCAGCGGCGCAGCGCGATTTCTCGGAGTGCGGTGAGGTTCTCGACGGTAAAAAAATGCTGTTGCGCTCGGTCGGCTTGTGCGGGACGGTAGACGAGGCCGGCGCGAAGGCGCTCAAGTAGATCTTCGGGCTCTATGTCGACGAGCTCGACCTGGTCGGCATCATCGAAGATACGGTCGGGGATTCGTTCGCTCACGACAACGCCGGTGATGGATGCAACCATGTCGTTTAGGCTCTCGATATGCTGAACGTTCACGGTCGTATAGACGTCGATGCCCGCATGTAGAAGTTCCTCGACGTCTTGATAGCGTTTGTCGTGGCGAGACCCCGGTGCATCCGTATGGGCGAGCTCGTCGACAAGGATGAGCTGAGGGGCGCGTTCGATAGCCGCATCTAGGTCGAACTCGCTGAGCGCAATGCCGTTGTGCTCGATGAGTTTACAGGGCACGTTCTCAAGCCCTTGTGCAAGATGGGCAGTTGCCGGACGTTCGTGCGGCTCGATGTATCCCGCGACGACGTCGACACCTCGCCGCTTGGCGGCGTGGGCGGCTTGAAGCATCGCATAGGTTTTGCCTGCGCCAGCAGCGTAGCCAAAGAAAATCTTGAGGTGTCCCCGGCTGGTTCGAGCGTCATCGGCGACCTCGTCTTTCTCAATTGCCTTTAGGATGAGGTCTGGATTGACGCGAGTGTCCGATGCGTCGCGCTGCATAGCGTAGCCTTTCTGAAGCGTTGTCCATGCGTGCATACGCGGCGAGGGCGCCACTGTATGCTCGCGAGGTCGAGTATAGGCGCACTGCAGCCGCAATAGTGCTTTCTACCTGCATCTTTACGGCATCTTAAGGTCGTGAGCCCCAGCCCTCACGCCTCTTTAATCCCTAGAAGCGTTTACTGTCCCCAGACGCTTGCGAGAGCAGGCGTCCGAGACATCGGACCGCGCGTGAAAGGGGCGGTAATGGACATCCTCATTCCCATTATCGGAGTCGTCTGCATTGGACTCTTTATCTATGACATCTACATTCTGATGAGGAGTGATTCGTAAACTATGGACGCTGCGATTCAGTACATCTTGTACTTTGCCGTGCTCGTCGTCCTGGCCGTTCCGCTCGGTCGATTCATGGCCCATATCATGGATGGTGAGCATACGTTCCTGTCGCCTGTGATTGCTCCTGTGGAGCGTGGCGTCTATCGTCTGCTTCGCATCGACGCGGCAGAGCAGATGGGGTGTAGGCGCTATCTGGCGAGCGTGCTGGTCTTTTCGGGGATCGGCCTCGTGGCTCTTGTGGCACTCCAGGCGCTTCAGTCCTTCTTGCCAGGCAATCCCCAGCACCTGCCGGGTGTGCCGTGGGATCTGTCGTTCAATACGGCCGCTTCCTTCATAACCAACACCAATTGGCAATCCTATTCCGGTGAGACCACCCTGTCCTACTTTGTGCAGTTCATGGGCCTCACCGTGCAGAACTTCGTTTCCGCTGGCACCGGTATCGCGGTCATGTTCGCGCTGATCCGCGGCTTCCGTCAGGTCAAGGAGCAGGGTCTGGGTTCCTTCTGGGTCGACCTCACCCGCACCGTCCTGTATGTGCTCATCCCGCTGAACCTCGTGTTCGGCATCTGCCTGGCTGCCGGTGGCGTCATCTCCAACTTCCAGCCGGCTCAGAAGGCTGAGCTCGTAGAGCCCGTCGCTGTCCAGCCTAATGCAGACGGCGGCTGGAGCGTCATCGACGGCGCCCAGATCGAGGGCGACACGGTCAAGGTCGACGGCAAGGTTGTCGAGGGCGCGCGCGTGGTCACCGAGCAGTTCCTGCCCCAGGGTCCCGCGGCTCCTCAGGTCGCCATCAAGCAGTCCGGCACCAACGGCGGCGGCTTCTTCGGCGTGAACTCCGCCCATCCGTATGAGAACCCCAGTGCCTTCACCAACATCATCGAGATGACCATCCTGCTGCTGATCCCGGCCGCCTGCTGCTTCACCTTCGGTATCGGCGTCAAGAACACCAAGCAGGGCAAGGCTATCTTTGCCGCCATGTTCATCCTGCTGGTGATCTTCACCGGCATCATCGCCGTCAACGAACATGCGGGCACCCCGCAGCTGGCCGATGGCGGAGCGGTCAATATCGAGATGACCGACGGCCAGGCCGGCGGCAACATGGAGGGCAAGGAGAGCCGCTTTGGCATCGCCTCCTCTTCCACCTGGTCCGCTTTCACGACGGCTGCTTCCAACGGCTCGGTCAACTCCATGCACGACTCCTACACCCCGCTCGGCGGGTTTGTCCAGATGCTCCAGATAGCGCTGGGCGAGGTGGTGTTCGGCGGCGTGGGCTGCGGCCTGTACGGCATGATCGGCTTCGCCATCCTCACGGTGTTTATCGCCGGCCTTATGGTCGGCCGCACGCCCGAGTTCCTGGGCAAGAAGATCGAGCCGACCGAGATGCGCTGGGCGGTGGTTCTGTGTCTCGCCACTCCGTTCGCCATTCTGGTGAGCTCCGCTATCGCCTGCATAGTGCCCGGTCTTGTCGACCAACTCAACAACGGCGGGGCGCATGGCTTCTCCGAGGTGCTGTATGCCTTCACCTCATGCGGCGGCAACAACGGCTCGGCGTTTGCAGGCATGAACTGCAACACCCCGTGGATCAATGTGCTGCTGGGTATCGAGATGCTGTTCGCGCGGTTCCTGCCGATTGTGGGCACGCTCGCCATTGCGGGCTCGCTGGCCGGGAAGGGCAAGGTCGCCGAGAGCGCCGGCACGCTTTCCACCACCAATGCCATGTTCGTGTTTCTGCTGGTATTCGTCGTTCTGCTGATTGGCGCCCTGAGCTTCTTCCCGGCATTGGCGCTTGGTCCCGTTGCCGAATTCTTCCAGATGGTTGCGTAAAGGAGTCGCAGATTTATGGCTATGCAAAAAGACATGATGAGCCGCGCGGTGCGCGATTCATTTGCCAAGCTTGACCCCCGTGTCCAGGTCCAAAACCCGGTTATGTTCCTGGTGTGGCTTTCGGCCGCCATGACCTCCATTCTGGCCATCGCCTCTATTTTTGGGGTACAGGACGCCGGCGTCCCCACGTACTATGTGATCGCCATTGCCGTCATTCTCTGGCTGACCGACCTCTTTTCAAATTTTGCCGAGGCACTTGCCGAGGGCCGCGGTAAGGCGCAGGCAGACTCCCTGCGCGCGGCGAAAAAGGACGTCGAGGCCCATCGCATCGAGTCCGTCGAGGATAAGGACCGCTTCACGGTCGTTCCCGGTACCGAGCTCTCACGCGGGGATCTGGTGGTCGTGCGCGCCGGCGAGCAGATTCCGGGAGACGGCGATGTCATCGAGGGTGCCGCCTCGGTTGATGAGTCGGCCATCACCGGCGAGTCTGCACCCGTGGTTCGCGAGGCTGGCGGCGACCGTTCTGCCGTCACTGGCGGCACTACCGTGCTTTCCGATTGGATTGTGGTGAAAATCACCAGCGAGCCTGGCCAGAGCTTCCTGGATAAGATGATCGCCATGGTCGAGGGCGCCGCCCGCAAGAAGACCCCCAACGAGGTCGCGCTCGAGATCTTTCTGGTTGCTCTGTCCGTCATCTTCATCCTCGTGACGCTCGCACTGTACTGCTACTCGAGTTTCTCTGCAGGGCTCAACGGTATGGCGAACCCCACCGCTGTGACCACGCTCGTTGCCTTGCTCGTCTGTCTGGCGCCCACCACCATTGGTGCGCTGCTGTCCGCCATTGGCATCGCCGGCATGAGCCGACTGAACGAGGCCAACGTGCTGGCCATGTCCGGCCGCGCCATCGAGGCCGCCGGCGACGTCGACATCCTCATGCTCGATAAGACCGGTACCATCACCTTGGGCAACCGACAGGCCGCTGAGTTCATTCCGGTCGACGGTGTCGATCCGGCAGAACTCGCCGATGCCGCGCAGCTGTCCTCTCTGGCGGATGAGACCCCCGAGGGCCGCTCCATCGTCGTGCTCGCCAAGGAGCAGTTTGGGCTGCGCGGCCGCACGCTCGAGGATAAGGGCATGGAGTTCATCCCCTTCACCGCGGCGACCCGCATGTCCGGTGTGAACTACGCCGGCAGCGAGATTCGCAAGGGTGCGGCCGATTCCGTTCGCGCTTATGTGGAGGCTGCCGGAGGAGTGTTCTCGAAGGAGTGCGACGAGGCCGTCGAACGCATTGCGAAGGTGGGCGGCACCCCGTTGGTCGTGGCAAAGGACCGACGTGTGCTGGGTGTCGTCTACCTTAAGGACATCATCAAGTCCGGCGTGAAGGAGAAGTTCGCCGACCTGCGCCGCATGGGTATCAAGACCATCATGGTGACGGGCGATAACCCGCTCACGGCGGCCGCCATCGCCGCCGAGGCGGGCGTGGACGACTTCCTGGCCGAGGCCACCCCTGAAGGCAAGCTCGAGAAGATCCGCGAGTTCCAGCGTGAGGGCCACCTGGTCGCCATGACCGGCGATGGCACCAACGATGCGCCGGCGCTCGCCCAGGCGGACGTCGCCGTGGCCATGAACACCGGCACTCAGGCCGCCAAGGAGGCCGGCAACATGGTCGACCTCGACTCCAGCCCCACCAAGCTCATCGAGGTCGTGCGTATCGGCAAGCAACTGCTCATGACCCGCGGCTCGCTCACGACCTTCTCGGTCGCCAACGACGTCGCCAAGTATTTCGCCATCATCCCGGCGCTGTTCTCGCCGATCTACCCGGGCCTTGGCGCACTCAACATCCTCGGTCTGACAAGCCCGCTGTCCGCGGTTCTTTCGGCCATCATCTATAACGCGCTCGTTATCGTCGCGCTAATCCCGGCCGCGCTGAAGGGCGTTAAATACCGCGAGGTCCCGTCCGGACAGCTGCTGACCCACAACCTGCTCGTGTGGGGTCTGGGCGGCATCGTTGCCCCGTTCGTATTCATCAAGCTCATCGACATGCTGCTCGCGTTCTGCGGCATTATGTAAGTGGAGGTTTGTATGTTCAAAGGTATCGCATCGCGCGCACTTGGCGTGTTCGCGCTGTTTACCATCGTCTGCGGCCTGGGATACACGCTCGTCGTGACCGGCATCGCTCAGCTTGCGTTTCCGTACCAGGCGAACGGATCGCTCATTACGGTCGGCGGCAAGGTTGTGGGTTCCGAGCTCATCGGCCAGAACTTCGATGACGAAGCCCACATGTGGGGTCGTATCCAGAACGTGTCAATTGTCGAAGGCGAAGACGGCGAGCTCATGGCGTATGGTGCCCCGTCCAACCTGTCCCCGGCGAGTGAGGAGTATCGGCAGCTGATAGATGCGCGTGTGAAGAAGATCCGCGCCTCCAACCCCGATGCCGATATGGACGCCGTGCCCGTCGACCTGGTGACGTGCTCGGGTTCAGGCCTTGATCCGGAAATCTCTCCGGATGCCGCCGAGTACCAGGTTCCGCGCCTTGCCAAGGCCACGGGCAAAAGTGAGGACGAGGTGCGCGACATCATCGCCGCGTGCACCAAGGGCCGTTTCCTCGGCGTGTTCGGCGAGCCCACGGTCAACGTGCTTAAGGTGAACCTTATGCTGGACGGCGTGCTGTAGGTGAGGGAGTGGCGGATGAGGGCATGACTGACTATCTGAGCCCTCAATTCCACCCCGCCCATCAGTTGCGGTGAAATACGGACCGTTTTGGCTGTCAGAAGCCTCATCTACTCCGTATTCCACCGCAACTTTTTTGTGAGGGTTGGGATTGAAGGTGAGGAATGCGAGCGAGTGCAGATATGGCGGTTGCTGATACGATAGATATGTCAGCAACTGCCGCCGAGCGGCTCAAACGAAAGGAAGCCTGCATGGAGTCCTCCGCCTATCCGATGCTCTTTAGCCCGATCAAGGTCGGTACGACCGAGGTCAAGAACCGCGTCTTTATGCCGCCGGTGTCTACCAACCTGGCCGATCATGGCTATGTGACCGAAGACTTGGTCGATCATTACCGCGCCCGTGCCAAGGGCGGCGTGGGCCTGATCATCACCGAGGTCGTGACGGTCGAGCCCACCTATACCTATCTGCCGGGTGATATGTGCTGCTACGACGACTCGTTTATCCCCGGCTGGGAAAAGCTCGCCGCGGCCGTCCACGAGTACGGCTGCAAGATCATGCCGCAGCTCTTCCACCCCGCCTACATGGCCTTTAACATTCCGGGCACGCCGCGCCTGATCGCTCCGTCCTTTGTGGGCCCCTCCTATGCCCGCGAGGCGCCGCGCCCCATCACGGTCGATGAGATCCACGAGCTCACGCATCAGTTCGGCGACGCCGCCGTGCGTATGCAGAAGGCCGGCGTCGATGGCGTCGAGGTCCATGCGGCGCACGCCCATGGCATGCTCGGCGGCTTTTTGACCCCGCTCTATAACAAGCGTACCGACGAGTACGGTGGCTCGCTCGACGCCCGCATGCGCTTCTTGCTCGAGGTCATCGCCGAGATTCGCGAGCGTTGCGGCAAGGACTTCATCATCGACGTCCGTATCTCGGGCGACGAGTACACCGATGGCGGCCTGACCCTCAACGACATGATCTACGTCTCGCGTCGCCTGGAGAAGGCCGGCGTCGACATGATTCACGTGTCGGGCGGTACCACCATCAAGCGCGGCTCTGCAATTCCCGCCGCTGGCACGCAGCAGGCTTCGCACGCCGCTTGCTCGCGCGAGATCAAAAAGCATGTGAACATTCCCGTTGCCACCGTGGGCCGCATCAACGAGGCATGGATTGCCGAGGAGCTGATCGAGGACGGCGCTGCCGACATCTGCATGATGGGCCGCGCCAATCTGTGCGATGCCGAGTTCTGCAACAAGGCGGCTGCCGGCAACGCCGACGAGATTCGTCCCTGCATCGGCTGCCTGCGCTGCCTGAACGGCATCATGTTCGGCAAGCGCATCTCCTGCACCGTCAACCCGGACGTGGAGCGCGACGAGGCCGGCTACGAGCCTGCCGCCGAGGCTAAGAACGTGCTCGTCGTGGGCGCCGGCCCCGCGGGCATGGAGGCGGCCTACATTGCCGCCAAGCGCGGTCATAACGTGGTGCTCGTGGACAAGCAGGATGAGCCGGGCGGCGAAATGCGCATCGCAGCCGTTCCGCCGGCAAAGCAGGAACTCACCCGCGTGATCAAGTATCAGTACCGTCGCCTGACCGAGGCCGGCGTCACGTGCGTCTTTGGTACCGAGCTTTCGGCCGAGGACATTCAGCGCGATTACGCGGGCTACGAGGTTGTCCTGGCTTATGGCGCCGAGCCCATCGCTCCAGCCTTTATGCAGGGCTTTAAGCAGGTTATGACGGCTGACGACCTGCTGGGCGGCAAGGCCTTCCCGGGCAAGAAGATCGTCATCGTGGGCGGCGGCACCGTCGGCTGCGAGACGGCCGATTACCTGGCCCCGTTGGTCAACGACCTGTCGCCGGCCAATCGCGATGTCACCGTCATTGAGATGACCAAGACGCTCGCCGCCAACGAGGGCGGTGCCGGTCGCGCGGTGCTCATCACGCGCATGCTCTCCAAGGGCGTTCACGTGCTGACCGAGGCCAAGGTGACCGAGATTACCGAGGACACCATCAGTTACGAAAAGGATGGCCAGATCCACACCATCGCCGATGCCGATACGCTGGTGCTTGCCATGGGCTACCGCCCCAATACCAAGCTTGCCGATGACCTTGCCGCTGCCGGCGTTGTCACCCACGTGCTGGGCGATGCCCAGAAGTGCGGCAACATCCGCGACGCCATCGGCGATGGCTACAAGGTCGCCTGCGAGCTCTAATCAATCCCCTGGCGCATGAGGGGGGCGTCTCTGCGCCATCCGATAGCAAAACAGCGGTGGTGTCCCGGGTTTCGGGATGCCGCCGCTTGTTCTTGTGATCCTGGCGACGTGAGCGCGCCCTATTTCACCGCAACTGAGGGAATGGGGGATGCGATAGTATTACGTGGTGATATTCGACAAACCGTGAGCTTCATTCGAGGGCTTTATGGAACAGCACCAGCATTATCAGAGCCTGCAAGATCAGGCATACAACGCATTGCGCTCCAAGATCATCTATGCCGAGCTCAAGCCCGGCACGCGCCTTTCGGCGATTGGTCTGGAAAAGGAGACGGGAATCGGGCGCACGCCCATTCGCGAGTCCTTTGTGCGCTTGCGTGAGCAGGAGCTGGTGGAAACGCGTCCCAAAAGCGGCACCTATGTCTCAAAAATCAGCATGGAGCGCGCCGAAAACGCCTGTTTCTTGCGAGAGAAACTCGAGAGAAGCGTGCTCATTAAATGCTGCTCTGCCGCCACGCCCGAGCAAAAGCAGCGGCTCGAGCAGATTCTTGCCGAGTCCGAGTCGCTCGACCATAGCGAAACGCGTCGCTTTTTCGATCTGGACAATCTGTTCCATGAGACGTGTTTTGAGATTGCCGGTCGCCACATGTTGTGGGATTGGATGAAGAGCGTCAACACACATTTTGAGCGCTACAACTGGTTGCGTATGGTGTCGCAGGATCTGGATTGGGAGCCGATTCGTCGGCAGCATCGCCGGATTCTCGAGGCCATTAAGAGGGGCGATACCGACACGGCGAGCTACCTGGCAGAGACACATCTGCATCTGATGCCCGAGGAGCAGGGCCCGGTTATCGCCTTGCATCCCGACTACTTTGAGCTGCCTAAAGACTCGAATATCTAGCCCATCACCGCATCTGCTCAAGACGTAAAAACGATGCTGCCCACCTACAGCGTTTTGCAAGCGAGATTTTTAAAAAATGCCTAAAATGGCTCAGACTGCCGACAATTGGGAAACGGGGTGCGCTATGGCGCAGATGAGAATCAAGGACATTGCCGCCGAGGCGGGCGTGAGCCCGGCCACGGTCTCGCGCTATCTCAACAACCGTCCCGGGCAGATGACCGAGGAAACCCGCGCTCGCATCGCGGCGGTTATCGAGCGCACCGGCTATCGTCCACGTGCCGCCGCGCGCAATCTGCGCAGCTCGCGTACCAACCTCATCGGCGTGATCTTGGCCGACATTGCTAACCCGTTCTCCAGCGCCATGCTCGAAGGGCTTTCCGCCAGCGCCGCCGCGCGCGGCAGCTCGCTCATGACGGCCATTAGCGGCAACGACCCCGCCAAGGAGGCAGAGTCGCTCACCAGACTTATCGATGCCGGCGTGGACGGCCTGATCGTCAACACCTGTGGTGGCAACGACAAGGCGATCGCCGCGGCCGCGGGGCGCCTGCCTGTCGTTCTGCTCGACCGCGATGTTGCCAATGGCGGCATCGATCTGGTGACCTCTAACAACCGCGAGTTGGTCGCCGGCCTGGTAGACGCCTTGGTCGCCGCGGGCAGCGAGCACCTGTGCCTGCTCACCGAGGCAAGCGACGACAGCCCCGTGCGTCGCGAGCGCGCCGAGGCCTTTGCCGACGAGCTCTCGCGTCTCGGCCTGACCGGCGAGGTCGTCACCCTGGCCGACGGTGGCGCCGCGGGTGTCGGCCGCCTGGACGAGGCCATCCGCGACTATGCGGGCAAAAAGCTCGGCCTTATCGCCGTCAACGGCCTGGTCTTTCTGCGTCTGACCGAGGCGCTGGCACAGTTGGGACCCTCGTTGCCGGCGGGTCTCAAGATCGCAACGTTTGACGACTATCCCTGGAACCACGTGCTCTTTGGCGGCGTGACCACGGCCGCGCAGGACACCGTCACCATTGCCAAGCGCGTAGTCGAGCGTCTGTCCGATCGCATCGATGTGGTCACCACCACGGTGGGCGAGGCCGCAAGGCTCGCCCCCAAGCGCATCGAGATCCCCGGTCACATTGAACACCGCGCTTCGACCTCGCGCTAACCATTCGTTCGTGCTTGGCACCCGCCTGCTCGCGCACGTTTTTTGAGCGCTTGATACGCTTTAACCCTGCGGAAACATTTTTCTGCGATAGTATCTGCGGTATAGACCAGTCGAAACCCGCCCGAAAGAAAGGGGAGCGACATGAACCAGCAGAACATCGATTACGTACTCCGCTCCGTAGAGCAGCGTGACATCCGCTTTGTGCGTCTGTGGTTTGTCGACATTCTCGGCCGCCTCAAAAACTTTGCCATTAGCCCCGAGGACCTCGAGGTCGCATTTGAGGAGGGCATTGGCTTTGACGGCTCCGCCATCGAGGGTTTTGCCACGCCCGAGGAAGCCGATATGCTGGCGTTTCCCGATGCTTCGACCTTCCAGATCCTGCCGTGGCGTCCGAGCCATAACGGCGTTGCCCGCGTGTTCTGCGATGTGTGCACCCCCGACCGCAAGCCCTTCGCCGGCGATCCGCGCGATGCGTTGCGTCGCATGTTCCGCAAGGCCGAGAAAGCCGGCTATCTGCTCAACGTGGGCGCCGAGCTGGAGTATTACTACTTCCCCGACGAGCACACGCCCGAGCCTCTCGACAACGTGGGCTACTTCGATCTTTCGGTGAGCGATGCCGCTCGCGATCTGCGCCGCAACACGGTCCTTACGCTCGAGAAGATGTCCGTGCCCGTGGAGTACACCTTCCATGCCGCCGGTCGCTCGCAGCACGGCATGAGCCTGCGCCACGCCGAGGCCCTGAGCATGTCCGACGCCATTACCACGGCCAAGCTCATCATTAAGCAGCAGGCTTACGAGAGCGGCTGCCACGCCTCCTTTATGCCCAAGCCGTTGGCGGGCGAGGACGGCAGCGCCATGTTTTTGCATCAGTCGCTGTTCGACCACGACGGCAACAACGTCTTTTGGGGCGAGGACGACGAGAAGTACCACCTCTCCGATATTGCCAAGCATTACATGGCCGGCATCCTGGCGCACGCGCGCGAGATCAGCGCCATCACCAACCCCACCGTCAACTCGTACAAGCGCATCACCACGAGCGGCGACTCCGTGCCGCAGTACGCCACGTGGGGCTTGCGCAACCGCGCAAGCATGGTTCGCATCCCGGTCTACAAGCCCGGCAAGCAGCTGTCCACGCGCATCGAGCTTCGTAGCCCCGATCCCATGGCCAACCCGTATCTGGTCAACGCCGTCACGCTGGCGGCTGGTCTCGACGGCATTGAGCGCAAGCTGGAGCTCCCGCCCGAGGCCACGGCCGAGACGCTTAAGCTCAACGACCGCCAGATGCTCGAGGCCGGTTACACGCCGCTGCCGCGCTCGCTTAAAGAGGCACTCGACGTCTTTGAGGACTCGCAGTTTATGAAGGATGCCCTCGGCGATCACATCCACGGCTTCTTCCTCAAAAAGAAGCGTGACGAGTGGCATAAGTTCGAATCCACGATCACCGAATGGGAGATCAAGCACTACCTGGCGAACTCCTAATCGCGCTGGCTTGTCCCAGTACGATTGAGCTCATTTTTATGGAGGCCGATATGTCCGAAAAGAGTGCCCTGTTCATGGCGCGCACGACGCGCTTCCACGAGTTTGCCCGCAGCTTGACGACCACCCTGGGTGTCGAGGTGAGCCTGGCCACCCCCGATTCGCCGACTGCGGCGCACGACTTTGACCTGCTGATCCTCGATTCCGATGGCATCCGCAGCGACCGCATCGATCAGATTGCCAAGTGGCTTGACGACCGCGGTGGCGTCCCCATGCTGGTGATCGTCGACGACGAGGCGCTCGGCACCCTGCGCCTGCCCAATCACGCGCATGCCGACTTTGTATGCCCCACGGCGACGCCCAACGAGCTCAAGGCTCGCGCGCAGCGCCTGATGGGCGAGGAGGAGACCGTCACCGCCGACGATGTGCTCAACATCGATAACCTCGAGATCAACCTGGCTACCTACCAGGTGACGCTCGATAACGAGCCCATCGACCTGACGTTGATGGAGTACTCGCTGCTGAGCTTTTTGGCCACGCACCCCAACCGCGCCTACAGCCGCGAGGTGCTGCTGCACCGCGTGTGGGGCTTTGAGTACTGCGGCGGTACGCGTACCGTCGATGTGCATATCCGACGCATCCGCTCCAAGGTGGGCCCGCAGATCGCGGCGCACATCACCACCGTCCGCGGCGTGGGCTATCTGTTTAAGGACTAGATTTCCACCACAAAGGGGGCAGGCGCCTTTGTGGTGGCTTTGCCACAGGTGGGGGTCCCTTTCGGGTCTGCAACAGAACTTAAGCCTTCCTAAAGGATTGCGTTCTCATACACGTTCGCCCGCATATTGGGGTACAACTCAACGTGAACAATGATGGCCCGCCACATGTTTGGCGGGCCTTTGGTTATTTGACGAAAGGATCGCAGCCATGAGCGAGAACGATTCCCAGCGTCCTCAGGATGCGGGCAATGCCGGCGAGACCCAGCAGCAGCCGCGCGTGCAGGTAGAGTCGACGCCTGCCGACAGCAACATTCCCTACGTGCAGGCCTACGACACGCAGACCGGCAAGCCGCTGGGCGGTGCGCAGGTCGTGAACAAGCATACGGTGGTCAAGACCAAGACCAAAAAGCTGCCGATCTTTATTACGGCACTCGCCGGCTGTGCCTGCGGAGCCTTGCTGGTCATTGCGCTCATTATGAGTGGCACGCTCGATATCGGCGGCGGTAAGAATGCCGTGACGGCGGGCGCTTCGGGTTCGTCGACGCAAAAGATCACCATCGACTCCGAGGACACCACGCTGGCCGAGGCCGTCTCTGCCAAGGCGCTGCCCTCCGTCGTTTCCATCACCGCAACTTCGAGCGGCAGCCAGAATGGCTCGCTTTCGCAGTCTGCCGACGAGTCGGATAGCTCGGGCAGCGTCGGTTCGGGCGTGGTGCTCGATACCGAGGGCCACATCCTCACCAACAACCACGTGGTCGATGGTTACGACCAGTACGTGGTGACCATGGACGACGGCACCACCTATGAGGCCGAGTTCGTGGGCAGCGATGCCTCGAGCGACCTCGCCGTCATCAAGCTCAAGGATGCCGATGCCTCCAAGCTCACCCCGATCGAGATCGGTGACTCCTCCAAGCTCAACGTGGGCGAGTGGGTCATGGCGATCGGTTCGCCGTTTGGCAACGAGCAGTCTGTCTCCACGGGTATCGTGTCGGCGCTGTATCGCTCCACGGCCATGAGCTCTACCAGCGGCAATACCATCTATGCCAACATGATTCAGACCGACGCCGCTATCAACCCGGGCAACTCCGGCGGCGCGCTCGTCAACGACAATGGTGAGCTCGTGGGTATCAACTCGCTCATCGAGAGCTATTCGGGCTCCAGCTCGGGCGTGGGCTTTGCCATTCCGGTCAACTATGCCAAGAACATTGCCGACCAGATCATCGACGGCAAGACGCCGGTGCATCCGTACATGGGCGCTACGCTTTCGAGCGTCAACGCGCTCAACGCCCGCACCAACAAGCTGAGCACCGATAGCGGCGCGTATGTGGCGAGCGTCGTTGAGGATGGTCCTGCTGCCAAGGCCGGCATTCAGGAGGGCGATGTCATCACCAAGCTGGGCGACGATGAGATCACGAGCGCCGATGGCCTGATCATCGCACTGCGCAGCCACGAGGTGGGCGAGAAGGTCGAGATCACGCTCATGCGCGGCAAGGAAGAGAAGAAGGTCACGGTTGAACTGGGCTCCGACGAGGAGCTGCAGAACCAGCAGCAGGACGACAGCGCGACCGACACCGGCAACGGCGGTATTACCGACGAACAGCTGCGCCAGTACCTGGAGGAGCTGCTAGGCCAGCAGGGCCAGGGCCAGGGCTACGGTCAGGGTTACTAACGAGCCACTCCACACATATCGAAGCCAGAGGGGGCTGTCCCGCCAACGCGGGGCAGCCCCCTCTTTTCGCGATGATCCCTTGGGGACGAGGAAAACGGATCACTTGTGGCTGGTAAGAGACTTGGTTCGGAATGGCCTGGACAGTTAGTTCAGATACGTATAAATCTGGGGCAGCTTGGGATGCGTTTTGAGCAATTTTTGATTGGGATGGGGCTTGAATGGGCGTTTGGGAGGGAGAGCGGGACGTTTACATGGTCTCAGGGAGCCCAAATTAGTTGAAACAGGGGTGTTCGTGCCTGATCCAGCTCTAGGATTTATACGTATCTGAACTAACTGTCCACCCCAGTCTGGCGGCTGCCGATTCGGTGCGGTGCGAGACCGCTATTCGGCCTCATTGCGACCGGTGGTACTCTAGTATCCGTTTGAAATCGAGCGAAGGAGTGCCGCTATGGAGCAATCGAGCCTGTTTGGTGACGGCGTGGACATCGATACCGAAACGCCCACGACCGCGGAAGCCACCGCACCGACCGATGTCCGTGCCCAAGCGGCAACACGCGCGGCCGAGCTGCGCCACGAGCTCGACTACCATGCCTATCGCTACTACATGCTCGATGCGCCCGAGATCACGGACGCCGCCTTTGACAAAATGCTCGTTGAGCTGCAGGAGATCGAGGCGGCCTATCCTGACCTGGTGACGCCCGACAGCTATACCCAGCGCGTGGGCGGCTACGTGAGCGAGCAGTTTACGCCGGTAACGCACATGGCGCGCATGTATTCCATGGACGATGCCATGGATCTGGACGAGCTCGACGCATGGCTCCAACGCACCGAGGATGCGCTCGGTGCCGGCAGCGTCACCTATACCTGCGAGCTTAAGATCGACGGTCTGGGCGTGGCGCTTACCTATCAAAACGGCACCTTTGTGCGCGCGGCCACACGTGGCGATGGCACCACGGGCGAGGACGTATCGCTCAACGTCCGTACCATCAAGGATGTGCCCATGCACCTGTCCGAGCCGGCGCTCGCCCACATGGGCGCCGACCGCGAGCGCACCATTGAGGTACGCGGCGAGGTCTATATGCCCAAAGGCAGCTTTGTACGTCTGAATGAAGAGGCCGATGCCGAGGGCCGCGACCCCTTCGCCAACCCGCGCAACGCCGCTGCAGGATCCTTGCGCCAAAAAGACCCCAAGGTCACGGCGCGTCGCGACTTGGCCACCTTTATCTATGCCATTGCCGATACCGACCCGTTGCACGTCCACAGCCAGCGCGAATTTCTCGACTGGCTGCGCAACGCCGGCTTTAGCGTCAACCCCAACGTGGCTCGTTGCGCCGCGCCGGCCGAGGTCCACGAGTTCTGTGCCCAGGCGCTCGAGCACCGCGGCGACCTGGACTACGACATCGACGGCGTGGTCGTAAAGGTTGACAGCTTCCAGCAGCAGCTCGACCTAGGTTTTACCGCCCGCGCACCGCGCTGGGCCATTGCCTTTAAGTTCCCGCCCGAGGAAAAGCAGACCATCCTGCGCGAGATTCGCATCCAGGTGGGCCGCACCGGTGTGCTCACGCCGGTCGCCGAGTTCGACCCGGTGACGGTCGCCGGTTCCACCATCGCGCGCGCCACGCTGCACAACATCGACGAGATCCGCCGCAAAAACGTGCGCGAGGGCGATACCATCATCGTGCACAAGGCGGGCGACGTGATTCCCGAGGTCGTGGGGCCGGTGCTCGACAAACGCCCGGCCGATTCGGTCGACTGGCACATGCCAGAGGTCTGTCCCGTGTGCGGCAGCCCCGTGGTCCACGAGGATGGCGAGGTGGCATATCGCTGCGTGTCCATCGACTGCCCGGCGCAGCTCAAGGAGCGCCTGCTCCACTGGGTGAGCCGCGGCTGCATGGACGTGGACGGCCTGGGCGACGAGATTGTCGACAAGATGATCGCTGCTGGCCTGATCCACGATGTCGCCGACTTCTACCAGCTCACGGTCGACGACATCGCCGGCCTAGACACGGGTCGCGTGTATGCCAGCTCCAACAGCAAAAAGGGCGTCAAGAAGGGTGACCCCATCCCGGTGGGCCTCAAGACGGCCGAGAAAATCATCGCCGAGCTCAACAAGTCCAAGAGCCGGCCGCTCGGTCGCGTACTGTTTGCCCTGGGTATCCGCCACGTGGGCAAGAGTGTGGGCGAGGTCATCGCCGAACGATTCCTGTCGATTGACAAGCTCATCTTGGCAAGCGAAGAGGACATCGCCGAGTGCGAGGGCATCGGTCCCAAGATTGCGGCGAGCATCGAACAGTTCCTGGCCGTGCCCGAGAACCTTGCCGTGCTGGAGCGCCTGCGCCAGGCGGGCCTGTCGCTCGAGGTCGACTTGGGCGCCGCGCACGCGCAGGCCGCAGCCGACGCTGGCGTGGCGGGTGAGCTTGCTGACGCACAGCCGCTTGCGGGTCTGACCTTCGTGCTCACCGGCACGCTCGTCAACCGCACCCGCGACGAGGCGGGCGCGGCGCTCAAGGTGCTCGGTGCCAAGGTTTCGGGCAGCGTGTCAAAGAAGACGAGCTATCTGGTCGCCGGCCCCAAAGCGGGCTCCAAGCTCACCAAAGCCGAGCAGCTGGGCGTGCCTGTATTGGATGAGGACGCACTCGAGCAGATTCTTGCGACTGGTGAGGTGCCCCAGGCTTAAGGCGCCGATAGCCAAATTAATCAAATTAAAGAGCCTCCCGGATGGCCCGATGCTATCCGGGAGGTTTTTATTCGGCCACGGCAACTGGCACCGTGATCTGCGTCACGTAGGTTGCTGGGTCGTCGCTGATAATGTCGTCGATGAGCGCGATCTCGCGCGAGGAGCCGGCGGGTACTATGCCGTGCTCGTGCATATAGCCGAGCAACCGCTCGTAGCGCGGGCCCGCTTGCCCGTGCGTGCCGCGGAAGCTGATGGTCAGGCAACGCGCGGCAGGTCGCGTCTCGACGTTGCCCAAGTAATCATCGGTGTCATCGAGCAGCAGAAAGACCTCGTCGTAGCCATCAAAATCACCGGCGGCGAGGCGCTCGGCGCCAATCCCGACGCCCAAGTTGCCCAGAAAGACAAAGGTCTCGTGCTGCCCCTTCTGCAGTTGACGAATCTGCCACTCCAGCGCATAGGCGTCGGTGGGGTTGACGCGTTCGCGCAGCACGGCGCAGCGAAGCTCGGGTGCATCGATTGCGCAAATGGTATCGAGCTCGGTGTTCAAGGCATCGTGAAGCAGGGCAAGCCGGTTGTCAATCTTGCGCGACACGCGCTCTAGTTCGCGGCGCTTGCGTTCGATGAGCTCCTGCTGCTGAGCCAGCTGCCGCTGCATAAGGTTCACATCGCGCGTGGTCACAAACTCACGGATTTGTGCGAGCGGCAAGTCGAGAACGCGCAGGTGGCTGATGGTGTTAAGGGTGGAGAGCTGCCGTGATCCGTAGTAGCGGTACCCGCTCGCCGGATCGATGTGCGCCGGGTCCAGCAAGCCCATCTGCTCGTAATGGCGCAGCGTGCCCACGCTCAGGTTAAACATGCGCGCCACTTCGCCAATGCGGAGCAGGCCCTCGGTATGTTCAGTTGGCGTGTCGGTCATGGGACCGCTCCTTTCGGTGGGCGGGGGAACGCTGGGGCCATGCAGCGCGGCCGTCGTATGACACGAACGAGCCGCTACGCCATCAGCTTGTCAAAAGCTCCGCGACGGTTGAGTACGGTAAATGCCACCACGCAAATAATCACCGACAGAATCGACCCGCACGGCGAGGCGATGCCCATGGGGAACAGCGTGTCGGAGTAGGCGTTCGACAGCAGCCACGCGCCGGGCACGCGAATGAGCACCACTGCCAGCACGTTGTGCGCAAAGCCGATGTAGCTCTTGCCATACGCAGCGAAAAAACCGCTAAAGCAAATGTGGATGCCGGCAAAGATCGCGTCAAAAATATAACTGCGCATATAGCCGGTGCCGGCCGCAACGACCGCGGCGTCCTTGGCAAAAAAGCCGAGAAACGCCGGTGCCACCAGCCACATCAGCACCGTGATCAGGCAGCCATATATCACCGAGATGGTCATGGCATCTTTGAGCACCTGACGCGCGCGGTCGCCCTTGCCCGCGCCGGCGTTTTGCGCCGTGAGCGCGCTGACGGTGGCGCCCATGGAACTCGGCACGATAAACAAAAAACTGATCATCTTTTCGACCAAGCCCACGGCGGCGGCGTCGACGAGCCCTCGGTGGTTGGCGATGACGGTGATGAACATAAACGCCACCTGGATGCAGCCGTCCTGCACGGCCACGGGCACGCCGATCTTAAGAATGCTGCTGAGCACCTCGGGCTGGGGACGCAGGTCGCTGCGCTTGAGGTGAATGTGCGTGCGGCGGCTCTTGAGCCACACGAGCGCGAGGGCAACGCTTGCCGTCTGGGCGGTTACCGTGCCGAGCGCCGCGCCCACGGGGCCGAGTCCCATGTGGCCGATAAACAAAAAATCGAGCGCGATGTTAATGATGCACGCCACGCCGATCACGTACATGGGCGAGCGCGAATCGCCCAGGCCGCGAAAGATGGCCGAGAGGATGTTGTACGCGGCGATAAACGGAATGCCGACAAAGCAGATGCGCAGGTAGGCAGCGGTGCCTTCGACCGCCTCGGCCGGCGTGCCAATGAGCGCCACGATCTGCGGGCACAACGCAAATAAGACGGCGGCCAGCACCACCGAGACGCCCATAAAGAGCGTGATGGTGTTGCCGATGGCGGCCTCGGCGCGGTCAAAGCGGCGCGAACCCACGGCGTGGCCGACGATGACTGTCGTTCCCATGGCCAGGCCCACGAGCGTCACGGTAATGATATAGAGCGTCTGCGCGCCATTGCCCACGGCGGTGATGCCGGCCGCGCCGCTAAACTGTCCCATCATGTACAGGTCGGCCATGCCGTAGAGCATCTGCAAAAAGTACGAGAGCATATAGGGCAGGGCAAAGACCGCAATGGTCTTAAGGACATTGCCGCGTGTGAGGTCGTGTTCCATGGGCGGGGCACTTTCTGGCTTTGGTCGTTTAGCTACCAGTGTAGTGAAAACCCTACAACGATTGTAGAGTCAAGGTTTGAGTTGAGGACCGGGCGAAAAAGTTGCGTGCGTAGGCATTTCCAATTGAATGCAGGTGCGTTGAACCATGTCGAGTTCACGCTAGAAAACGCCATTCGCCCTGCGTCGTGTCGTACGCATGTCGACCTATTCTTCCCGTGCGGTACTATATTCCCTAAAGAATAAAGACCAGCGTGAGGGGAGGGCTGCGTGGACGGGCACGTGCAACATGACGGCTTTGGCCGCGATATCAACTACCTGCGCATTGCCGTTACCGACAAGTGCAATTTCCGCTGCATTTACTGCATGCCGGCCGATGGCGTGGCACCCCGCGCGCACGACGAGCTGCTCAGTGCCGAGGAAATTGCCCACTTTGTGCGCTTGGTGGCGGGGGAGGGCATTCGCCGCGTGCGCCTGACGGGTGGCGAGCCGCTGGTCAGCCGCCGTATCATCCCGCTCATTCGCGACATCCGCGCGATTCCGCAGATCGAGGACATCTCGCTTACCACCAATGGCGCCCTGCTGCCCAAGCTGGCGTCGCAGCTCAAAGACGCCGGGCTTAACCGCGTCAACATTTCACTCGATACGCTCGACCCCGTGCTGTTTGAAGAGATCACCCGCCTGGGCTGGCTCGAGCAGACCATGGCCGGCATCGACGCGGCGCTGGCCTGGGGCTTTGAGCCCGTCAAGGTCAACTGCGTTGTTGTGCGCAGGCTCAACCAAGATGTGGCGGCCCTCGCGCGCCTGACCGTCGACCGTCCCATTCACCTGCGCTTCATCGAATACATGCCCATCGGCGACGAGCGTACGAGCTCGCATTGCGCCGTGGACCCTCATGCGCCCACGCTCAATCCGGCGCTGTGGGATGCGAGCGACACCGTGCCGAGCGACGAGCTACGGGCGCGCGTCAATGCGGGGCCGCCACGGTGGGCCTGGGCGAGCTCGAGCCGCTCGACATCACCGACGCTCCTGCCGGCACGGGTCCCGCGCGCTATTGGCGCTTTCCGGGTGCGGCGGGAACGGTCGGCTTTATCAGCGCCATGTCCAACCATTTTGCGCGAGCTGCAACCGCCTGCGCCTGACGGCCGACGGCAACGTGCGTCCGTGCCTGTTCGGCGATGCCGAGTATTCGGTGCGTGAGGCGCTGCGCCGTGGTGATGATATGCAGGTGCTTTCGATTTGGCGCGATGCCGTGGCCCACAAACCGCAGGAACACGCGATAATTGAGGGCACGCAACGATTTATGTCCCAAATCGGAGGAGGATCATATGGCCAAGAGCAGGTACGCCGATGCCACCAAGGCCGCTCGCAGGGCCGCGATGTCTGCCCACAAAGTCACGGCTGCGGCGAATGCTGGCAACGCCGACGCGACCGCACAGCCGTCTGCCGGCGCTGCTGCCGAGCCCGCTCGCGACGCCCGCCGCGACGAGCTAACGCATGTGGATGCCAAGGGCGAGGTTCGTATGGTCGACGTGTCCGACAAGGCCGAGACCCATCGCATCGCCATCGCCGAGGGCACCATCCTCATGCATCCCGAGACGCAGGCCATGGTGCTGCAGGATCGCGCCAAAAAGGGCGATGTGCTTGCCTGCGCGCGCGTAGCGGGCATCATGGCCATCAAGCGCACGAGTGACATCATCCCCATGTGCCATCCGCTGCTCGTTACCAAGAGTAAGTGCGATATCGAGCCTATCGCGCCGGCGGGGACGCCCGTCGAGGACGTGCCCGAGGGCTGGGCGCCGTCACGCGCAGACGGGCAGGTCGGCTTTCACGTGCTGGTCACAGCCGGTGTGACGGGCAAGACCGGTATTGAGATGGAGGCCCTGACTGGCGTGAGCGCCGCGTGCCTGGCGATCTATGACATGTGCAAAGCCGTCGACCGCGGCATGGAGATCGTCGACGTACGCCTGCTGCACAAGGAAGGCGGCCACTCGGGCGTGTGGGATCGCGCCGAGCGTCAGGCCGCTGCTGTTGAGTCCGTGACCGCCGACAGCGCTGCACCCGCGAGCGCATCCGTTGCCATCGCGTCCGCAGTTCCGGCCCCGGCCGTCCCCGCGATCGCATTTATCGGCTACCAGAACTCGGGCAAGACCACGCTCGTCGAGAAGGTTATCGCCGAGCTCACCCGCCGCGGCCTGCGCGTGGGCTCGCTCAAGCATCACGGGCATCATGGCTTTGATATCGATGTTCCCGCTAAGGATACGTGGCGCCATCACCAGGCCGGATCCAAGCACGTGGGGCTCATCTGCGCCACGCGCTGGGCGGAGTATGCCGATACGCGCGAGGAGGACGAGATGCCCGCGCGCGAGCTGCTGTTGCGCTACGGCGATGTTGACGTGGTGATCATCGAGGGCTACAAGACCGAGGGCTTCGACAACATCGTGGTCGCGCGCTCCGGCGTCGATCGCCTGCGCGGCAAGAGCTCGCTCGACCTGGTCGACGGCCGCACGCTGGCGCTCGCCTGCAACGAGGCCCTGGCGCGTCAGGCCTTCGATGCGGGCTTTGCAACCCGAGCCATCAACATAAACGACGCCCGGGCCATCTGCGACCTCATCCAAGATCACCTTTAAGGCTTGACGCTGCGCCGGCCCCAAGCACCCCATCTCGCCCCTCAAGCCGTCGCTCGCGTACCAAAGTACGCGTCGCTCCTCTTTCGGGGCGACCTGGGGCACTTGGAACCGGCTCGCTGCGCTGCCATAACATGCCAAAAAGGGACAGGCATCTTTGTGGTGGTTTTTGCAAAAAAGCTTTGACTTAAAGTTAGCTCAAGGTGTCATAATCGCTGACAAACGATTGCGATCACGGAGGCCTCATGTCAAAACTGTACTTTATGCGTCACGGTCAAACGCTCTTTAACTTGCTTCGTCGCAAGCAGGGCTGGTGTGACTCGCCGCTCACCGAGCTGGGAATCGAGCAGGCTAAAACTGTCGGTGCGACCCTGCGAGGGCGTGGCCTTACGTTTGACCATGCGTACAGTTCGACGTCCGAGCGTGCGTGCGACACGCTTGAGCTTGCGTTCCCCGGTCAGCCTTACGAGCGCGTCAAGGGCCTTAAGGAGTGGAACTTTGGCAAATTTGAGGGCGCGAGCGAGGATTTGAATCCGCGCCTGCCGTACGGCGATTTTTACAAGCAGTATGACGGCGAGGGCGAAGTCGAGTTTCGCGAGCGTATGATGGCGACCATCACCGAGTTCATGCAGCGCCCTGGACATGAGAGCGTGTTGTGCGTGAGCCATGGCGCCGCAGCGGCTCAGGTCATGCGCGGCGTGGGCGTGGAGCCGCTCAAGATGAAGCACCGCATTGGCAACTGCTGTGTGCTCGAACTCGACTTTGATGCTACTACCGGCACATTTGCTCTTGCAGATTTGTACAACCCCTACGGCACCCCGCGCGAGTAACATCGGGGCATCAGCCAAAACCACCACAAAGGGGCCAGGCACCTTTGTGGTGGTTTTGCCGTTTACAGGCGATTTCCTACCGTTCAGCGGACTTTCGCACCAATGGGGCTTACGCTGCATGCAAGTTTCATCCTACAATCGCCCACGTGCTCACAAGTTTGTTACTCCTCGGGAGGCATCACTTGCGCATAATAGAAGACGAGGAATATCGCCCCGTCGTCTAGCGCCGATGTCCGAGGAGTTTTTTCATGCTCATTTTAAAGAAGATCAACAATAACGTTGCTCTCGCCGCCAGCGATGACGGCCGAGAGGTTGTTGTCTTTGGCAAGGGCATCGGTTTTCACGAGATGCCCTACGAGCTTGCCGATGAGTCGCTCATCCAGCGCAAATTCTATAACGTTCCCGAGAGCCTGCAGGATATGGTCGGCACACTTCCCGACGACGTTCTGCTCGCGGCAAGCGACATTGCCTGCTTCGCATCCCAGCAGCTTGGTTGCAAGCTGTCCGGTGGCCTGCCCTTTATCCTGGCAGATCACCTGCAGTTTGCCGTTCAGCGCGACGACGACCAGATCAGCGCTCCCAACCCGCTCGAGCATGAGGTGGCTTTCATCTACCCGCGTGAGCTCGAAATCGGTCAGGCCGCGCTCGCCATCGTGCAAAAGCACACCGGCGCCAAGCTGGGTCAGAACGAGGCCACGAGCATCGCGCTCCACATCGTTAACGCCGAGGTCGACGGCATGGGCCGCGCCAAGGACATGGACTTCATCATGAAGAGCACCCGCGTGCTTGACGAGGTAACCCATTCCGTGGAAAAGCAGCTCGGCTGCTCGCTCGACACGGCGTCGTACTGCTACATTCGCTTTCTTGCGCACCTGCGCTTTTTGGTTCGCCGCCTTGTTAAGGGCAGCTGCACGCAGACCGAGAACTCCTCACTGTTTATGCAGGCCGCCCGCGATTTTCCCGAGGCCTACCAGTGTGCGTACGCCATCAACCGCGTGTTCGAGAAAGAGTTCAAGCAGAGCTGCTCGGACGAGGAGCTCTTGTATCTGATGATGCATATCAACCGTCTGCGATCGGCTTCGCAGACCGAGTGAGTAAAGCCGCCAGCCCGGCGGCAATCGCAACAATTCTTTTTGGTTTCTAACTGCGGGCAAGGTACCGGCTCGCGGTAGGGGATATTTTTGTCGAAATTTGGAAAAGAGAGGACAGATCATGGCAGGTAAATATGACGATCTTGCTGCCCAGATCGTAGAGCTGGTTGGCGGCAAGTCCAACGTCAAATGCGTCGCACACTGCATTACCCGTGTTCGTTTTAAGCTCAAGGACGAGTCGAAGGCCAATGACGAGGCAATCTCCGAGCTGCCCAACGTCATCAAGGTCATGCACGCCAACGGCCAGTACCAGGTTGTTGTGGGCAACATCGTCGAGGACGTCTACGACGCCGTTCTCAAGGCCGGCGGTTTTAGCGACGGCGGCGCCGTCGACGCCGATGACGACGATGCCGCTCCCAAGGGCGTTACCGATGTGATCATCGACCTCATCTCGGGCATCTTCGCCCCCATGCTCGGCACCTTCGCCGCTGCCGGTATCATGAAGGGCCTGCTGGCGCTCGCTACCTTCCTGGTCCCGAGCTTTGCCAACGACGGCGCCTACACGCTGCTCTACACCGTCGCTGACGGCATGTTCTACTTCCTGCCCGTGGTGCTTGGCTTTACCGCGGCCAAGAAGTTCAAGATGAGCGAGTTCAACGGCATGGCCATCGCCTTTGCCCTGGTGTATCCCACCATGGTTGCCCTGACCTCGGGCGAGGTTGTCGGCTCCGTCGAGCTCGGCTTTGCTGGCACCTTCTCTTGGTACACCACGTTCCTGGGCCTGCCGCTCATCATGCCTGCCTCGGGTTACACCAGCTCCGTTATCCCCATCCTGCTCATGGTCTGGTTTGGCTCCACCCTCGAGCACTGGGTTAAGAAGTGGATGCCCGCTTCTATGAAGATGTTCTTCACCCCGCTGATCGTCGTCACCGTTACCGTCACCCTTGGCTATCTGGTCATTGGCCCCATCGCCACGCTCATCACCAACCTGCTTGGTGAGTTCTTCGCGCTGCTGTTTGGCCTGCCCATGATCGGCTCCCTCCTGGGCTGCACCCTCGTCGGTGCCTTCTGGATGTGCCTGGTCATCTTTGGCTTCCACTGGTCGCTCGTGCCCATCGCGCTGGTCAACCTGTCCACTCTGGGCCACGACTACATCCTGGGCTCCGTTATCGCCCACTCCTTCTCGCTGGGCGCCGTGCTCTTCGCCATGTATCTCAAGAACAAGGACGAGAAGTTCCGCGGTATCGCGCTGCCGGCCATGATCTCCGCCTTCTTCTTTGGTGTCACCGAGCCCGCTATCTACGGTGTCGCCCTGCCCGATAAGAAGGCCTTCATCAACGCCAGCATCGGTTCTGCTGTGGGCGGCCTCATCATTGGTCTCTCCGGCGCCGTGGTGTACATGTCCGGTGGTCTGGGCGTCTTCAACTGGCTGTCCTTCATCGACCCCTCCGGTGTTAACGGCATCAACCACATGATCTGGGCTATCGTTGCCTCTTTCGTGGGTGCTGCCGTGGGCTTTGCGATCGAGTTTGCCACCTACAAGCCCGAGGCTGCCAAGTAGCCCAAACGACAA
>NZ_QSRC01000002.1:0-235529 GCF_003436895.1 Collinsella sp. TF09-1AT | reverse complement strand
GGGGGGGGGGGGGGGGGGGGGGGGGAGCGCCCCGCCGGTTTTTTTCAAAGGGGCTAGATGCCATGCGCTCGTCCGAGCGACTGCCCAAAATCAAAACCATGCCGGATTACGGGGCTGAAACGGTGAGTGCTGACCATACCCCGTTTTTCCGTAAACTGACAAGCCTCCTACCTGCGGTTTTGTCCTTGCCGTTTCTGGCATGCTCAAGGGGCACTGGTTCTGCCCCGTAAACCGGCATGGTTTTGAACCTGCCAATAAGGGACAGGTTTATTTTGGTCGGTTTTATCTGGGCAAACGTCGTCTCCGTCAGCTCCGTCCGCATATCTTAAGCCGGCATAGTTTCGATGGGTCGGTCCGTGCGCGTCCCGCAACATGCCTCGCCACGAAACCGGCCTATCTACTACGTTTAAGTGGTAGGGGCCAACCACACGGTGGTTTTTCGAAAACCGCCAAGCCGTCTACCTGCGGTTTTATTTTTGACAATTGCGGCGTGGTCGGGGGTTCACGACTAAACGTAGTAGATGGGCCGGTTTCGTGGCGGCCGACTCAACGCGAACTCCGATCGGGACGCAAATTACCTCGTGGACGCCGCTTCGGCGTCCACGCAACATCCCAACACGTACGAAAGGAGCCAACATGGCTTTTCCCGATGGATTTCTGTGGGGCGGTGCCACTGCCGCCAATCAGTGCGAAGGCGGATACAACGAGGACGGCAAGGGCCTCGGCGTTCCCGACATCATGACCGGCGGCACGGTCTCCGAGCCGCGCCACATTACCGACGGCATTCTGCCCCAGTACCACTATCCCAGCCACGAGGCCGTGGACATGTACCATCACTATCTCGACGACATCAAGCTTTTTGGCGAGATGGGCTTTAAGTGCTACCGCATGTCCATCAACTGGAGCCGTATCTTCCCCAACGGCGACGAGGCCGAGCCCAACCAGGCCGGCATCGAGTTCTACCGCCGTGTGTTCCAGGCCTGTCAGGAGCAGGGCATCGAGCCCATGGTCACCCTTAGCCACTATGAGCTGCCTTATGGTCTGTCCAAAAACTACGGAGGCTGGAAGAACCCCAAGCTCATCGATTTCTACCTCAACTACGCCTGCACCGTCATGACCGAGTACAAGGGCCTGGTGCGCTACTGGCTCACCTTTAACGAAATCAATTGCCTGCTCATGGGCGGCTTTGGCGGCGTGATGGGCGGCGGCATGGTGCCCGAGGCAACCGACACGCCCATGGCCTTTGGCGACTGCGACTGGGACGACCCGCAGGCGCGCTTCGATGCCCTGCACCATCAGTTCCTGGCGAGCGCCAAGTGCGTCACCATGGGCCATCAGATCGATCCCCAGAACAAGATCGGCTGCATGATCGCCGGCAACGCCTGCTACCCGCACACGTGCAATCCGGCAGACGTTCTGGCCGCACAAAAGCAGCAGCGCGAGATGAACTTCTACTGCGGCGACGTGCAGGTGCGCGGTGCGTATCCCTCGTGGGCGCCCAGCGTGTGGCGCCGCGAAGGCGTGCACGTGGAGGTTTCGCCCGAGGACGCCGCCACGCTGGCCGCCGGCAAGGTCGACTTCTACAGCTTTAGCTACTACATGAGCGCCACGGCCACGGCTGACCCGGTGCTGCTGGAGCAGGGCAACATCTTTGGTGGCGCCGGCAACGAGTACCTCAAGAAGAGCGATTGGGGTTGGGCGATCGACCCCGAGGGCCTGCGTTACTACCTGGAGGAGGTCTACGACCGCTACCAGGTGCCGCTGATGATCGTCGAGAACGGCCTGGGCGCGGTGGACGAGGTCGAGGCGGACGGTGCGATTCACGACGGCTACCGCATCGATTACCTGCGCGAGCATATCAAGCAGATGGAGATTGCCATCGAGGACGGCGTGGACCTGATGGGCTACACCATGTGGGGCTGCATCGATTTGGTGAGCGCCTCGACCGGCGAGATGAAGAAGCGCTACGGCTTCATCTACGTCGACAAGGACAACGACGGCAACGGCACGCTCGCCCGCAGCCGCAAGGACAGCTTCTTCTGGTACAAGAAGGTCATCGCCACCAACGGCGCCGACCTGGCCTAGCCAAGTCTCAACCAGCGTAAACGTCGCAACCACCACAAAGGGGACAGGCACCTTTGTGGTGGTTTTTGCTTTGGTAGATGTGTGGGACATGTCTTACAATCTACCAAGTAGTTCATGACGGGCGAAAAACGGAGAGAAGGGGCTTGATGCGTCCTTAATGTTTCATGCGGATAGATTGATTTGACAGACGGTGGCGAATGCCCACCGTCCGCATTCGTATGAAACAAGGAGTCTTCATGCTCGCCTCTCTTTTCTCAAAGCCTCAGTCATCGCTGTCCGTGCAGGCCAAGCGCCTGGTGGCGATGCGCTTTCTCATCTACACCGGCTTCCAAACCAGCTACTTTATCGGCGTCATCGGAACACTTACCTATGCGGACGGCGCTTCGGTCGTGGCGACATCGCTGGCCGTCCTATTTATGAACGTATTCGTGATCTTGGGATCCTTTGCGGGTGGCGCGGCGCTCGACGCCTGGGGCCCGCGCCGTCATTTTTTGCTGAGCATCGTGGGCACGCTGGCAACCGGCGCGGCGATCCTCGTTTTTGGCAGCGCGACCGGCATCGTCCTGCTCGGCGCGGTGCTCCTGGGCTTTGTGATGGGGTTCGCCCAGCCCATCGCCACATCCTATCCGGCTTACCTCACCGACGATCCTGTCGAGCTCAAAGACATCAACTCCGCCATCGCCATGTTCTCAAACGTGAGTATCATCGTCGGACCCACGCTGGGCGGTTTTGTCGCGGCTGCTGCGTCGTCGCGCGCGGTGTTTGTGCTCATGATGCTCTTTGCCGTACTGGCGCTCGTCGCCGGTTGGGGCTTTAGGCCGCAAGCAGGTCGCGTCGCCGCGCGCGAAAGTGCTCACGCGGATAGCAGCACAACGGCAAGTACTGCCAGTCAAAGCTCCGACTTCAGTAAATCCACCCGTGCAACCTTCGCGACCAGCATCAAGACGGTTTTTACCAACAGCGTCCTCGCCCTGCTGTTCTGCATTATTTTCCTTTCAAACTTTGGCTACGGCGCCTTCGACCCGCTGGAGTCGTTCTTCTACCGCGATGTTCTGCACGTCGGCGTTGAGTGGATGGGCTGGCTCTCGTCGGCCAGCGGTGTGGGCGCGGTGCTGGGCGCCGTCCTCGCGCTCCGCATGCCGCCGCACCTGGTCAACCTTAAAACGCTGCTCGTGGCGCTCATGTCCGTGGGTCTGGGAAGTTTGCTCTATGTGGGAACACCGTACGTGGGCGTGGCCCTTGTCGGCCAGATTGTACTGGGCATAGCTTGGGGCGTCGTCAACCCGCTCCACAACACCATCGTGCAAACGACGGCTCCGCTCGAGCAGCTTGGCCGCGTGAACTCGGTCATGGGCTTTGGCAATATGTTCGCCGGCGTGGCCCCGCTGGCTATTGCCCCGTGGCTGGCGGCGACGTTTGGCGTGCAGCAGACGCTCGTAGGGGCGGGCATGGTCGTGACGGCGGTTCCCGCGGCGTTGCTGCTATTTGGTCGCCGGCATTTGGATCGTGCCGCAAAGCAGTAAAAACCATCACAACATTCGATGAAAATCGCGATTTTGCCGAAAAACGTCGAATGTTGTGATGCTTTGCGTCTCGGGCCAGGCCATCCTGCGGGTCCGGCCACCACAAAGGGGCCAGGCACCTTTGTGGTGGTTTTTGCTTTGACGGGCCGCGCCTGTGCCTTGGTATACCATGTACGCCGTTCACGAATACACCCCACACCGCCGCACAACCCAGAAAGGCCCCCATGGACACCACCTTCAGCCACATCAAAGCCGTGTTCTGCGATATCGACGGCACGCTGCTCACGAGCGAGCACACGGTGTCCCCGCGCACCGTGGCGGCGGTCCGCGCCCTGCGCGAGCGCGGCGTGCTCTTTGGCCTGTGCACCGGGCGCGACGCCCACGCGACCGAGGCCATGTACGAGCTCTGGGGCATCGAAGGCCTGGTGGACGTGCTGGTGGGCTGCGGTGGCGCCGAGGTCATCGACCGCGCACACGACATCAACGAGCTGAGCTATCCGCTGCCGGGCGAGACCATCGCGCGCATCTGCAAGCACATGGCGGACCTTCCGGCAACGCCCGTCTGCCCCCGAGACGGCGTGTTCTACGTGCCCGAGAGCAACGCGTGCGTCGAACACCTGTCGCGTGTCGACGGCGTGCCCTACCAGGTGGTCGATTTTGCCGAGTTTTTGCGCGAGCCGCAACCCAAGGTGATGTTTACCATGGCACCCGAGGTAATGCCGCGGGTGATTGAGCGGGCGTCGACGTTTGCCGATAGCACCGTCAAGGCGGCGGCTCTGCAAACCACGCAGCGGCTCTACGAGTTCATGGATCCGCGCGTGTCCAAGACGCGCGGCCTTGTGCGCGTGGCGGAGCTCAACGACATGGAGCTCCAGAACATCTGCGTGTTTGGCGATGCGGACAACGACACCTGCATGGTGGCCGACGCCGGCGTGGGCGTGGCCATGGCAAATGGCAGCGACGCCACCCGTGCCGCCGCCGATTTTGTAACCGCCAGCAACGACAAAGACGGCATCGCGATCTTTATCGAGGAGCATCTGCTGTAGCGCCGGGGGAGAACCACCACGAAGGGGCAGGCACCTTTGTGGTGGCCTCAGGCGATTTGGGCGAATTGATGCCTAAAATCTGCGCGAAAATTCAGATATGGTTGTCTGAACATTACGCTTCTAACCACCGATGAGTTAAAGATATTCCCATCAATTTGGTAGTCTATTCCTCCCGGTTAATGACCTACCGTTCACGGTCGATTTTCGACCGTTCACAGGATGCTTGCTCTTGAGCAAAATGTTGTGCAAATAAATAAAATGCTATTAAAAAACTGATAACTGGCTTAATTACCTGTAGAAATAGATATTTCATAGCGAATAAACGAAGGTTAATCCGAGCAAATGTCAAGAGAATTGAGAACTGACTACAAAAATGTCGGTTTTGTTGCTCGGTTGTTTAAACAATAGTTACAATAGTATTACTACGCGAGCGCAATTACAGATTGCGCAGATACGTTTGATAGTGAAAGAGTAAGATCGCGGTCTCTTGGGGAGGAGACATCGATGAAAGCGAATTCAGAAAAAACTAAGCAGAGTAAAAAAGCGGCACACCGTGTGCTGGCAGGTGTTTTGTGCGGAGCTTCCGTTTTGAGCCTGGTACTGTCGCTCGTTATGCCCCCGATCTCGCAGGCCATCGCCAGCGACACCCAGACAGTTTCTACCGAGGAAACTGTAATGGGGTGCTCAAAGTGAAGAAGTTCGCCGCATGTAGCTTTATGGCAACTGTTCTCGTTGCAAGCACGCTGCTGTCCCCGTTCAGCGCGGCCACCTCTGCGAGCGCGGCTACCACTGTGAACAAGGGCATCTACAAGCCCACGCCTATCGGCATCGGTACGAATATCGATGTCTCTACCCACGATCCCGGCGTGGCCACATTCGTTGGAAGGGACATGTACGTAGGAGGCAAGCCTGCGGACCCCTCCTACCTCACACGCGACAACGTTGCAGGTTCATATGCCGTCGAGGCCGAGGGCCTTACCGTCGTGCAGGGTAAGCTTGCGCTCAATCCCCTCAAGGAGAGCTGGCCTTACACGGATGGTAAAAACAATACGTCTGGCGCGGGATTTCGCTTCGGTACCGTTGGCTTTGGTGCGCAGTTTCGTCCTTCTGCGGGCAGCGTCGTTCTTGCGGTCGCGGGCTTGAGTAACGCGACCTCTATCAAAGAAATCCAGGTTGGTACAAGCGAGCCCGCATCGGCTTCCGTTGGCGCGTGGAACAAGGGTGCCTGGGTTGGTAAGCAAAAGAGCTCACATAACGCTGAAGCCATTGGCGACGACTATACCGCGGCAATCGCGGGTCCCATTACCTATTGGAATTCTGACGACAGGCGCCAGTCTGTGGTGAAAACTCAGGGCGACTTCTATGAAGGGGAAAATGCGGACGAAAGTTCGCTGTTCAAACAAGTCGACTTCCTCAACAACATTAATGGCAAGGACTATTCGAATTACAGCGGAGAGACAGGCTATCTCACCACGCTCTCTAACCAGCTGAATTCGTTCGCGAAGACGGGCGAAGTGAGCTGCAGCGTTGCTCCGGCGTGCCATCAGGACAACCGCTATATCATCAACAAGTACGACAATACGGATTGTAATTATGGCCTGGTGTTTGATGAGTCGTATAAGACCATATATCCGGACTGCGCCGATACGTCGCTCAATGGTAGGCAATTCAAGAATAGCGAGCGTCTTATCAAGTTTAAGGGTGACAACACCTCTATGCAGCAGGTGTTCACCATCGATGCTTCTCAGCTGAGCAATACATACAACAACGAGTATTATCGTGGCGTTGATTTCGCATTCGAGGGCATTCCCAAGGGCGCCTCGGTTGTTGTGAACGTTACCGGATCTTCGAATATTGAGTTTCACAATGGCTGGCGCTTTTGGTGGAACGGTACCGAGATTTCGCGTGGTTACGAAACTCAATATTCCGGCACACCGCTGGGCGAGGCATACGCGACGGCTTCTCAATCCGTCATGTGGAACTTTGTCGATACGCAAAGCCTTACCATTCGGGGCGGCATCGCGGGAGAGGACCGCGCGGACTGGGAATACGGTGGCGCAACCATTGGTGCCAAGTGGACTGACGACGATCCTGCGGCGGCTATGATCGGATCGATTCTCGTTCCCAACGGAAGTTTCGACGACCATGTGACTACCAACGGTCGCGTTTATGTGGGCGTCGATTTCTCAATGAACAGCCCGAAGGTTGCCGCAGCATTTGATGAGGGTAACTCGGCTTCCGTCATCGATATGGATCAGGAGCGTCACAACTTCCCGTGGTCTGGCTCGTATACACCGGACGGTTCCTCCATTGCATGGAGCAAGGTCGACGCTGCGGATGGTACTAAGCTGCTTTCCGGTTCCTCGTGGACGATATACGGCACTGTCATAGATGCCAAGAACGGGACGGGTCCCATCGTTACGGTAACGGATGGCGCTGCCAACGATTACGCTTCTACTGATGGCAAGCTTCAGTTCAACTATTTGAACCAGAAGGCCGATCCGAGTAAGGAGATCTCGGATTCTAATCCGGCATTCACCTATTACATCAAAGAGGAGACGGCGCCGGAGGGTTACCAGGTTTCGGACAAGATCTACTACGCAACCATGAACAATGCTGGTGAGTCGGTGAACTATGTCCAGGGCTACGTGGATGAGAACGGGAACGAGGTTCCGTTCACACCTTCCAACACCACGGGCGCCATCTCCAACACCAAGATCACCGGTACGGTGTCTTGGACCAAGGTTGAGGAAGGAGACAAGGGATACACTCCTTTGGCTGGTTCCGAGTGGAAGCTTGCGAAACTGGGTGCCGATGGTACGATCGAGGCGCAGTCTTGGACCGTGAGGGACCAGTCGGCTTCGGGCGAGACCACGTGGGCCGATGCCGACGTCACGAATGGCAGGTTCAAGCTCGAGGGCCTGCTGCCGGGTACGTACACGCTTGTTGAGACCCAGGCTCCGATTGGCTACAACTTGAATGACGCGGGTTACGAGTTCAAGGTGTTCAAGGACGGCTCCATTACGTGGACCGAGGGAAAGAGCCCGACGATTGCCGGGAACAACGTCTACATTTCCGACGCTCTTGCCACCACGTCCGTGAAGATCCCGGTGATTAAATCCGTCCGTAATACGGACTGGCCGAAGGATTCCAGCGGTAAATACGTTGCGTTCGACTTCAGCATCGAGGCTACGGGGCCAAATAAGGATAGCGCTCCTATGCCTGACCCGAAGACTATTTCCGTCGCTCCCGCAGACTCCACCAAGGTCAACGACATCGAGGCATCTTTTGGCGAAATCTCGTTCTCCAAAGAGTACCTCGCCACGAACGACGCTTCGAACCCGACGGGCGCCAAGACTTACATCTACACGGTGAAGGAGGTCGCGCCCGACGCCGATGCCATCGACAAGCTCCGCTACTCCAAGGCCGAGTACCAAGTGGCCGTCACCGTGAAAGCCGATTTGCACGAGATGACCGGCAAGTACTCCGGCCTCACCACCTCCACCACGGTCACGCAGGTGAAGGACGACATGGGCAACGCCCTGGGTAAGGACGGGCAGGGCGTCGAGGTTCAACCCTCCGCCGCCGCGCCCGACGCCATCCCCGCTTCCACCTTCAACAACGTGAAAGTCCTCACGGACCTCCCGCTCACCGGCGCGGGGTGGACCGAAAACTCCATGCTCCTCGTGGGCGCCGGTCTCATGCTTCTGAGCGGCATCGCTGCGGGAGCGTATTGGTTCGCTACAAAGCGCCGCCAGGACGACCCGTCCGATGGCGCTGGTAGATAGATGTTTATGAATGTCGGGCTCATTTCTGAAAGGGGAATCATGAACCGATTCGTACAAAAGCTGATCGCCGGCGCCGCCGCCGTAGCGATCGCCGTAACCGGCCTGGTGGGCGGAGCGTCCACGGCCAAGGCTGCGCCAGTCTACAGCATTACGATCAACAAGCACTCGACGGATGCTGCCGATCACACGTTCAACGGCTGGCAGCTTGCCGAGCTGAAGGACGTTGTTGTTGGCAATGACAAGTCGATTGCCTATACGATTGATACCACCGATGCGCTCGTGAGCACCATCGAGGGCGCGATGAACTTCAATGCTGTCATTGATGGGACGGGCGATGCCCGGAACGTGCTTACTGCCTACAAGCAGGACAAGAACTTCTTTGTGTCCGAGGGCAACGCGTCGAACAACCCTATGGGCTTCCTGATCATGCGGGTGTTTAGCAATAGCAGAGCCTCTAACCTCTCCCCGTCTTGGAACAACGATGCCGCGCTGCGCACTTTTGCCCAGAACCTCGAGGACAAGACCTTCCCCGGCACTTCTGCTGCAACCGAGTTCACCACGTCTACGGCCGACAACGCCAATGTGAAAACCTTTAGCGTCCCGGGTATCTGGTTCCTGAAGGACGTTACCAGTCCCGCTGCTGACAAGGAGTCCTTCTCACTGCCCATCGTTACGCCGACGAGCATTGCGGACACCGATATCGATGGCATCGTTACTGTGAAGAACGTGATTCCGACTATCTCCAAGCATCTCGCCAATGCTGACGGTACCTACAACGATGAGCCGTCTTTCTCCGTGGGCGACACCGTGTACTACACGCTTGAGACTACCGTTCCGTACTACACCGGCTATTCGACCAATCGTGTGTTCAAGATCAAAGACACTGCTAGTTCTGCCATTTCTTCGGTTGTCGATGGCAACCCCACGGGCGTAAAGGTTGAACGGCTCATGGTTGGAGACGTCGCTCTTAAAGCGGATACCGACTACAGTGTTTCCTATGCCCCCACTACTGATACCGATGAAAAGTACACCAATGGTGTAGATACCGTCATCGACCTTGGTAAATACGTGAACCAGAGTGAGGGTGCTACTAAGCTGAAGGAGGGCGCAAAGGTGACCGTACTGGTGAGTGCCACTCTTGATGCAGATGCCAAGCTTTCTGACTCCACCGCCATCCAGGGCAACCCCAACAAGGACTCACTCACCTGGTCGCACAACCCCAACAACACCTCCGATGAGCAGACCATTCCTGGTAACGAGGTGAATGTCTACTCTTATAAGTTCAACATCGAGAAGACCGCCAAGGACATGACCACTAAGCTCTCGGGTGCTAAGTTCACTATCAAGGCGGGAAACAGCTATCTCGGTTACGAGAACGGCGCATGGAAGATCCTGACTACGACTCCGACTAAGGATACTCAGGGTGGTGCCGAAGCTGGCGTGTTCACCACCGATAACGAGGGCGTCATCAACTTTAATGGTCTCGACGCTGGCACGTATGAGATCGAGGAGATCGTTCCTCCCAATGGTTACACCGCCGTCTCCCTGCCGAAGTTCACCTTTACGGTATCCGCTACGGTGAAGTCCGACGATCCCGAGGGCCAGAAGACCATCACTGCTGTCTCTTATGCCAAGGACGCAAAGAATACCGACTCTCGCGTCTCCGTTAATAGCTCGACCATCAAGATTTGGAACGCCAAGAATCTCACCGAGCTGCCTATGACCGGCGACCTGGGCATCAAGGTCTTCATCACCGTGGGCGTGCTGCTCATGGCTGCTGGCGCCGCCTTCGCCCTGAGTGCACGTATGCGCGCCTAATTCCCTAGCTTGATGACGCGGCGAGCGGGCGATCGTCGTCTCCTATCAGCGCCTGCGCGCCGCGTTGCCATATTCCTCTTTCGCCGTACCCCGTCGCGCCTAGACCCGCGGCGGGGCACAGCGCATTGAGCCGCAACCACTCATGCGCCGCGCGTTCTCGCGCCGCGCCCACTTTCCACCCGTACCTTTGGAGGTGAACCACATGGAAGGAATCAAGCCCGTATCGACGTCGTGCAGGACGAGGGGCGGTTCGCGCCCGGCTTCCCCCAGCCGACGCAAACCGCCCCTCGTCCTACGCCTGCTTTCTCTCCTGTGCTTTGCCGCCGGCTTTGCCATCGTGGCCACGCCCCTTGTCCTGCGTGCTATTTCCCAGGCTGAGCAAACGGCCGCCGTTACCGCTGCGCAAAACACCGTGGACGGCTGGCCCTACCCGCAGGCCGAGGAGGCCCTCGCGGCCGCTCGCGCCTATAACGAGCAGCTGGCTGCCGGTGGTCAGGACGTCATCGGCGAGGTCGTGGACCCGTTCGGTAGCACCTCCGGCGCCTCCACCGCAACAGGTGCCAAGGACTCCATCGCCTCGCAAGACACCACGTACCAGGGTCTGCTCGACGCAGGTTCGGGCCTTATGTGCTCGGTGCGTATCCCCAAGATCGACGTGAACCTGCCCGTGTACCACGGCACTTCCACTGAGGTGCTCGCCGCGGGTGCCGGGCACCTGTATGGAACGTCGCTTCCCGTGGGTGGCGCGGACACGCACGCCGTGCTTACCGGCCACCGCGGCGTGCCGGGCTCGCTCCTGTTTACGCGTTTGGATGAGCTGCAGGTGGGCGACTCGTTCTACATCGAGGTGCTGGGCGAGGAGCTGGGTTACAAGATCGACCGCATAGACGTGATCGAGCCCGACGACGATTCCAAGTTGCGCGTGACCGCCGGCGAGGACCGCGTGACGCTCATGACCTGCACGCCCTACGGCGTGAACTCGCACCGTCTGCTGGTATCGGGTGTGCGTGCGGAGATTCCGAATGAGGTGCCCGTGCCCGAGGAGGCACAGGGCATCAACACCACCGCGGTGGCGCTGGGCGTTCTGGGCGCGCTGCTGGCGATTGTTGCGGGTCTCGTTGCGGCCGGGCACGTGCGCAAGAAGCGCCGCGCGGCGCAGCGTGCCGCCGTTGCCGCCGCGGTGACGCTGGACGCCGACGCGGCTGGTGGCGATGGCGGAAACGGGTGGGCCGTGGGAGCCTCCAGGCCTGCGGCCCCCTTCGCCTCCTCTGCTTCAGCCTCCTCGGCTTCCCCCGATTCCGATGCTTATTCACCCGAGTATCGCGGGCGACACCTGCGGTAGCGCCCGCATTGGTGCTCAATATCGCTCGAAGTGCAGCGCCTTCGCTCGCTTCCTGGTCATTTGCCAGAACCGCGGCGCTATCCCGAACATGCCGTACGACGCGATGGTCGAGCTTCCCGCCTACATCGGCAAGAACGGCCCCGAGGTCATCTCGCGCGACAACATCCCGCTGTTCCAGCAGGGCCTCATGATGCAGCAGCTCAACTCCGAGAAGCTCGTGGTCGAGGCGTGCATCGAGGGTTCGTATGAGAAGGCGCTCAAGGCGTTCACGCTCAACAAGACCGTGCCGTCCATGAAGGTCGCCAAGGAGATTCTCGACGACATGATCGAGGCCAACAAGGACTTCTGGCCCGAGCTTAAGTAACGAGGCCTTCGACGGCCCGACTGCGAACGGTTCGCAGCGGCCCTTAAGGTCCATAGGCTCCCCCTGGGATACATCCCAGGGGGAGCCTCTCAGAAGCGCCCGAGGGGCGCTTCTTGTGTATATGGAGGCAAAAGGGATATGCAGTCTTCATACATGGCCTCCTTTTAGGAGGGTCGATTTCTCCGGTTGATTTCCAATCTCAGCTGAACACATTGAGCGGATAGGCCGTTCCCGCAGTTAGCCGAAAGCCCCCGGGGTCCCTCCCGGGCCCCGGGGCGGCATTTTCCCAGTTGAAGGAACGGTGGAGATGTGTTTCGATGGGTCCGGTGGCCATGCTCCGCCCTCCGCCCGGCACCTCTTCCAAGGGAACCGATGAGGGCGCCGGCGCCCAGTATGTCTAAGAGAACGGCTCTTTGGGCAATACTGCTTATGATTTTACGACTGATGATAAGGGCGAAATCAGCGTCAAGGGCCTCGATGCTGGCGCTTACACGGTCGAGGAGACCCATACGCTCCCCGGCTATAACACCGTGCCCAAATTCACGTTCACCATTACTGCCACGGGTCTTAATCAGAATGAGGGCGAGAATACGTTGACGGTGACCACATCCAAGAATGGTTCTGGTCTCGTCACCAATTCCTCTTCTGGTGGCGGCACCGTTACCCTTACCGTCAAGAACAAGAAAGGCTCCGGCCTCCCGCTGACCGGTCTTAACGGCGTGACCTTCACTTGGATCGCTGGCAGCGCAGTGCTGTGCATCGGCGTGGCACACCTCATCCGCAGCCGTAAGCAGGCTGAGGAGTCCGAGCAGGAGTAACGCTCACTCATCCATCCCTTTGGCAGGTGGGATGTGATGGCCATGAGACTTGCGGACACTTTTCTCGTCCATCGACGTTCTTGCTTTGCTATTCTCTTTTCGGGGCAGACTCCGCACTGGAGTCTGCCCCGTTCTTTTTGGGATAACGCAGCCAGGCTCCATTGCCCGATGTATCAAGCGTATGAATATCGAACAGATGTTTGCAAATATTGCGTTTACCAGCTGTAAGTGCGAGTGCTCGCAGTAAAATACCCTTGCGACGCATCCCGTGCGCGGGCGGCCGACGACTCGATCGGAGGTCCCCAAATGCTGAAATTCCTTAACGCGCTCGCCGCCCTCGCGGCGGTGGGCTCGTTCGTCATCGCGTTTCTTGACTCGTATGAGGTTCGGTTTAAGGTCCGTAGGCGCACGCGCGGTGCGGACGGTAGAAGGCATTTGCGCCGTAACAAGCGCAAATAAGAATGCCCGGGGTTAGAGGCCCGGGCATTTAACAACGTCGGAAACTGGTCGCCCGCGCTCCTAAGTACTTACGCGGGGTGCGTCGTTTCCTGTAGCTATTGTATCCCGAATCGCCCCGCCGATTCGGGACATTTTGAAAACTCAAATGCTGGCCTATGCTCGCGCTGCGCAATGCTGTCTAGCTGCGTTGTCCGGCGCGGAAGCTCGTTAATCGGCTATTATTTGCTTAAACAACTTGAGTTGTAGAGGAGTGACCGGCGATGGTGCAGGGCGCCAAACATATGAAGAGCAATAACGCCGCGGCCAACGGTGGCTCAAGCCCTCAGCCCAAACCTCAACCAAAGTCCAAACGCCGTCGCAAGCGACTGCCGCGCTGGGCCGATCGGCTCATCACCATCGTCATCATCCTTATTGGCGTGGGTCTTATGACCTGGCCGTGGATCTTGGACCGGCTCGAGGCCTCGGGCGTGTTCAACCAGATCAGCACCGTGTCCAGCACCGTGGACGCGCTGTCTGCCGAAGAGCGCGAGCGCATTCTGCTCCAGGCGCGCTCCTTTAACGAGCAGCTGGCGGGCGAGGCCACCGAGCTTCCCACCGACCAGATCGAGCCCTACGCTCAGCAGCTCATCTTTGACCGCGACCCCATGATGAGCTGGGTCGAGATCCCCTCCATCGACGTGAGCATGCCCATCTACCACGGCACGAGCGAGGAAGTCCTCATGGCGGGCGTCGGCCACCTGGAGGGCACGAGCCTGCCGGTTGGCGGCACCTCGACGCATTGCGTGCTCACCGCGCACTCGGGCATGCGCAACCTGAGCATGTTCGACGACATTCACTCGCTGGAGCCCGGCGACCTGGTGCTGCTGCACACCATGAACAAGACGCTCGCCTACAAGATGGTGGACTCCGAGGTGGTGCTGCCCGAGGAGATGGAGTCGCTGACCATCGAGCCCGGCGCCGACAAGGTGACGCTCGTCACCTGCACGCCCTACGGCGTGAACGACCATCGCCTGCTGGTGCATTGCGTGCGCACCAAGTACAACAAGAAGGACGTCGACAAGCAAAAGTCGCTGGCCGGCCGCCACTGGGGCAAGCGCGAGTTTGCCGTGCTTATTGTAGTCGTGGCCATTGTGCTGTTGCTGCTGGACATCGTGATCCACGCGGTCCGCAAGCGCCGCAAGGCCAAGGCCTCGGCATAAGACATTCTTCAGAACCACCACAAAGAGAACCACCACAAAGGGGACAGGCACCTTTGTGGTGGTCGGGACTTCTAAACCATCACAACATTCGATGAAAATCGCGATTTTGACGAAAAGCGTCGAATGTTGTGATGGTTTTCGTTGTGGGCGGGACGGTATTCACTATGGACGGTGCGGTTTCGTTGCAGAACCGCCGGCCCGCAGCCTGCCAACCGCCGCCCTCGTTACGTTTTCGCTGCATTTGGGTAAAGCGTCTGCTCCAAGCCGGCGTTGCCTTGTATACTAGAGCGGTTTATCTGTTATGCGGAAGGGAGCGCCTATGGCACTCAGCGAGAAAGACGTGCGCGGCATCGCCGAGTACGCAAAGATCGCACTGACCGATGACGAGCTCACCCAGATGACGTCCTACATGAACGACGCCGTCCAGATGCTCGAGCCCGTCTTGCAATATGACTTGCCCGACGTGGAGCCCACGTTCCATCCTATCGGAAGCCTGTCCAACGTGATGGGCGATGACCTGCGCGAGCCCGAGCGCGACCTGCCGCTCGACGTTGCGCTCGAAAACGCTGGCAGCGCGCGCGACCGCTACTTCCGTGTGCCGTCCATTTTGGGAGAGGGGGAGAGCGAGTAATGGCGCAGAGCTTCGATTCCCTTACCGCCGCCCAGATCGCCGCGGGCGTTGCCGCCGGTGACTTTACCGCTACCGAGGTGGCCCAGGCCTCTCTTGCCGCCATCGAGGCGCGCGAGGGCGGGGTCCAGGCATTCCTGCAGGTGTCGCCCGAGCTCGCGCTCGAGGCCGCTGCGCGCGTGGATGCCGACCGTGCCGCAGGCAAGCCGCTGCCCCCGCTCGCGGGCGTGCCGCTGGCCATTAAGGACAACATGAACCTCGTGGGCACGCGCACCACCTGCGCTTCCCGCATGCTCGAGAACTACAAGAGCGTCTACACCGCCACCTGCGTCCAGCGCATGCTCGACGCCGGCTGCCTGCCCATGGGCAAGGCTAACATGGACGAGTTTGCCTTTGGTAGCTCTACCGAGAGCTCGGCGTTCCACCGCACCAACAACCCCTGGGATACCGAGCGCGTGCCTGGCGGCTCCTCGGGCGGCTCCGCTGCCGCCGTCGCCGCGGGCGAGGTCGCTCTCTCGCTGGGTTCGGACACCGGCGGTTCCATTCGTCAGCCGGCGTCGCTGTGCGGCGTGGTGGGCTTTAAGCCCACGTATGGCGCCGTGAGCCGTTACGGCGTAGTTGCCTTTGGCTCGTCGCTCGACCAGGTGGGCCCCTTCGGCCGCACGGTCGAGGATGTCGCACTGGCCATGAATGCGCTTACCGGCGCGGGCCACGATCCGTACGACTGCACCAGCCAGGATTGCGCCGTCGACTTTACCGAGCATCTCAACGACAGCATAGAGGGCAAGCGCGTGGGCATCATCCCCGCGTTTATGGAGGCCGAGGGCCTGACGCCCGAGGTCAAGGCCGCTGTTCAGTGCGCCGCTCAGGAGCTGCAGAACCAGGGTGCCGAGCTGGTCGAGGTCGACCTGCCGCACCTGGACGCCGCCATCGCCGCATACTACGTCATCGGCCCGGCCGAGGCGTTCTCAAACCTGGCCCGTTTTGACGGCATTCGCTATGGCTACCAGGAGGAAGGCTGCGCCAACCTGTCCGACCAGAGCTCGCTCAGCCGCGCCCACGGCTTTGGTGCCGAGGCCAAGCGCCGCCAGATGCTCGGTGCCTACCTGCTCTCCTCGGGCGTGTACGACAAGTACTACTATGCCGCGCAAAAGGCTCGCACGCTTATCACGCAGGACTACGACGCCGCGTATGCCAAGGTGGACACCATTCTTATGCCCGCTTCGCCGCGCACGGCCTTTAAGTTCGGCGAGATCAGCGACCCCACGCAGATGTACCTCTCCGACATGTACACCATCTCGCTCAACATTTGCGGCAACGGCGGTATCTCGGTGCCGCTGGGCCTGGGCGAGGATACTCAGCTGCCCGTTTCTGCCCAGCTGGTGGGTCCGGCGTTTAAGGACCGTCAGCTGCTCACGTTTGCCCGCGCCCTGGAGCGCGGCTTTGCCGATGCCGCCACGGGTGCGCCCGCGCTTTCCGTCGCGCCCGATTTTGCCGGGAAGGGAGGCGAGCTGTAATGAAGGAGCTTTCCGAGGTCCTGCAGGATTGGGAGGCCGTGATCGGCCTGGAGATCCATACCGAGCTCACCGCACTCGATACCAAGATGTTCTGCAACTGCAAGCTCAGCCACGATGACGAGCCCAACGCCAACGTGTGCCCGGTGTGCCTGGGCCTGCCCGGCGCCCTGCCGGTACCCAACAAGCGCGCCATCGAGAGCATCGTCAAGGCCGGTCTCGCGACCAACTGCGAGATCCAGCGCCACTCGATGTTCTACCGCAAGCACTATTTCTATCCCGATATGGCCAAGAACTTCCAGACCACGCAGGGTCCGGTCGCCTTTGCCATGTACGGTCATCTGGATCTGGACGTGACCGGTCGCGGTGCCGCCGAGCGCCCCGACTGCGCGTTTGGCGAGGCCGAGGCCCAGAGCCTGGCGAGCGCTTCGGCCAATGCCGAGGGCCTGTCCACGTCCATGTCCTCCACGATGCGCGAGGGCAATCAGCGCGCCGGCCACCTAGCCAGCTACGATGCCTCCAACATGCAGATGCCCGAGCGTCGCGAGGACGGTTCTTACACCGTGCCCATCCGCATCCTGCGCATCCACATGGAGGAGGACGCCGCCAAGATGGTGCACGTGGGCGGTGCCGAGGGCCGCATTACCGCCGCGGCCGAGTCGCTCGTCGACTACAACCGCTGCGGCACGCCTTTGATTGAGCTCGTGACCGAGCCCGATCTGCGCACGCCCGAGGAGGCGCGTCTGTTTATGGAAAAGCTCCGTCGCATCTTTGTGACGCTGGGTATTTCCGACTGCTCCATGGAGAAGGGCTCCATGCGCTGCGACGGCAACGTGAGCCTGCGTCGCCGCGGCGAGACCAAGCTGGGCACCAAGACCGAGCTCAAGAACCTCAACTCGTTTAAGAGCCTGCATGACGGCCTTGCCTACGAGATCTGCCGTCAGGCCGAGGTGCTCGAGGAGGGCGGCATCATCTACCAGGAGACCCGCCACTGGGAGCCCAGCCGCAAGCGCACCGTGGTCATGCGCGTCAAGGAGACGGCCGACGACTATCGTCTGTTCCCCGACCCCGACTTGGCGCCGTTCGATCTGGATGACGAGTTCATCGACCGCTGCCGCGGCGAGATTCCCGAGCTGCCCGATGCCAAGCGCGCCCGCTTTGAGGCCGATTTTGGCATTAAGGCCGCCGACGCCGAGCAGATCGCCGGCGACCCGGAGTTTGCCGAGTTCTTTGAGGCCGCTGCTGCCGGCATGGCTGGCAAGGAGGCCCAGACGGTCGCGAACCTGCTGGTCAACGAGATGATCGCCTACCTTAAGGACGCGGGTGTGTCGCTCACCGAGTCCGGCATCGCGCCGGCTCAGGTGGCGGCTCTTGCCAAGCTGCTGGCGACCGATGCCATCAGCTCCAACCAGGCGCACGAGGTCTTTGAGGCCATGGCCCAGACCGGCGACGACCCCAACAAGATCGTCGACGAGCGTGGTATGCGTCAGGTGAGCGATGCCGGCACGCTGCAGCCGATTGTGGACGAGGTGCTGGCAAACTGTGCCGAGCAGGCGCAGCAGTACCGCGACGGCAACCAGAAGGTCATTGGCTATTTGGTGGGCCAGTGCATGAAGGCGAGTCGCGGCAAGGGCAACCCGAAGCTCTTCAACGAGTTGCTGAGAAAGGCGCTCGCGTAGCACACGGGCAGGGAAGGCCATCGGGCGGGCAGGGCCCGGGCCTTTACTCTCAACTTCGGACAGTCCTGCGCAAGACGGAGGCGCCACTGGCGCCTCCTTTGCGTGCGGAACTCGTTGCGAGCAAAGGCCCGGGCCCTGCCCGCCCGATGGCCTTCCCCGCCCTGACGACTCGGCCTTTCGGGTCAGGTGGCTGAATGGAATAGAGTGAATGGGCGTGCCGTCGGCACGCCCATTGTTTTGAAGGGAACTCATTTTGAGGAAGCGCCCGCCCTGCCGGGGCTCCCGGGTTCCGTGACGACTCGGCCGTTCGGGTCAGGTGGGCTGAAAGGAATTTGGGCACCAAGATTTCCAAAAAGTTAACATTTGTTGACCTTAATAGTTAGATAAACTAAACAATTTTCTAAAAGTGTTCTCAAGCAAACTTGTTTACTCGGGTGCTGAGGCACCGTGCCGCGTCCAATGCGGCAAAAGGGAGAAGCAACATGAAGAAGTCGACGTTCAATACCCTGCTTGTCGGTGGCGGTTTTCTGCTCGGCACGGACGGCATCAAGCTGCTCACCAGCGCCCCGGTCAAGAACGCCTGCGTGCAGGGTATCGCGTGCGGCATGCGCATCAAGAACGCCTACCAGGACATGGTCGAGCAGGCCAAGGCTAATGTCGACGACATGGTTGCCGAGGCGGCCTAAATCACCCAGAGCGAGGCCGCTGCTGACGAGACAGCCGAGTAACGCTCCCAGGCACAAACTATGAGATTCTCGATTATGAGCGAGATCCCCGGCAGGACCCGTCTTCAATTGGCGGGTCCTGTGCCAGAGAGTGATCTCGATGCACTTCTTAAGCTTAGCGGCGATATCGACGGCGTGCACAAGGTGCGCGTTTATGGCCGCATCGGCCAGATGGCACTCGAATACGATGAGCCGCACCGCGATGCCGTGCTGGCCGCCGTCGGTGCGCTCGATGCCCAGGCCATTGCCGACGCAAAGACGGGTTACGTGATGCAGCTTGAGCCACGCAAGCACAAGCTCGTCATGGATTTTGCCACACTTTTCGGCGCCCACTACGCGCGCCGCTGGTTCTTGCCGACGCCTCTGCGTGCGGTGTTTGTCGTGGCCGGTTACATCGCATTTTTGCGCGCTGCCCTTCATGAGCTGGTGCAGCGGCGCCTGGCTTGCGTGCTGACGACCGACGGCTGGAGCGAGGATGAGGTCCTGCGCCTTTCTGCCTGCCTGGAGGAGCATTTCCCGCATCCGGTGGCGCGCGCAGTCATCAACGCTGCTCGCGAGCGTGGGCTCGAACACCGCGAGCGCCATGCCGCCGTCGAGTACATCGTGGCGCACGGCATCGCTTCGTCCATCGAATGGCGTCGCGCCATCATCGGTTCCGCGCACTTTGTATTTGAGGACGAGAGTGCGCAGCTCGATTCCGACATTAAGGAACGCATTGAGTCCCAGATGCAGGGCCTGTCGCCGCTGTACCTGGCGGTCGACGGCAAGGTCGTCGGCGTGCTCGGCATCGAGGACCCGCTCAAGCTCGGGGTCCGTGAGGCCATCGCCGACCTACATGCGCTGGGCGTCAAACATGTCGTTATGCTTACGGGCGACTCCGAGCGCACGGCCGAGCGCATTGCGCGCGAGGCGGGTGTCGACGAGTTTAAGGCCGAGCTGCTGCCCGAGGACAAGTACGCCTATGTGGAGCGGATTAAGCGCGAGGGGCGCCACGTTGCCATGGTGGGCGACGGCGTCAACGACTCACCGGCGCTGGGCCTGGCCGATGTGGGTCTGGCCATGGGCGGTGGAAGCGACACTGCCAAGGAGGTCGCCGACATCATCCTGGCCGACACGGATCTCGCCGCACTCGTGCGCCTGCGCCGCATGAGCCAGGGCCTCATTGATCGTCTGACGAGTTCCTATTCTAAGGTGATGCTCACCAACTCGGCGCTGTTGGCATTGGGTATTATCGGCAGGATCACTCCGCAGACGTCGTCACTGCTGCACAACGGCTCAACGATCGCCTACAGCCTGGGCAACGCAAAGGCGTACCTGCGTTAGCGTTTTCGATTGAGTATATGGCCTGCACCCTGGCGGCATCGCAGCCGCCAGGGTGCAGGCCTTCTTTTGTTTGACGAGATGTTAGCTCAGATATATGATCGTGCTAGCACTGCTAGTAAGTTCTGAAGGTGAGGTTGAGATGGCTACCGTTGGCAGCATGGCGCAGGTGAATGTTCGCGTAGATCGCTCGGTTAAAGAGCGCGCCGAGGAAGCGCTGCAGCTTTCGGGCAGGTCACTGCCTGAGCTCATCAAAAAGGTGGTGGCCAAGGTCGCGCAGGGTGGCGGGCAGTGCGAGGAAGTGCTTGCGGCCGTCGACGACCGGCGGCAGACCGTCGCGCCCGATACTCCGTTCGCCGCATCATGGGCGGCGGCGGATCAGCTTTACGCGGACCTGGGCATCGCTACGTCGCACGTATCCGACGATCGCGATTGGGACACAATCTATTCGGAAGCCATGGACGAGCGCTATCGCCAAAAGGGGATGATCGTGTGAGCGGGGCTCCCCTCAAAATAATGGTGGATGCCAACGTATGGGTTGATTCGTTTTGCGTCGACCATGCCGAGTCGCTTGCCGCGCGTGCGTTTATTGGGCGGGCGATGGAGACGGGGGCGTTGCTGTTCTTTCCGGTGCATATCGCTAAGGACGTGCTGTACGTTGTCCAACACGAGCTGAAGCGTAGCGTTCTTGCCAGCGGGGGAGCGCTCGACGAGGCTTCTGCCCGCGCGATTGGCGATGCGGCGCTGGCGTTTGTTCGAAATATGACCGAAAACGCCACGGCCGTGGGTGCAGATGCGTCGGATCTTTGGCTGGCCAACAAATATCTGACGCTCCATCGCGATTACGAGGACAACTTGGTGCTCGCCGCATGCAAGCGCGCGCAGGTTGATTACTTGGTAACTAACGATCGCAAACTGCTCGAACATGCCGATCTTGCAGCAAAGACACCTCGTCAAATGATGCCGATTCTTGCTTTGGCCAAACGCGGCGGCGCGGCTATCGGTTGACGCGAACTGCTTGCGGGCCTCTTGGACGACGATGATCCAAGGGGCCCGCGTCTGCTATTTACAAAAGCTCGGCCTTAATGGCGGGACTTTCTGCGAGCTGCTCGGCTGCCTTTTCGTCGGAGCTGTCGAGTACTGCCAGACTGCGATAGACCCACTCGTTGACCTGGGTGTTCTTGACGCCTGCGGTTTGCATGAGGGCGCCTACCTCGCGGATTGCTGAGAGCAGATCAGCCTTGGGACCCGCGAGCTCGACTTCGATGCCGTGGTAGGCGGCCACGCCGCGGTTCTCACTCACGTGGTCGATAAAGTCTTCGACGGTCTCAAGCTGCTGGGCGAGAGCTGCATCATCGTCAGCGTCCAGCGCGACGAGTGCGTTCGATACCGTGAGGGCGGGATGTCCGCAGGGGACAAAGCCCTCGATGACATCCATGGCTTCGGTAATGGTTGAGCCCAGGCCTGCGAGGGCATTGACGAGTTGCTGCTTGGTATCCATAACGGTCCTTTCGACGGGTCAATTTTGTTTGGCGAAAATATACGTTACGCGATCGGTAGCAAAAGTGCGAAGTGCGGCACACATTGTGGTCTTCACAGCTCGTGCATAGAACAGCTGTCTGCCTTTAGAACGTGGTAAGATAGCACTCCACAAGCGGCGCATGTCCCGCGTGTTCTTTGAAAAGTCGACGGCTGTTGGGTGCTTGTGCGCCCGATGCCACCCAGACTTTCCCGACATTCGGGGGCGACTGGTTTCGACACGATAGCTCTGAGAGAGGAAGCAAGTCGAGGTCTCCTTGCCTCGTTAAACAGGGGTACCGTCAAATTGAATTGACAACAACTCTTCTTTTGAGCCTATGGCTCTCGCTGCTTAGTTTATAGCGGCGCGTCAACCCGGTGATTTCCCCGACACCGGCGCGACGTCATTTTAGGGGAATGCGCCTGCGCACGTAATCGGTATGGTGCAGGCTAAGACCGAACCGGTTAGGACGCCGCGAGCGTGTCGCTGCGCGCAAAGCGTCCGAGACAAAACCAGCGACTGAGCTTGGAGATGCCAATCAGGGGGCTTTCGTGGACCGGAGTTCGATTCTCCGCGCCTCCACCACAAGTAATAGGTAGGTAGATATTCGTATCTACCTGCCTTTTTATTTCCAGCCCGTACCGCGGAGAATCGAACTCTATGCAGGGCGTGAGCGTTTTTAGCCCGCGGGCGAGGACGCCGGCAGGCGGCCGAAGCCGGTGCGGATTTGCGAAGCAAATACGCGGATTCTCCGCGCAATGCCTCGACTAGATATAGACGCGATGCCGATCGCGCTGCAGCCTGCCGTGCCCCGCAGCAACGCAGAGTGAGACGCGCTTTCCCAATGGAAGCCCAGGCGGAAAGCGCGTCCCGGAATCCGCGCTCAGACTGGGACGTAGTTTCCGGGTGGCGCTTCAAGCGGAAACTGCGACCCGGAATCGAGCCGTAGAGTGGGACATACTTTCCCAATGGCAGCTCAAGCGGAAAATACATCCCGGAATCCTCATTCGGAATGGGATGCAGTTTCCAAATGAATGGCTAGCGGAAAGTCCATCCCGGAATCGCCCCTCAGAACGGGACGTGCTTTCCGCGAGCCGCCCCGCCCTCCTCAACTCCAAAACCTACACGCCCTCCATCCCAAAACTGGGTAGAAGAAGGCCAAAACGAAACAGCAGGAGGTCAACATGACTGCAGAAGATAAAGCAAAGAACGCCGGCAGGGTCGCGCTCGTCCTGGAGGGCGGTAGTTTTCGCGGGCAGTTTACCGCGGGCGTTCTCGACGTTCTCATGGAGGCCGGCGTCGAGATTCCGGCGGTATATGGCGTATCGGCCGGCGCCCTCAACGGCGTGAACTACAAGTCGCACCAGATCGGCCGTGCTAACCGCATCAACCTGGCTTTCTGCAACGACAACCGCTTCATGGGCGCCGCATCGTTTGCGTCCACGGGCTCCATCGTCGGCTACGACTTTATCTTCAACGATGTCCAGGACCGTCTGGATCCCTTTGACAGCGAGACGTTCGACGCGAGCCCCATCGAGATGTACGCCGTCGCGACGGACATGCTCTTTGGAACCGCCGCGTACCTGTCGGTCAAAAGTGCCGTGCTCGACCTCGACGCCGTGCGCGCATCGACGTCGCTGCCGCTGGTGACGCCACCGGTCGAGATTGACGGGCACAAATACGTCGACGGTGGCGTAGCCGATTCGGTACCCATCGAGCACGTGCTGGAGGAGGCAGGCTTCGATCGCGCGGTCGTCATTGTCACGCAGGACCGCTCGTACGAGAAAAAGCCCTACGAGTTTATGCCCGCCGCACGAGCCCGCTATGCCGACTACCCCTATCTGCTTGAGGCTATCGAGACGCGTCACGACCGCTATAACATCCAGCGCATGCATCTGTGGAAGTATGAGCGTGAGGGCCGTGCGCTGGTCGTTGCTCCGCAAAAGCCGGTCGAGGTCGGCCATGTTGAGCACGATCCGGCAAAGCTCCTCGACCTGTATATTCAGGGCCGCCAGGAGGCAAAGCGCTTGCTGGGAGATATCGAGGCGTTTGTCGAGCGTTAGTGTCGCGACGTCATGACCCATGGACGACATGTGCAGAAACTCTGGTCGGAGCCAAAATACCTGTTGACTCGTACGGCGAGCGGGGTAATATGGACGGGTTACTTGCAGAGCCCCGTGAATCTCTGTAACAACACGTACTGTACATGGAGGAGTCTAAGTGATTTCGAAATCGACTCACTACGCCAAGCAGGGCGAGGTCCAGCGCAACTGGGTTCTCGTCGACGCCGATGGTGCTGTCCTGGGCCGTCTTGCCACCCAGATCGCAATGATCCTGCGCGGTAAGAACAAGCCTCAGTTCACGCCCAACAGCGACTGCGGCGACTTCGTTGTCGTCATCAACGCCGATAAGGTCCAGCTTACCGGTAACAAGGCCGACACGAAGACCTATTATCGCCACAGCGGCTACAACGGCGGCCTTAAGGCTGAGAGCTTCCGCCAGGCTATGGAGAAGCACCCGGAGAAGGTCATCGAGCGCGCTGTTCGCGGCATGCTGCCCAAGACCACCCTCGGCCGTGCCCAGATGACCAAGCTTAAGGTCTACGCTGGTGCCGAGCATCCGCACGCTGCCCAGAACCCCACGAAGATTGAGCTGGAGGCTTAAAGATGGCTGAGAACACCGTTGTCTACCAGGGTACCGGCCGTCGTAAGAACGCCGTCGCCCGCGTCCGTCTCGTCCCCGGCACCGGCAAGGTGACCATCAACAAGCGTGACGCCGAGCAGTATTTCGGCCGTCATCAGCTCGTTGAGAACGCCCTTGCTCCCTTCAAGGTGACCGACACCGCCGGTCAGTTCGACGTTATCGCTCTGTGCGATGGCGGCGGCATCTCCGGTCAGTCTGGCGCTCTGCGCCTGGGCATTGCTCGCGCTCTTCTGAACGCTGGCGACTACCGTGCTGATCTCAAGAAGGCCGGTTTCCTTACGCGCGATGCTCGCGTGGTCGAGCGCAAGAAGTACGGCCTCAAGAAGGCCCGCCGCGCTCCCCAGTTCTCCAAGCGCTAAGGTTTTATCTCCTTTCGAGATACAATGTACAAGCGGGGCCTGCCGATTCCTCGGCGGGTCCCGCTTTTCTTTTTCGACTAGGGTGGGCGGTTGCATATCGCCTGCTAGGGAAGGAGCGATCCTATGCCCCAGAACATCTTCGGTACCGACGGCGTCCGTGGCGTCGCCAATGCCGGCCTCTCGTGCGACCTCGCGTTTCGCCTGGGCCGCGCGGCGACCAAGTTCCTTGGTCCGGATATCTGTGTCGGCCGCGACACGCGTCTTTCGGGCACCATGCTCGAGAGCGCTCTGACCGCCGGCATCATGGCCGAGGGCGGCCGTCCGCACTGCTGCGGCGTCATCCCCACGCCGGCCGTGGCCCTGCTCACCGTTCAGAACGAGCTCGACGGCGGTATCGTCATCTCTGCTTCGCATAATCCGCCGGAGTTCAACGGCATCAAGTTTTTTAGCCGCAAGGGCATGAAGCTTCCCGATGCTGTCGAGGAAGAGATCAGCGCCTGGGTAATGTCCGAAGAAGCCATGGCTGCCGACACGCTGCCGACCGGTGCCGGCGTGGGCCACATCATTAAGATGAAGGATGCCCGCAAGGCATACGTCGACCACGCCATCGATACGCTTGATGGCCTGAGGCTCGACGGCCTGGTCGTTGCCGTCGACTGCGGTCACGGTGCTTCCTGCCAGACTACGCCCGCCGCTCTGCAGCGCTTGGGTGCCACGGTCCATGCCATCAACACCGATTACTGCGGCACTGACATTAACGTTGAGTGCGGCTCCACTCACCTCGAGCCCCTGCGCGAGCTCGTACTGCGCACCCATGCTGACATCGGTTTGGCCCACGACGGCGACGCCGACCGCGTACTGTTCGTGGACAGCGAGGGCAATGAGATCGACGGTGACTACATCCTGGCTATCTGCGGTTCTGACCTCGCCGCTCGCGGCAAGCTCGCCAACTCCGAGATCGTCTCGACCGTCATGTGCAACCTTGGCTTCTCCATCGCTATGAAGGAGCAGGGCTTCGAGATGGTTCAGACTGCCGTGGGCGACCGCTACGTTCTGGAGCGCATGCTCGCGGACGGCGCCGTCATCGGCGGCGAACAGTCCGGCCACATCATCTTCCTGGAGCACAACACCACCGGTGACGGCCTGGTGACGGCTCTGCAGCTGCTGGCCGTGCTCAAGCGCACCGGTCGTACCCTCACCGATCTTGCCGGCATCATGAAGAAGTACCCGCAGGTACTCGTTAACGTGCATTCCGACAACAAGGCTGGTCTGGACGATTGCCAGCCCATCTGGGATGCCGTCGCTGCTGCCGAGAAGGAGCTTGACGGCCGCGGCCGCATTCTGGTGCGTCCGAGCGGTACCGAGCCACTGGTCCGCGTGATGGCCGAGGCCGAGACGCACGAGCTGACCCAGCGCGTTGTCGACGACATCGTCGAGGTTGTCAAGCGCGAACTTCCCTAATGGTCAAAAATGGGTGCCAAGTGGTAAACTGTTAAGGTTATTTGATTGATTGGTATGTCCGAGGGGGAGCATGTTCACTAAAGTCCTAAGGTCTTTTGGTATGCGTGGTCGAGTCCTTACGCTGGATGCTCCCATCTCGGGCGACGTCATTCCGCTCTCCGAGGTAAACGACCAGACGTTTGCCACCGGTCTTTTGGGCCAGGGCGTGGCGATTCAGCCCACCGGAACGCGTGTGATTGCACCGGCTGATGCCAAGGTCGAGGCCATTTTTCCCACGGGGCACGCCGTTGCGCTTAACACGGTCGATGGCCTGGACGTGCTCATCCACGTTGGTTTGGACACTGTTCAGCTCGAGGGCAAGCACTTTACCGTACATGCGCAAGTGGGTGACATCGTCCATAAGGGCGATGTGCTCATTGAGTTTGATCGCGAGGCAATTGCTGCCGAGGGCTACGATGTGACGGTTCCCATCTTGGTGTGCAACTCCGTTGAGTTCTCGAGCATCAAGGGCTCCGTTGGCGTGCATGTCGAAGAGATGGACCAGCTCATCGTTGCTCGCGAGCGCTAGCAAGTGCACGTGGCCATTAGCCTACAATTCAAACACGTTTACGGAGGGCGCCCTTGAAAGAGGGCGCCCTCCGTGGCAAGATGGGATTTGTCCGAAGCTAAAAGGCTTCGGGTCACCGTGGACGGGCAGGGGCCTCGACGCGGCTAGACACGAGACACATACATTACGCGACCTCGCCCTGGTGGCCGCACACGTTGGTTGCGGCCGACGCAGGCCGCGGGCAAGTGCTTGTAAGGGGAGCCTTGCCTCTCTTGTACGAGAAAGGATGCGTAATGAAGATCATTAAAGCTAAAGACTACGAGGATATGAGCCGCAAGGCCGCCAATATTATCTCGGCGCAGGTTATCCTCAAGCCCGACTGTGTGCTGGGCCTTGCCACCGGCTCTACCCCGATCGGTGCCTACAAGCAGCTCGCTGCTTGGTACAAGAAGGGCGACGTCGACTTTGCCGAGGTCAGCACCTACAACCTGGACGAGTATCGCGGCCTTTCGCACGACGATCCCCAGAGCTATCACTACTTTATGCGTAAGAACTTCTTCGATCACATCAACATCGACCTGAACAACACGCATGTGCCCGACGGTTCCAACCCCGATGCCGCCGCTGCCTGCTCTGAGTACGACAAGGTCGTCGCTGCCGCCGGTTATCCCGATCTTCAGCTGCTCGGCATTGGTAACAACGGTCATATCGGCTTCAACGAGCCCGATGACCACTTCTCCAAGGGCACGCACTGCGTCGATCTCACCGAGAGCACCATTCAGGCCAACAGCCGTCTGTTCGACAGCATCGACGATGTCCCTCGTCAGGCCTACACCATGGGTACCCAGACCATCATGTATGCCCGCATGATCCTGGTCGTCGCCAACGGCGAGGCCAAGGCTCAGGCCGTGCATGACATGTGCTATGGCCCGGTTACGCCCGAGTGCCCGGCTTCGATCCTACAGCTGCACACCAACTGCGTTGTCGTTGCCGACGAGGCCGCCCTTTCGCTCTGCGAGTAGCGCGAATCCTGCACCTCGACATAGCCTTGCCTAAGGCCTCCGCATTGCGGGGGCCTTTTTGCTATCCCTTTCCGCCCACTTGACCAAGATTTTGCCGCAAGCTTGACGAATGCTGGATGCCCAACAGCTTGATTCATCCCATACCATATTCTATGCAAAAATGCCACTAAAAGGTCGTAGACGGTAGCGGGTGCTAGGCGAGTTGAATGACATGGCTGAACCTTGTTCATTTACGTTACACTGCCGCTTAGATGGGACAAGCTGACAAGCTCATTTACCTGCTTAAAGACCGATTAGTCGGGGGATTAATAACAATCTGCCCTTGCTGTACAAAAACTTGCCGCTTGCGTACCAAAAGACAACCTAAAGCACAAGGTCGCTCTATTCATAGCGCGGCCTGTATGGTCTTGCGGTTACAGTGTCCATACGGTCGAGTTGAGGAGTGGGCATGGTAAACGATTTGAGCAGTATAGACGACCTCGAGCTGATGCCGCTGAGCGGAGGCTATATGGTGCGCCGCGAACGCTTGATGAATGAGCTTATAGCCAAGGGCCGAAAGGCCGGCATCGTGGTTCTTTATGCGCCCGACGGGTTTGGGAAGACCTCGGTGCTGCTGCAGTACACCCATGAGGTTAAATGCGACCCGACGCGAGGCCCCGTGCGGATTATCGAGGCCGATCGCGCCATTGGGCGCGAGGTGTTTATGCAGCTCGAGGTGGTTACCGAAGAACTCAAAGACAAACCGCACTCCCTTATCGCGATTGATAATGTGCCAAACCTCGATCAGCACGATACCGAAGACCTCATCGACAGGATTCGCGGCCTGCGCTCTATGGGGGTAGGGGTCTTTATCTCCTGCCGTCCTTCAAATCGTCAGCTGATTCACGGGCTGGGCGATTCGGTTAAGATCAATGCGCAGATGCTCAAGGTGCATGCCTATGAGTATTCGGCGTGGGCATCGGCGTTTTCGATCAGCACGTCGCTCGACTTTTATCAGCTCACGCAGGGCGTGCCCGAGCTCGTTTCAGCATTGCAGACGGGTCTTTATGGCCAAGGCGACGTAGCCGGTCTGCTCGAAAACGAGATTGTCAACGTATATGGCGCGGCACTTGCCGATCTGGCTTCGCTCGACAATAATGCGCTGTTTTGCGTGGCATGTCTCATGATTTTGATGGGCGAGGGCAATATCGCAGAACTCGAGGCTTGTGGGGTGAGGCTGTCGATGGTCGACCAGTCCTACTTTGTACGCGACTACCCGATCTTTGGCTTGGACCCCGCCGAGCGGAGTTTTACGTGTCTGGGTACGGAGGATAACGGACGCTTGCGTTTGCGTAAGTTGGTGGCCGAGGTTCGCCCCGAACTTGTTCCGAGGGCGGCCCGGATTTTGCTTAAGGCGGGCCGATGCGATGCGGCGATGGGCCTGGCGGACGCCTTTTTGGACCGTGATGCGGTCCTTGAACTTGCTGGTCAGTATGGGGTCGATCTTGCTCTGACGGGGCACGGGGCCGATATCTGCCGAGCGGCGTTGGGCACGATCGATGTCGACGATCCGGCTCCAGAGCCAACGCCTGCCGAGGCGCTTGGCGTATATCTGGCAGCGGTCAGCGTGTCCAATACAAAGCTCGCTCGCTATATGGCATCGGTTATCGAGCGCGGGGGCGAACGGGCGGCCTGCGAAATAGGCCCTGTTTCATGGAGGGTGGCCCAGACACTGACGGCTGTTTGCTATGGGGACAACGGGCTTGGGCTTCCTGCGAACCTGGCCGTGCCAGAAATCGAGGCATCCCATACTGCACTCGATATGTTGTCCGCGCATATCGAGGTCAAGCGCTGTCTGACCGAGCGGGGAGATGACGGCGGCGTTCTACAGCGGCTCAAAACGAGCAAGGCCTACGACTGTGAGCTCGACATTGCGGGGATTGTTACACGGGCCGATAGCATGCTGGTGGAGCTCTTTGATGGGTCGTTCGCGGGAACCGACGAGCGCGACGACGAGATGACGGTGGTGCGGGAGGCGCTCGACGTACGTGGGCTTAAGGCGATGGCTATCTGGGTGCGTATGGTGTTGGCGGCACGGCGGCTCCTTTCCGGCTTGCCGGTAACCGACGACGCGGCGTTCAACGAGCTCGATCGTTTTGCCGTGCGCATGCGCGACAACCAGATTCAGCTGTTTGGCCTGTTGCTAGAAGGCTGGCAGTCGCTGGCAGAGGGACGGCCGGTTAATGCAAAGTTCCGTGCGGTCCAAGTGCTCAAACTTGCCGAGGAGTCGATTGCGTACATGCGCGATAACGCATTGCTGCTGGAGCGCGCGGCGTATCTGCGTAACACCTCGATGGTTTCGGTGCGCGAGGAAGCGGAGTTACTCGATATAAGCCAGACACAGGTTGGTGGAGCGGAGGCCTGGATGGTGGCGCTGCATTTGGCCTGTGCGGGCCGAGACAGCGACCTTGCGGCCTGGATGTCCATGAATCGTGCGGGGATTCTAGAGCCGTCGTATCGGCTCTTTGCGCGCCTTGCCATGCATTGTCTGGGCGAGCCGGCGGCCAGGATACGCAAGAAGCTTCCCGTGCGAGAGCTGTCGCGGTACTCGCTGCGCGACGATTTGGAAGGGGAGGGCGAGCGCCTGTTCCAGGCCAGCGAGGTTGAAGCCGTTGATACCATCGACCATATCGAGATTCGCATGTTTGGTGCGTTTCGCGCCGAGCGCGACGGGTTTCCCATCACGGACAAAATGTGGCGCCGCAAGAAGGCGGCGACGCTTGCCGAGCGGCTTGCACTGGGCATGGATGCGCTCGTCGACCGCGAGACGCTGGCAATGGAGCTGTGGCCCCATGCCGAGTTTAATAGCGCCCGTAACAACCTGTACTCGACGATATCGCGCTTGCGGTCGGCTTTGGGACCGACGCCGGATGGCAAGTCGTGTGTACTCATCCAAAATGAATGCATCGGACTCAACGGCGACTACGTCAAGACCGATGTGCGGCTGTTTGACCAGATAAGCCGTGAGGTTTTGGGAAATCGTACGGGTGCGCGCGGGCCCCATTTAGTTGAGCTGTGCCTTAAGATTGAGCAGCTTTATGCCGGACCGCTGTATGTTCCCAATGGCTGTAATCCAACCTACTTTTTGCGTATGCGACGCATTATGCAGTCAAAGTACATCGATTGCATGATTAAGGGAGCAAATGCCGCTCTAGAAGAAAACGATCTGCAGTCGGCGATTTGGCTGGCGGAGTCGGGACTTCGGCAGGAAACGGCGCGTGAGGATATGGTGCGCTGTGCCATGCGTGTCTACAGCGCGGCGGGGCGGAGGCGCGATATCGTCGAGCTGTACAGCGGGCATATGCACCATCTGAGGGAGCAGGTCAATGGCGTACCCGAGCCCGAGACGCGGCGTCTATATGAGCGCTTGGTGGAGGATCGGCTCAACCGCGTGCTGGTCGAGCGATAAAAAAACGGGCGCCCGAAGTACTTGGGCGCCCGTAAGCTTGCTATGTGTTGGCTCGCCGGATCATTGGCTCTTAGACGAGCTTGATCTTCTCGATATCCTTGCGCGAGGACTCTCGATACAGCGAGAACTTGCGGCCGATGACCTGGACGACCTCGGCGTGGCAGCGCTCAGCGAGCTCTTCGGCGGCCTCGCGGGCGGAAAGACTGGAGCCGTCCAGCACGGAGCACTTAACGAGCTCGTGCTTCTCCAGGTAGGCGACCGTCTGCTCGACGGTGCCCTCGTTGACATCGGACTTGCCGATGATGATGGCGGGGTTGAGGTGATGGGCCATGCTGCGAAGCTGCTTGACTTGGGCTCCTGTCAGTGCCATGGGTTCTCGCTTTCTATGTATGGGGCGCCCCGCGACGGGGCCTTAATCTACGTGAGCTGTCCCACGATAGCGCAGGAACGGCGCGGTGTGGAGTGCGTTTGCCCAGTTCGCAAAGAATGCGGATGCCGAGTGAGTGGGCGGTGCGGGCTGCGAACAGGCTATGAGCTGGGCGCAGAGACCGGCTCCCATGCAATAAACGCCCAACGAACCTTGCGGACATGATCGAGCATATAGCGCCCCTGCGGCACGCCCTTGGAGCCCGGCTCACCGGCATGGGGGTTCTCAATCATGTGTTGAGCGATGTAGTCGCGCAGGCGGTCGATCTTATCCTCGTTGCCATGCTCGAGCATACGGGAAAAATCCGCCACACCTGCTTCAAGGCTGTCGAAGGTATCGCGACGATGCGATTCAAAGTACGTGACCTGCGGCAGCGCACCCATCTGAATAAGGATATTTAAGGCATACACAAAGCCATTGCTGCAGGTAACCGAGGCGCCGATGGCGTTCATCAGGTGCAGATCATAGCGCGGGCTGGAGTTGGCGACCATCGTGACGGCACAACGCCGACGAGCCGTACGATCAAGCTTGGCAAGCGCACCTTTTAGATTAGTCGTCGTAACCGACCGACTGGCAAAGGCAACATCCACCGCCTTTGCGACCGGTCCAACCAAATCCCAATCATCATCCCAAGCAAGCTCAAGCGGCGTAATGCGATTCTCGAGCCCATAGTACTCAATGCCAGCATCAAGCGTGCCCAACATAGCAGGGGAGAAATCAGCCGCAATCACAGGATGCCCAGCCTGAGCAAGCGGAATAGCAATCGACCCAGCCCCACATCCCATATCCAGCACCGACTCGCGGGGCTCAAGCGCCAATAGCTTTATAAAATCCCGGGCATACGGAGCAGTCTCAAGTGGCCGAAAATGCCAAGCTCGCTTATCCCATTCAAAAGAATCATCAGCCCGCCGCCGACTAGCTTGCAAGCGCACCATTCGCCATTCCAATCCGCGGAAAGCAGCTCAGAATGAATCAAATCATCAGCCACGGGCCATTTCCCCTCACAACAAAAAAGCGACTCCTCCCAAAAGAAGAGCCGCAACCAGCATATATCAGAAAGAACCGATCCAACGCCAAACCGCCACACCAGCCTAGTGGTGCAGGAGCGAAGCAACTGCAACCGGGATAGAACCCAACTGAGGTCCCGTTGTGCGGGAGCCCCGGGGAGGGCAAATATATAAGGTCGATCGCGAGTTCCGCACGAGCCGGAGAGCACTTAATGTGCTCTCCGTGCGAGTCAGGACTGTTCGAGCAGGCGACCTTATATATTTGCCCTCCCCGGGGCTCCTCGCCCGAACCCCTCAGCTAGTTCTTCAGCGAGTTCAGCGGTGCCGGGAAGCGTCCACCGCGATGGGCAAGCACGGTGCCGGCGTTGGGGTTCACCGGCATGATGGGTGCACGGCCGAACAGGCCACCGTACTCGACGCAGTCGCCCACGCCCTTGTCGATGGCAGGGATCACGCGGACGGCCGTGGTCTTGTTGTTGATGACGCCGATGGCCATCTCGTCGGCGATGATGCCGGCGATGGTCTCGACCGGGGTGTCGCCGGGGATAGCGATCATGTCCAGGCCGACGGAGCACACGCAGGTCATGGCCTCGAGCTTCTCGAGCGAAAGCGCACCGGCCTCGACGGCGGCGATCATGCCGGCATCCTCGGACACGGGGATGAAAGCGCCGGAGAGACCACCCACGCTGGAGCTGGCCATGACGCCGCCCTTCTTGACGGCATCATTGAGCATGGCGAGGGCGCAGGTCGTGCCCGGGCCACCGCAGGTGCCCACGCCGATGATCTCGAGGATGCGCGCGACGGAGTCGCCGATGGCAGGCGTGGGAGCCAGCGACAGGTCGACAATGCCTTTCTCGACACCCAGACGATGGGCGGCCTCGCGGCTCATGAGCTCGCCGGCGCGGGTGATCTTAAAGGCGGTCTGCTTAATCTTCTCGGCGACCTCCATCATCGATGCGGAATCGGGCAGCGTCTCCAAGGCTGCGGCCATAACGCCGGGGCCCGAGACGCCTACGTTGATGACGGCGTCGGCCTCGCCACCGCCGTGGACGGCGCCCGCCATAAACGGGGAGTCCTCGACCATGTTGGCAAAGCAGACAAACTTGGAGGCGCCAACGGAATCCTGGTCGGCCGTGAGCTTGGCGGCGTCGATGATGGTCTGGGCGGCCATGAGCACGGCATCCATGTTGATACCGGCGCGCAGGCTAGCGACGTTGACGCTGGAGCAGACGCGGCTGGTGGTAGCGAGCGCCTGGGGGATTGACTGGATGACGCGGCGGTCGGCGTCGCCGATGCCCTTCTGGACGAGTGCGGAGAAGCCGCCCAGGTAATCGATGCCGAGCGTCTCTGCCGCGCGGTCGAGGGCATGCGCGATGGGGGTGAGGTCCTCATCCTTGCAGCACGCGGCGATCTGCGCCACCGGGGTGACGGAAACGCGCTTGTTGACGATGGGGATACCGTACTCGCGCTCGAGGTTCTCGGCGGTCTCGACCAGATGTTCAGCCGTGTGCGTCACGTGGTCGTAGATCTTCGTGCACATGCGGTCGAGGTTCTCGTCACCGCAACCCATGAGCGAAACACCCATGGTGATGGTCCTGATGTCGAGGTTCTGCTCCTCAACCATGCCGCGGGTTTCCGCGATTTCTGCGGGCGTGATCGCCATCCTTGCGCTCCTATCTGCCAAAACGAGCATAGTCTTTTCTATTCTAACGTGCCGCACGTGCCAAGTGGCGCGTGCGGCACGTTTTGGTGCGGGGTTGTTTCCGTTGTGTTACCGCCCAAAGACCTCTTCGGCGATACGGGCGCTTTCGGCGGCGTCCTTGGCGTAGTAGTCCGCGCCGATCTGCTTGGCGTATTCGGGGGTGAGTACGGCGCCGCCTACGATGATCTTGACGTCCGGCACCTCGGCATGAAGCAGCTTGATGGTCTCTTCCATGGCCACGACGGTGGTGGTCATAAGCGCCGAGAGGCCGACGAGTTTGATATCGCGCTTCTTGACGGTCTTGAGTACCTCCTGCGGATCGACGTCGCGGCCCAGGTCAAAGACGGTGTATCCGTAGTTGTCGAGCAGCATCTTAACGATGTTTTTGCCAATATCGTGGATGTCGCCCTTGACGGTGGCCACGCAGATCTTGCCCTTGTCGGCAATCTCGCCGGCGGGCATCAGGCGCTTGATGGTGTCGAAGCCCACGCGTGCGGCCTCGGCCGAGGCCATAAGCTGCGGCAAGAAGAACTTGCCCTGGTCAAAGAGGACGCCAACCTCGTCGAGGGCGGGGATAAAGTGATTGTTGATGAGGTCCATGGCGTCGTGGTCTGCCAGCAGACGCTCGGTCTCGGCGGCGATCTCGCCTTTGCGGCCCGAGACGACCATGCGACGAATCGGGTCGTCGTTGCCGTCGGTGCCGGCGGTGCCAACAGCGGGCGCAGCGTCGGTCGATACCGCCTGGGCCGCCGCCGGGTTCGCGGCGATCTTGTACGGATCGGTCCAGCCGGCGTAGCGCTCGATGTATCCGGTCGAGCCCTCGTCCTCAACGCTCAAGACGCGATAGCTGTAGACGGTATCCATAAAGCGCTTGGAACCCGGGTTCATGATGGGGGCGTCCAGGCCAGCGCCAAAGGCGGCAGCCAAAAAGACCGAACCCAGGAGCGGCCGCGCGGGCAGGCCAAAGCTGATGTTCGACACGCCGAGCGCGCATTTGACGCCCAGGCGCTCCTTGCACAGGGACATGGCGCGCAGGATCTGCTCGGCCTGGCGCTGGTTGGTTGAGGCGGTCATGACCAGGCAGTCAATGAGAATACGGTCCGGTCCGATGCCGTAGCGGGCAGCCTCGGCCACGATGCGCTCGGCGATGGCGAAGCGGGCCTCGGCGGTATCGGGGATGCCGCCTTCGTCGAGCGTGAGGCCGACAACGTTGGTGCCGTAGTGGGCGACCAGCGGAAAGATCTCATTCATGATCTGCTGCTTGCCGTTGACGGAGTTGATGATGGGCTTGCCGGCATAGCGGCGTACGGCGGCCTCGACGGCGGCGGGATCGGTGGAGTCGATCTGCAGCGGCAGCAGCGTGGAGCCTTGGAGCTGCTCGGTGGCCTGTTGGATAATCTTGACCTCGTCGATCTCGGGCAGGCCCACGTTGACGTCCAGGATGTCGGCGCCCTGCTCCTGCTGGCTGATGCCCTGGCTCACGACGTAGTCCAGGTCGCCGTCGCGCAGCGCTTGCTGTAGGCGCTTTTTGCCGGTGGGATTGATGCGCTCGCCGATGACGGCGATCTTGTGGCCGTCACAGGGAAGGTCCACCACGGTCTGGGCGCTCGTGACCGACATGCTGGGCTTGCGGTGACGCGAGCTGGGCGTGTGGTTGTCGATGAGCGTGCGCAAGGCGGCCATGTGCGTGGGCGTGGTACCGCAGCAACCGCCCACGACGCTCACGCCGTCCTCGATCATGCCGGCGACGGCCTCGGCGTACTCGGGGGCCTGGACATCAAAGACGGTGTTGCCGTTGTCGTCCACGCGGGGGAGTCCCGCATTGGCCTGCACCATAACGGGCTTGTCGGTAACGGTGAGCATGCGTTCGGCGAGCCCGCGGAGCTCGGCCGGTCCCTGACTGCAGTTGATGCCCAAAACGTCGGCGCCGATGGCGTCGAGCGTGATGGCGGCGACCTCGGGGCTCGTGCCCAGGAAGGTGCGTCCGTCTTCCTCAAAGGTCATGGTGGCAAAGACGGGCAGGTCGGAGTTCTCGCGGCAGGCGAGGACTGCCGCCTTGATCTCGGCCAGGTCGGTCATAGTCTCGATAATAAAGAGGTCGACGCCCGCAGCGACGCCGGCGTGCACTTCCTCGGCAAAGAGGTCGTAGGCCTCGTCAAAGCTGAGGGTGCCCAGGGGGCGCAGCAGGGCGCCGATGGGGCCGATGTCGCCGGCGACGTAGCGGGCGCCGGCCTCGCGGGCGCAGGTGACGGCCGCGGCAAAGACGTCTGCCACGGTGGCAGCACCGTCGAGCTTGTGGGCGTTGGCGCCAAAGGTGTTGGCGGTGATCACGTCACAGCCAGCCCCGACATATTGACGTTGGATATCGGTGATAACCTGGGGCTCCTCAAAGTTGAGCAGCTCGGGCAGAGCGCCCGCCTTCATGCCGGCGGCCTGCAACATGGTGCCCATGCCGCCGTCAAACAGCAGGTGCCCCGTGCCCTCGATGGCCGCACGCAGGCGTTCATCCTTAATGTGCAGGTCGTCGATCGTGCGCGTCTTGTACGCGGCGCCGTTGCAGCGCGCAGTATTGACAGGTGCCGCCAGTGCAGCGCCGTCAGAATCATGGGTGATAAGTATGTTTGAGCTATTCGCCATGTGCGTCCATTTCGTCTAGAGCCCACTGAGGGATTTCTATTTGTAGGGATTTGTCGGGCTCGATGTCTTCGATTCGTTTGTTGTAGTAGACAAGAAGTCGTGCAACATTTAATCGAATTAGGCTTCGCTTGTAGAACGATAATTCTTCAATATTGATGCCAATAAACGATTCGAGCGCGATAACCTGTACGCAATCGCCGAGCCCCTCACTTTCGAACAGTCCGTAAGCGAAGGAAACTTTATTGCGGGGGACAACAACGATGGGCCGAATGCCATTTCGAATGTTATCTCGGCATCGATCGGTCAATTTGGCCATCGGCGATACAGTTACATGAAATGCAGCATCATTGATTTGGAAATCGCCAGAACGGTCAGTCTGCTGGTCAGCAGCGTTTGAGTTGTCCTTTCCGATTTCTATGGTTGGAAATAACATTTCAAGTTTTGCACCTACCAGGTGCTGTGCGACCGTGCCTGTTGGTTTATCGGATCGCAGGCTTGCTTCGGCCAGGATATCTTCGACAATGGCAGAAATTGGTTTTTGAAGATCGATTTCGACTTTGATTCTCTGCCGGTTGAAGAAGTCGACCTGGATACGCTCGACGAAGAAGTTGGCGATTGCATTCGCAGCTTCAAGACGAGCGTCTTCACAAGTGTCGCTGGGCAGGGTAGAGTTGATGATCGCGGCAAGCTCAAGCGCCATTGGAAGCGTGCCGCGTGAGGTCCTGCCGCCTTCTGATGCGAAGGCGCGCGTTTCCCCATGTCTGGCTAAAACTGTTTTGATGCATGCCCCACTTAGGCCTCGTACTTGGCTCCCCTTGTCCGATTGCACGTAATCGTTGGTGAGCGGGAAACGGTTTTGCAACAGCTCGCTTATGCCTATGCCAACCGCCATGACGTTGCGGTTGACATTGCCTCGCTTGTTTCGCTTGGATTCGTACCAGAGCTCAATGGCATTCAAGACGTTTTTATTGGGCTCGCTCAAGGAGTAATTTGCCATTTCCATCATCGCTCACTCCATTCCTTGAAGACATTAACGCGGGCTTGACTGCATTTTTTATAAGCCAGGTGACAACTGGCACGGCAACTGCATCGCCGAATGCATAACGAATCTGAGCATCCGAGAAGCCGCTAAATTGATATGAGCCGGCACCTTGGAGACGAGCATATTCAGTTCCAGTCATCCAGCGAACTTTTAACTTTCCGTTTTCGCATATAACGACTGCCTGTCTTGATGAGCCGCCGCGAGCCGTTCTTAGGCATCCGGCAATTTCCTCTTCGCGGATTTCCCAGCGTACAACGCCCGACCGCGTGCGACGATAAGCAGTGCGAACAATTTTTGCACTGGCATTTAAGAAGCGCTGAAGGCGATCTTCTTGATGTGGCGCAAGTGAATCGGTAAATGCTTGCACTTGGTTCTTGTCCCACCAACGCTTGTCGTCCTCGGGAATATTTTCAACTACCGTTGCGAGGCCTGTCATGCGAAGTGGACTCGGCTCGTTTAGGTGAGAGATGTGTGTAATGAGCGAAGGGTCGGAGTGAATCCAGGAGACCTTTTCAGGTCGAAGCGAGGAATCGAGTCGGCTGTTGGGAAGGGGATTTTTTAATCCGACGACAAACATGCGGGGGCGAGACTGGGGAAGCCAGTGCCGTGCGTCGATAAAATAGGCATCGCATGAATAGCCCAATCGATTAAATTCCTGGCAAACGAGTCTAAAGTCATCACTGTTATTAGACGTCGCAAGGCCGATGACGTTTTCGAGAACAATTGCCCGCGGGGCGCGATCGCCCATTCCTTCGATGGCCTTAATAAAGCCAAAGAACGCACTAGACTCTTTGCCAGAGATAAGCCCCTCCCGGTTCCCCGCGAGAGATAGGTTTGTGCAAGGGCTTGATGCCCATGCGATGTCGGCTTGGGGTATCAGGTCGGGATCGAGTGCGTGGACATCCTGCTCGACTAGATGTTCATCGCCCCAACGCTGGCTGTACATGGCGCATTTAGTATGGTCTATGTCGTTTGCCCAGATTGTTTTGATTCCGGCTTTTGCCATGCCGGCACGAGCCAGGCCAATGCCTGAAAAAAACTCAAGCGCGGTAAGTTGTGGCGAGAACTGCAGAATGTTGTGCATGTACTGGCTTTCAGATAGTTGTTATTTGGCCTCTTATGGTACTTGTTTGCGAGGACATCTGCTTACAAACGGATGCGATTCCCTCGATACCGAGCCATCAATTGACATTTTATTCAGAATACGAATAGCAGGTGGTGTGGGCGGCGCGGAAGCGGCAGTGTTCGCGCATACGGCAGATATTGCAGGTGGGGCGGGTTTGGGCGTCGTGGACTTCACCGTCGAACAGGCCAATCACCGCGGTCACGCTCTTGGTGGGCATGAGCAGGCTGGTGGGTGTGACGGTGAGTCCAATGAGGCGCGTGGCGTTGAGCGCATCCACGATCGAGCGCTGAGCCGAGAGCGGGCAGTCGCCGTAGCCGGGGCTAAAGCGCCAGTTGCCGGCGAGTCCGTGTGCGGCAGCCGCAGCCTTGACCTGCTGGTCCATCTGCTCAACGGCTGCCTCAACATATGCCGAGCATGCGGCGTCGAGCACGGCACCTTCCAGAGGCTGCTGGGCTCCGGTGGTGCGCAGACGGCGCTCGGCGGCCATGCCGAGGGTGCAGGCCATCAGCGCGGCCATGCGGGCGTCCTTAAGGTGGCGGTAGATATCGCGACCCCGCAGCTCGACATTGGAGCCAACCAGGCGGATACAAGGTTCGCCCTGCTCGTCGACGCCCGTGGCATCGACGGCAAAGACGCGACGTACACCGCGTGGCTCGATATCCAACTCCAGGCGCTCGACCACAAGCTCAATGCGTTGCGACAGTTCGGGCTCGATCTGCTGGCCGCCGTAGCCCAGATAGCGAAGCATCTCGGCGCGATCGACGCGGGGGTGGTGGGCAGCATCGACACGGTAAAGCGCCACCGACGAAAGGTCGGCCGGCACTTCGACAGTGGTTGTATCGATGTGCGGTTTTTCCATTACCCCAGGCGCTCCATAATGGTCGCGGCGATTGCAGGACGGTTCATAGTGTACAGGTGCAGACCGTCGGCGCCGTGCTCCTTGAGGTCGCAAAGCTGGCGGGCGGCATAATCCACACCGGCTGCCTGCAGGCTCTCGGGGTCGTTCTCGTACTTGGCGAGGATCTTGATGACGGGGGAGGGCAGCGACGCGCCGCACATAAAGACCATGCGGCTGATCTGCGACTTGCCCATAAACGGCATGATGCCAGCGGTGATGGGCACGGTGATGCCCGCCTTGTCGGCTAGCTCGCGGAAGCGGTAGAAGCACTCGTTGTCAAAGAAGAGCTGGGTCACAAAGAAGCTCGCGCCGGCATCCTGCTTTTGCTTGAGGTGCTCGACCGAGAGGTTAAGGTCCTCGCAGGCGATGTGGCCCTCGGGGTAGGCTGCGGCACCCACGCAAAAGCCGGCGTCGACAAGCTCGGGGATGAGGTCGCGGGCATAGGCGTAGTCGGAAGCGGGCTTGTCGTCCTCGGTCGCGCCGGCGGGAAGGTCGCCGCGCAGGGCCAGCACGTTTTCCACGCCGGCGCTGCGATACTCATCGATCTTGGCGGCGATATCGGCATGCGTGCGGCCGACGCAGGTGAGGTGCGCCACCGAGGGCGTATCGAATTCGCTCGCAATCATATGCGCGATGGGGGCGGTGGTGGCGCCGTTGCCCGAGCCGCCGGCAGAGCAGGTGACCGAGACAAAGCTCGGCGAAAGCTTGCACAGACTGCCTGCCACCTTGCGAGCCGTATCGAGGGTGAGCTCGCCCTTGGGCGGGAACATCTCAAACGAAACGGGCACGGTGCCCAGGGATGCCGCCTGCTTAAAAACCTCGTCGACGCGCATATCGTGCTCCTTTAGATACTTTAGTGCGATGTGTTGTAAGGATTCTACAGCACCGCTGCGCCACGCTGGAGTTTTACTTGCCATTTGGGAATACCAATCGAAGATGCTTCGCTATCGTCATTCCCTATAACAACGTAGCTCATTTGGGACGTGCCTCTATAGCCATCAACCAGTTGCCCAGGGTAGTCTTTTTGGGACGGGGCTTTTTTAGCTACCCTATGTCAAATATTGCCTTGAGCTTCGAAGATACCGGATGGGTAGCTAAAAAAGCCCCGTCCCAAAAGACTACCCTTAAACCATGCGGGGAGGTCTGCAATTTATGCAGTTCGTTGGCTGTTGAGGGTGGTAATAATCCTGTGTTGCTGTAACCTCATTGATTGGTTTCGTGACAGCAACATAACGGTAATGTCGCGGAAACACGGCGAGTCTAAGCTAAGGCTCGTTCGTTAGTAATCAACACCGCTTCTCACGCGGTGCCGATACGAAGGGAGTTCCGTATGGCCGAACTTACTGACCGCTTCGGGACCATGGTGTTCTCTGAGGAAGTCATGAAGGACTGCCTCCCCAAGGACATTTGGAAGCGCCTTGCTGCAACCCTCGAGGGCGGTGAGCCGCTCGACCTAGATGTGGCCAACGCCGTTGCCCATGCCATGAAGGTCTGGGCCATCTCCAAGGGTGCTACGCACTACGCGCACTGGTTCCAGCCGCTTTCGGGCATCACTTCCGAGAAGCACGACAGCTTCCTCGAGCCTAACCACGACGGCACCGCCATTACCAAGTTTACGGGCAAGAACCTCATCCAGGGTGAGCCCGATGCCTCCAGCTTCCCCAACGGCGGCCTGCGCGCCACCTTCGAGGCCCGTGGCTACACCGCTTGGGATCCCACCAGCCCCGCCTTTATCAAGGACGATGTCCTGTGCATCCCCACGGCTTTCTGCTCCTACACGGGCGAGGCCCTGGACAAGAAGACCCCGCTGCTGCGCTCCATGACCGCGCTCTCGCGTGAGTCCAAGCGCGTTTTGGCGCTGTTCGGCAAGACGCCAAAGAAGGTCGTTCCTTCCGTGGGCGACGAGCAGGAGTACTTCCTGATCAAGAAGGACGCTTACCGCAAGCGCAAGGACCTGGTCATCACCGGCCGCACCCTCTTTGGTGCTGCCCCCTGCAAGGGCCAGGAACTCGAGGAGCACTACTTTGGCGCTATCCGCCCCACTGTCTCGGCCTATATGAAGGATCTGGACGACGAGCTGTGGGCGCTCGGCATTCCCGCCAAGACCAAGCACAACGAGGTCGCTCCCTGCCAGCATGAGCTCGCCCCCGTCTACGGTGAGGTCAACGAGGCCATCGACCAGAACTTGGTCATGATGGAGAAGATGAAGCTCATCGCCTCCCGCCACGACCTGGTCTGCCTGCTGCACGAGAAGCCGTTCGAGGGCATCAACGGTTCGGGCAAGCACAACAACTGGTCGCTTGGCACCGAGTCCGAGAACCTGCTCGATCCGGGCGACACCCCGCTCGACAACCTGCAGTTCATCGTCTTCCTCACCGCGGTGATCGAGGCCGTCGATAACTATCAGGAGCTCCTGCGTGCTTCTGTTGCCTCGGCCGGCAACGACCATCGTCTGGGCGCCAACGAGGCTCCTCCGGCGATTATGTCCATCTTCCTGGGCGACCAGCTTACCGAGGTTGTCGAGAAGATCATCGATGGCAAGGCTTCCGTCCATGCCACGCGCGGCGTGCTCGACCTGGGCGCCGATACCCTGCCCAAGCTGATGCAGGACAACACCGATCGCAACCGCACCTCCCCGTTTGCCTTCACCGGCAACAAGTTCGAGTTCCGTGCCTGCGGCTCCGAGCAGAACGTCTCCGACTCCAACCTGGTGCTCGATGCCGCCGTGGCCAAGTCGCTCAAGTCCTTCGCCGACGCGCTTGAGGGCACGCCCGAGGATAAGTTCCAGGACGCCGCGCTCGAGTACTGCAAGAAGGTCCTGACCGATCACCAGCGCATCCTGTTCTCTGGCGACGGCTACTCCGATGAGTGGCCCGTTGAGGCCGAGAAGCGCGGCCTTGCCAACAACAAGACCACGGCCGATGCCCTGCCCGCCTTTGTTTCCGATAAGGCCATTGCGCTCTTTGAGGAGACGGGTGTCCTGACCAAGGCCGAGGCTCAGTGCCGCTACGACTGCAAGCTCGAGAAGTACAACAAGCTCATGAACATCGAGGCCACCACGATGGTTCGCGAGGCACGCCGTACCTATCGCCCGGTCATTACCGCCTATGCCACCAAGGTCGCTAAGGGCCTTGAGGCTATCCGTGCCGCCGGCGCCGAGGCCGCCATGCAGTGTGAGCAGAACACGCTCAACAAGCTCTGCAACGGCATCACTACCATCAACGACTCCATCAAGGCGCTCGACGCCGTGCATCAGAAGGCCGAGGCCCTCGATGGCCAGGAGCAGGCCAACGTGTACGCTCACGAGGTTGTTCCCGCTATGGATACGCTGCGTGCCGCCGTGGACGCCATGGAAGAGATCGTGGCTGCCGACTACTGGCCGGTTCCGACCTACGATGACATTCTGTTCTACGTGTAACAGACACGTTTGATTTTGCGCGCGAAGGGGGTCTCGCCTGTGCGAGGCCCCTTTTTTGCTGCTCAGATCTATTATGGACGTGCTGCCGGGCAAGCGTTTCGTGTGAGGCATCTCAAAAGATGTAACCTGTTTTGGCGCACATTTGGCGCACATGTGCCGAAACGAAAACAGGCCAAGATGAAAAACGAACCCGCACGACTTAACATCGCGCGGGTTCGAACAAAATGCAAATGGTGCCCCCAGCGGGATTCGAACCCGCGATATCCACCTTGAAAGGGTGGCGTCCTTGGCCGCTAGACGATGGGGACAGCGGGAAAGAGTATAGCAGACTTTTTTGCCGGCGCGTATATCGTTGGCAAACTGGAAAACCACCACATAGGAGCTGGCTCTCTATCCCGATTTTCAAACATCTCAATCTGTAACATCTGGGCTGATAAATCGGCTCTATGTGTTACAGATCGAGACAAAAGGCAGGCGTCGGGACGAACATCTCATTCTGTAACAGTAAGACGACTTTTAACGGTCTAGATGTTACAGATTGAGACAAACCGCTGGGACGGGTCAAAACCACCACAAAGGTGCCTGTCCCCTTTGTGGTGGTGGGGTGCTAGGGGAGGAGCTTCATCGCGGCGTCGTGGGCGGCGTGCTCGTAGGTGTCGTCGAGGGGTTTGAGCGGCAGCAGGGCGGCGGCCTGTGCGTCGCCACGGCGCTCGAGGGCGTGGGCGATGAGCCAGTCGGCGAGCTCGGGGTTCTTGGGCAGTGCCGGTCCGTGTAGGTACGTGCCGATGACACCCTTGTAGATGAGACCCTCAAAGCCATCGTCGCCGTTGTTGCCGGTGCCCGTGACGACGGACGTTCCAAGCGGCGTGGCATCGGCGTCCAAAAGCGTGCGGCCGCCGTGGTTCTCGAAGCCAACAAAGGGCTCGGGCGCCAGGTCGGTCTTGACGGCGACGTTGCCGATCAGGCGGTCGGAGCCGCGCACAGTCTCGGCGGCAATGACGCCCAGGCCATCGATGCGATTTTCGCCCATATAGTACGAACGGCCGAGCAGCTGATAGCTGCCGCAGATGGCGAGCAGCGAACCGCCGTCCTCAACATAGGCTGCGACCTTGTCTTTTTGGGCGAGCAGCTCGTGTGCCACGGCTAGCTGGTCGCGATCGGATCCGCCGCCCATCATGACGATATCGGCATCATGCAGATCGAGCACCTCGCCCATGCGGACCTCATCCACGCGAACGGGGATGCCGCGCCAGGCGCAGCGGCGCTCGAGGGCGATGACGTTGCCGCCGTCGCCATAGAGGTTGAGGGCATCGGGATACAGGTAGACGATGCGCAGCGGGCGCGAGAGCTCGACTGGCGCGACGCCAACGGGGACGGCACTGCCATTGGTGCACTTTGCAGCGTGGGCGGCAACCGTAGCCGCATCGGTGTCTTTAAGTCCGTCGAGCTCCTTGACCAGCGGTGGAAAGGCCGTGTAGTTGGCGACGGCGTAGAAGGTGTCATCGGCGGCCTCGTCTGCCACGGCGCCAATTGCCTGCGCGACGTCCGAGATAATCGCGGCATCGATGCCGGCGTACTTGAGGCGCACCTGCATGTCGTGCGCGCGTGTGCCTCCGGCAAAGGCGACAAGCCCCGTTGTGTCGGCGATGCGCTCAAAGTCGACGTCGTAGATCCACGATACATCGTGGCCGTCGGCATCGTTGTCGTTGAGGAAGAAAGCGCAGAGTCTGCCGCCGGCCGTTTTGATGGACTGGATTTGTCGATCGAAGCCTACGGGATTCTTGGCCAGGTTGGCCTCGACGGTGCGGCCGGCGATATCCCAGCGCCCCATACGACCACCGGCGGGCACATAGGCATCGAGCGTAGGCTGCAGAAGCGCCGCGTCCACGCCCAATTCGTGCGCGGTAAAGAAGGCGGCGGCAACGTTATAGACCATGTACAGGCCGTTGTAGCGTGTGGCGATGTGTACGGCAGCAGCGTCGGGCGCAGATCCAAAGACCAGGTCAAAGCCGTAGCCGTCGCAGCCGAGCTCCACGCCCGTCACGCGACGGACAAGCCCAGGGCGGGCCCAGCCGCACGAGGGGCAATGGTAGGCGCCAAGTTGTCCGTACTGCACATAGTCGTACTCCAACGGTGCGTTGCACTGTGAGCAAAAACGTGAGTCGCTAATGCGGTCGGACTCGGTGTTGGTGGCGCCGTCGATGCCAAAGGCGATGCTTGCATTGGGAACGCGCGCGGCAATCGCGGCACACAGCGGGTCGTCGGCGTTGTAGATGAGCGTTGTTGCCGGAGAGAGCTCCAACGCATGGGCGATGACGTCTTGGGTATGGTCGATCTCGCCGTAGCGGTCTAGCTGGTCGCGGAACAGGTTGAGCAGCACAAAGTACGTCGGCTTGAGCTTGGGCAGAACGCGTACGGTGTAAAGCTCATCGCACTCAAAAACGCCCACGCGCTTGCCGCTGGCAGTGTGCTTAAGGCCGCCGCGGGCCTCGAGCAGTGCGCCCACCACGCCCGGCTCCATGTTGTTGCCGGCGCGGTTGCACACCACGGTGACGCCGCTGGCGGCAACGGCGTCGGCGATCAGGTTCGAAGTGGTGGTCTTGCCGTTGGTGCCGGTGATCACTACGCTGCGGTCGACAAGGCCCGCGAGGTCGCTCAGCAACTCGGGGTCGATCTTCATGGCGATGCGGCCGGGGAGTACGCCGCCCTGGCGCTTAAGGACGGAGCGCAGTCCCCAGCGAGCGATATCGCTCGAGGTGCAGGCAAGAGATGAGCGGAGGTTCATGAAACCGTTCCTAACGTAAACGACATGGTCGGGTCGAGTGCGTCACTAAAATCCGTAGCGGCGCGCAAATTCCTGGGCAAGCTGCGACACGTCTTCGCAGGCATTGGCCCAGGGGGCAAAGTCGGGGGTGTCCGAGATAATGCCGTCCGCTTCCCAAACGGCTTGGTGCGAAAGATCCCAGGGATCGCGTGGCTCGGGTCGGCAGGGAAGGTACGGTGTCTGGTACATGGGATTCAGCAAGAAGAACGCGCCGCCCTCGCAGCGGTTAGCGAACTCACGCAGCGCACGCGCCGCCGGACGCATCTTGTTCGTTTTGAACAAGAGGATCGTGCGGGCGAGCAGGTACCAGGGGGAGTTCTCGAGTGCATCGGCCCCCACCTGTTCCTCGAGCTGGTGAGCCAGGGCAAAAAAGCCGTCCTGGTCTTCCAGGCGAGCGAGGGCGAGCAACACGGTGCCGGCAGCTCGGGTGGGATAGCCTTCTGCCTTAAGGACGCGGCGGGCGTAGTTGGCGGCAGCGCGGTAGCGGGCGCTCGCCATGCACAGCTGCGAGATGGCCTCGAGCGTGTGGAGCCACCCGATAAGTGCCGGCTCGCTCACGGTGAGATCTGACGCCGTCACACCGTCCGTCAAAACCTTGTTGGCCCAGTAGTGTGGGGCCTCCATATCGAACCCGGGCACGCTTTGTTGGAGGTAATCGGCCGTGGTCGCCTCGAGCTTCATCAGGTCGCCCAGGCAGGCGTCAACGGGCGTGTCGGCCAGGATGATGGCGAGCAACTGGGCATCGACGGCAAGCGCATCGATACGGACGATCTTGAGCAGCTCATCGCGCATATCGTCGAACAGGCGGTTGCGCGTCTGCTCAAACTCCTCGTCGCTGCCCATGTCCTCGATGCGATGGAGCTCGTCGAGCAGGTGGCAGTGAACACCGGCATAGGACAGCAGTGCCTGGGCATGCTCGGACTGCGCATACTTTTGGGGATTCGCGCTAATGTCGTTATGGACAAGCTCGCGTGCTGCATCGGTGAGCTCGGGGTGCGACGCCAGATAGGTGCGCTCCAAGTAGGCGGGGATGTAGACGCTTGGATCCATTAGAGGTCCCCTCCCTTAAATGGAAGCCCCTGCTCGGCTGCGCGCAGGATGCGCTCGTCGATCTGGGAACGCACGATGTCGCTGGTGGCGACCCAGGCGGCAAAGCTGGCGTTGTCGGGAGCGCCCAGGCCCTCCTGCAGCACCGGCGTCGCCTCGGACAGTGCAAGGACGAGCTCATCGGTGGAGCCCACGCCCACGTTGACGCGGGCATAGACGCCATCGGGAAATTCGGTTTGGAAGTAGAGCGCCTCGGCTGCGTGCGGGCATGAGCGTGCAAGGATGCGCAGGTAGTGCTCGGCGTCCTCGTAGTCTAGCTCGCGCCAGGCAGCGCTCATCAGCGCGATGAGCGTCCACGGGTCTAAGTCGCGCTCCGCGTCCTTGGGACGACGGCGCAGCGGCGTGTTGGCGAGATAGGGGACGGAGTGGGCGGAGCGAAAGCGCTTGAGCTCCTCGGCGGGGTATTCGAGCTTTGCCATGGCGAGCATCGCGGTGTGGCGGACACCTGCGGGGTCGTTGGGCGCAAAGTCCAAGCTGCGATTCGCTGCCTCCAGTGACATGCGGTAACGGCCGCTAATGAGCGCGCGCGATGCTAAGGCGGCAAGCCAGCGCAGGTAGGGACGGCGGGTCAGGTCGCCTGCAGCCTCACGCTCGTAGGGGTCTTGCGCCGAGGCGATCTTGAGTGCCAGATCGTGCTCCACCTCGTCGCACTTGGACACCAGATACTGCACGTAGTCCTCGTTGGAGTCGGCGGTGAGTGCCGTCAGCATGCGCTGGGCATCCCAGTTGGCCGGATCGAGTGCGGCCGCCTCGCGAAGCATGTTCTCGGCAGCTGCCTCTTCCTGCTCTGCCTGGGCATCGTCAGGGATAAAGGGAATTCGGTAGTCGACGGCCTCGACCACCTTGGCAATCAGATGTCCGGCGCGGTCGCGGTCGTGCACGATGAGCGGCGCGGGGTTGCGGGTGAATTGCTCCATCAGACGCTCGACGGCGGGGCCGTCGGTGAGCGAGATATTGTCGCGGCGCAAGGCCTCAAGAACGAGGCGATGGCAATCTTCTTGAATGGGATCGAATGCCATGGGGCCTCCTTTGCTGCGGTTAGGGTTCAAATATCTCTATATAAGGTTCTAGTTTACCCGCATGTGGCACACCGGGGGTGCCGCACTTGGACTTGCACCTTTGCACCACGAAGACGGATGTCACACAAATGTCGGCACCTTGGACGACCGAGTGGTATCACGGTGCCGCAAACGGTCGATTTTTGGCGGCGAACGGTGCATATTTTGGAGGGGCACAGTCCTGCCCGGGATATGTAGTCAGCCTTGATAAAACGTTTGCCCAGCTTGGGAGTATGGATGCCGCACAAGGGTCTTCAGGGATAGAAAAAACGTTTCATCATTGGCGGCTTTAGATGAATAACTGACCAACCAGAACGGTAAAATAGTGTTTGTCTGAGCGTTGAGACGTTTAGACATTGCGCATTGTCATCGCCGGCAACGCGCAAAATGGTCCTAACGGAGCCAATCGGGTGCTCCGTTATATACGCAAGTCTAAGAGGGGCTTGTTTAGGAGGCACAGTATGGGACGTTTTACCAATCCTCGCGATCTGTACTTTGGTGAGGGCGCTCGTCACGAGGTCAAGAACCTCAAGGGCAGCAAGGCCATCATCGTGAGCGGCGGCGGCTCCATGCGTCGCGGCGGTTTTCTGCAGGACGTCGAGGCCGACCTTAAGGAGGCCGGTTTCGAGGTCAAGCTGTTCGAGGGCGTCGAGTCCGACCCGTCCGTCGAGACGGTCATGAAGGGCGCCGAGGCCATGCGCGAGTTCGAGCCCGACTGGATTGTCGCCATTGGCGGCGGCTCGCCCATCGATGCCGCTAAGGCTATGTGGCTGTTCTACGAGTATCCCGAGGAGACCTTCGAGGAGGCCGTCGTCCCGTTCTCCTTCCCCGAGCTCCGTCAGAAGGCTCACTTCTGCGCCATCTCCTCTACCTCCGGTACCGCTACCGAGGTCACCGCGTTCTCCGTCATCACTGACTACGCCAAGGGCATCAAGTACCCGCTGGCCGACTTCAACATCACCCCTGATGTCGCCATCGTCGACCCCGAGCTCACCTACACCATGCCTGCCAAGCTGTGCGCTCACACCGGTATGGACGCTTTGACCCATGCCATCGAGGCCTATGTCTCCACTGCCGGCTCCATGTACACCGACGCCAACGCCCTGCACGCCATCCGCGAGATCGTCGAGTGGCTGCCCAAGTCCTATGCTGGCGATCATGAGGCTCGCCAGCACATGCATGACGCTCAGTGCATCGCCGGCATCGCCTTCTCCTCGGGTCTGCTGGGCATCGTCCACTCCATGGCTCACAAGACCGGTGCCGCCTTCTCCGGCGATCATATCATCCACGGTTGCGCCAACGCCATGTACCTGGGCAAGGTTATCCAGTTCAACGCCAAGGATGCTCGCGCCAAGAGCCGCTACGCTTTCATCGCCAAGGAGATCCTGCATCTCGCCGGCGAGACCGAGGACGAGCTGGTCGAGGCTCTGGTTCAGGAGATCCGCGACCTCAACGACAAGCTCGATATCCCGCAGGGCATCAAGAACTACGGTGCCAAGGGCGTGAAGGCCGACGAGTCCATCATCGATTACGATGAGTTCGAGGCCAAGAAGCACGACGTTGCCGCCAACGCTATCCTCGACGCCTGCACGGGCTCCAACCCGCGCCAGCCGTCCCAGGAGGAGATGGAGCAGCTGCTCGAGTGCGTCTACACCGACACCCCGGTTACGTTCTAATCAGTTCGCCTTGTTCTGATGAGGGGCTCCGCACACAGCTGTGCGGAGCCCTTTTTCTTTAGAGATTGGGATTAACATGGCTGCAATTTTCAATAGCCCCAGCAAGTATATCCAGGGTCCCGATGAGCTTGCAAAGCTCGGCTCCTACGTTGAGCCGCTCGGCGGCAAGGCCCTCGTCATCGTGACGCCTTCGGGCAAGAAACGTGTCGGCGCCAAGATTGAGGGCGGTTTTGCCGAGGCTAAGGCCGAGCTGCTGTTTGAGGACTTTAACGGCGAGTGCTCCAAGGGCGAGGTCGATCGCCTGGTTGCGCTCGCTCGCGACAACGGCTGTGACATCATCGTCGGCGTCGGTGGCGGCAAGATCCTCGACACCGCGAAGGCCGTCGCCTATTACCTGGAGTCCCCGGTTATCATTTGCCCCACCATCGCCTCGACCGATGCACCGTGCTCGGCACTTTCGGTGCTCTACACCGACGACGGCCAGTTCGATAAATATCTCTTCCTTAAGGCAAACCCCAACATTGTCCTTATGGATACGACGGTTATCGCGGCGAGCCCGGTGCGCCTGACGGTTTCCGGTATGGGCGATGCGCTCGCAACCTATTTCGAGGCCCAGGCAACGCACGATGCCGACGGCGGCACCTGCGCCGGCGGCAAGGGCGGGATGGCCGGCCTGGCGCTCGCCAAGCTCTGCTACGAGACGCTTATGGCCGATGGCGTCAAGGCCAAGGTTGCGCTGGAGAAGGGTGCGCTCACGCCTGCCGTCGAGCACATCATCGAGGCAAACACGCTGCTTTCGGGCATTGGCTTTGAGAGCTCGGGCCTTGCTGCTGCCCATGCAATCCACAATGGTCTGACGATGCTGCCCGAGTGCCACGGCATGTATCACGGCGAGAAGGTCGCCTTCGGCACCATCGTTCAGCTGGTACTCGAGGATGCCCCGACCGAGAAGCTCGAGGAAGTCTTGGGCTTCTGCATTGAGCTGGGCCTGCCGGTCACGATGAAGGAACTTGGCGTTGCCGAGCTTACGCGCGAGCAGGCCATGATTGTTGCCGAGGCCGCCTGCGCGCCCGATGACACCATGTGCAACATGCCGTTTGAGGTGACGCCCGAGATGGTCGCAAACGCCATCCTGGGTGCCGACGCGCTGGGCCACTACTACCTTATGGATGAGTAAATCAAGCTAAGGAACGGGCAAAGCCAGCAGATGGCTTTGCCCCTTTTTGCTATGGTGCAAAGGGGGCAGGTTACTTTGCACCAATCGTTGTTTGATGAAGGGCGGATTCTCGTATGGCGCTTCCCATGGTTTATGGCGGTCCCGGCCGGTATGTTCAAGGGCCGGGCGAACTTTCGCGTCAGGGCAGGTATTTGTCATGGCTGGGTTGCGCTGCCTATGTCTTGTTTGACCAGGGCACCGAGGATCGGCTGTGCAGGCAGATTGTCGATGGATTTCTGGACGACGATCTGAGTGAGCCGTTCTTTAAGATTTATGACGGTCCGTGTACGGAAGAGGCCGTTGTAAAAATGGCTAAGGAAGCCCAGGCTGAGTATTGCGACATGGTGGTGGGTATTGGCGGCGGCAAGATGCTCGATATCGCCAAGGCAGTAGCGTTTTATGCCGAGCTGCCGTTGTGCGTATGCCCCACGGCGGCCTCGATGGATGGTCCGTGCAGCGCGATTTCGGTGCTGTACCACGAGGATGGGTCGTTCGACCGTTACCTGATGCTCGAGAAGAATCCAGACCTGGTCGTGGTCGATACCAACGTGGTCGCGGCGGCCCCACTGCGTATGACGGTTGCTGGTATGGGCGATGCGCTGGCAACGTACTTCGAGGCGCGTTCGTGCGCTGCGGCGCACGGCGCCAACGAGCACGGTGGCGCGCCGGGGCACTTGGCCCTGGTCGCGGCACGTACCTGCTACGACACGCTCATGGAGTGCGGTGTCGCTGCCAAGCGCGATCTCAAAAAGGGCCGTACATCGCCGGCGGTTGAGCGTCTGATCGAGTGCAATATTCTGCTCTCGGGCGTCGGTTTTGAGAGCGGTGGCTTGGCGTTGGCGCATGCCATCGCCAACGGTCTGACGATCCTGCCCGAGTGCAAGGCCATGCATGGCGAAGCCGTGGCATTTGGCCTGGTGGTGCAGCTGCGCCTGGAGCGTGCGCCCGAGCTTGATCAGGTGCTCGAGTTTTGCCAGCGCGTCGGTCTGCCGACGACGCTCGAGGAGCTGGGTCTTGGCGAGATTTCCGATGCCGATCTGCAAAGTGTTGCAAATGCGGTCTTTAGAAACGAGCGCAACATGGCCAACGAGCAGGCCAAGGTGACCAAACAAAAGCTCGTGCAGCTCATGCGCGAGGCATAGTTTGGCGCTTGATTGACCTTGTGCAATCGAGGCGGCGATAGGCCATGGGCTATTTGCCGCAAAGATGCGCCGCGTGAAATTTGCCCGAGGCGTGGACCGATAGCGTATTATTATCTCTTGCTTGTTTGCACTGCTCAGGGAGGGGCCGCGCATGGCGCAGGAACACGATCTGTTTGATGACATTATCGAGATCAGCAAGGGTTTCGACTTTCTTAAAAACCCGCTTGGCGGTGTGGCCGATGCACTCGATCCGTCGGCGCCGCAGTGGAATCCTGCCGACTACAAGGAACGTCCGCGCGGCAACACCATTCCGTGCTTGACCTGCAAAAACGAAAAGAGCGGCTGCACCGCGTGCATGGATGTGTGCCCGGTGGACGCCATCGAGGTCGAGGAAGACGCCATCGAGATTCTCGACTCCTGCCGCAAGTGCGGCCTGTGCGCCGCCGCCTGCCCGACCGAGGCGATTATCTCGCCGCGCCTGGCGCCCAAAAACCTGTATGACGACATTGTCTCGGCGGCCACGAGCCACGAGACCGCCTACGTTACCTGCACGCGTGCCCTTAAGCGCATGCCGCGCGAGAATGAGGTCGTCGTTGCCTGCGTGGGCGATATTACGGCCGAGACTTGGTTCTCGGTACTGGCCGACTATCCCAACGTGAGCGTGTATCTGCCGCTGGGCGTGTGCGATAAATGCCGCAACACCGGTGGCGAGGACATGCTGGGCGAGGCGATTGCGAAGGCCGAGGAATGGGCCGGTACGGGTATGGGCCTGGAGGTCGACCCCAAGAGCCTCAAGTGCCATAAGCGCCGCGAGTACGAGCGCAAGGAGTACATGGAAAAGATCGCCCGCACCACGGGCCTGACGGTGACCAAGCTCAACCCGGCGACGGCGGCGCTGGCCTCGGTGACGCAGAAGCTCAAAGCCCACCGCCACCAGATTACCCAGCTGGAGCGCACGCTCAACACCATGTGCGGCACCACGACGACCAAGCGTCGCCGTTCGCTCACGCACGGGCAGCAGCTGGTGCTCTCGACGCTGCAAAACCACCCCGAGCTTGCCCAGAACATGCAGGTGAGCACGCCGGAGTGCGATTTTGACAAGTGCACGTCGTGCGGCGAGTGCGTCAATGTATGCCCCACGTTCGCCTGCGATTTGGTAGGAAGCGGTCGCTTTGCACTGGAATCCACGTATTGTTTGGGTTGCGGTGCCTGTGTCAAGGTTTGTCCCGAACATGCGCTCAAGCTTGTTGAGCACGATGCGTCCAACTTGATCGTCGTCGACCCCGAGGCCGAGGAGAAGGCCGCCCAGAAGGCGAAGGCTCACGAAGAAGCTGAGAAGGTCAAGGCCGAGGCGAAGGCCAAACTCGGCAAGATGCTCGATCAGGTGGAGAAGCTCGCGGACTAGCTAAAAGAGCGTAAATGATGGCCGGTGGGACAGATACTGCCCCACCAGCCAAAAAAATTGCGGTGGAATAGTTCCTGTTTTGCCCTTAAGCTGGTCATTCTAGGAACTATCCCACCGCAACTAATAGATGGTTAGTTCATGCTGCTTTGGTGGCCGGTTCGACCGGTGCCGTTGCGCGTCACGGTTTCATGGAGCAAAAAGAACCCGGGGACCTGTTTGGTCTCGGTGTATTCCATAAGGATGCCGTCGGCGTTGTAGGTCTGCCCGCGTATAACGGCGAGTGCGTTAAAGTCGTCGAGATCGAGCACGCGCGCATCTTCGGGCGTGGGATGCTCAATCGTTACATCGCGTTTGCCCGTGGCAATCTTAATGCCAAGATCTTCTTCGAGGTAACGATAAATTGAATCGTTGACAATCTCGGGTGTCAGTCCCGGTACCTGTGAGCTTAGGTAATAGGAGTCGTCGGAGCACACGGCATGTCCGTTTGCATAACGGATGCGTTTGGCGCGCGTGAGCTCGCAGCCTTCGGGAAATCCGGTAATCTTGGAGAGTGCCTTGCTACAGACGAGGAGCTCAAAGACGGTGGTGACAGTCTTGAGCTCAAAGCCTCGGCTGGTCGCGATTTCCTTAAAGGTCTCGAGTCCGCCGCCGCCACGACTCTTCTCGTCACTGATGTTGCGAATGACGCGCATGCCTTTGCCTTGCTGGGGGAGCACGTAACCATCTGCCGCAAGCATCGAGATAGCGCGACGGACCGTCATGCGCGAACAGTCAAACAGCTGCGTGAGCTCAGTCTCCGAAGGCAGATAACTCTGATAGGCGTATGTGCCGTCGTCAATCGACTGCTTCACGTTGTCATAAATAGTTTGAAAGATGGCTCGCGCCATGACGGTCTCCTAGATGTGCGCGTGCGGACGGCAGGTGGGGAGCCGTCCGCACGGGCGTCGATCGAATTACCTACTGGGGTCAATTATATATTTGCCCATGGCGCGCAGTGCCGGGTTCGATAGGATGGCACCGAGCTCGTCGAGGGAAGCCACCTTGGCGACCATCGAGGATACGTCGAGCCTGCCGGAGTCGATGAGCTCGAGCGCGCGACGCTGGGTGTAAGGGTTGATGTAAGACGAGGTGAGCACGAGCTCCTTCTGGAAGACCTCGAAGGGCTTGACGGTGATTGTCTCATCGGGCTTGGTAAGTCCGAACATCATGACCGTAGCCTTGTGGCCGGCGATTCTAATGGCCTGCTCGATGGTGACGGGCTTGCCAACACACTCGATAACGACATCGACGTTGCCGACGCCTTCCTGCTCCAGGCGGGCGGGGACATCCTCGCGGATGGAGTCGATTGCCAGGTCGGCGCCGAGTTTGAGCGCAACCTCGCGCTTGCCCTCGACAGGCTCGAGCAAAACGACTTTGGTTGCACCAGCGTTTTTGGCAAGCTGCATCATGAGCAGGCCGATCATGCCGCCGCCGATAACGACAACCGTGCTGCCGGGCTTGATGTTGCACATATCGATGCCGTGCAGGCAGCACGCCACGGGCTCGGTCATGGCGCCCTGCTCGAAGCTGGTGTGTTCGCCCAACTTGTAGACTTGCTGCATATCGACGGAGCAGTACTCCGCAAAGCCGCCGTTAACGGTAGTGCCGTAGCCGGTCATATGCTCGCAGTAGTGGTTGATTCCGTCACGGCAGGGTTCGCAGCAGCCGCAGGGATGGTTTGGGTCGATGCACACGCGATCGCCCGGCTTAAAGCCGGTGACATCGCAGCCCACGGCCTCGATAACGCCAGCGAACTCATGACCAAGGATTGTGGGCGGGGTAACGTCGGCTGCGCCCTTGTCGCCTTCATAGATATGCACGTCGGTGCCGCAAACGCCGCAAGCTTTGACGTTGATCAGAACGTCACGCTTGCCCACGGCCGGTTTTGTTGAATCCTCGACCCTGAGATCGTGCTTTCCATAGAAGACCGCGCTTTTCATGGTGACTCCTTAACGTGGCGGTGAATGTTGTAATGAAGTATAGGTATGCAAACACCCTTATACAAGCCTATCTAGACAAGTTGATAAATATTTTGTTTTAGAAGTTTTACACAAACAGGCAATAACAGGCAAAACCTTTGAAATAAACCGTTCATCGTCAATTATCGACCGTTGACCGAACATGGAAACCGTATTAACTTGTCTAGATAAGTGATATGATAAAAATAGAAGCGCAAGAAGTCAGGGAAGCGGGCCCACCCGTCCTATTGCACGAGGTACACGCAAACGGCGCGTCTGCGGTCTCGAGTGAAGCCAAAACCGCAGTCGCTCCGAATGAAGAGAGGGGGATTCCCCGTCATGATGCAAAAGATACAACGTTTCGGCGGTGCAATGTACACGCCTGCAATTCTTTTCGCATTTTCCGGAATCGTCGTCGGCCTGGGTACGTTGTTTACCACCGAGGCGATCTTTGGCGAGATGGCCACTGCGGGCCATCTTTGGTTTGATTGCTGGAATGTGCTGCTCCAGGGTGGTTGGACGCTCTTTAACCAGATGCCGTTGCTGTTTTGCGTAGCGTTGCCAATCTCGCTCGCGAACAAGCAGAACGCTCGCTGCTGCATGGAGGCTTTGGCCATCTACCTTACCTTCAACTACTTTGTAAGCACAATCTTGGGGCAGTGGGGCCCTGTCTTTGGGGTCGACTACTCTGTCGAGGCGGGCAGCGGTACTGGTCTTGCCACTATCGCAAGCATCAAAACGCTTGATATGGGCATCATGGGTGCGCTTATCATTTCAGGTATTGCCACGATGCTTCACAACAAGTACTTCGACACCGAACTTCCTGAGTGGCTGGGCGTGTTCTCGGGCTCCGTGTTCATCTATATGATCGGTTTCTTCGTTATGGTTCCGGTCGCTCTTATCGCCTGCCTGGTATGGCCGCATGTTCAGGCTGCTATCGCTGCCTTCCAGGGATTCATCCTTTCCGCCGGTACGTTTGGCGTGGGCGTCTTTGCTTTCTTCGAGCGCGTGCTGATTCCTACAGGCCTGCACCACTTTATCTATACGCCGTTCTATTACGACAACGCGGCGGTCAACGGCGGCATCTTTGCTGCTTGGGCCAACATCCTGCCCCAACTGGCTGCCGATCCGAGCATTGCTCTTAAGGATGCCGCACCCTGGGCTGCCTATACCTGCCCTGGTTGGACTAAAGTCTTCGGCTCGCTTGGCGTCGCCATTGCGTTTTATATGACCGCCAAACCCGAGCGCAAGCAGCGCGTCAAGGCTCTGCTGATCCCGGTCACCCTTACCGCTATGCTTTGCGGTATTACCGAGCCGCTTGACTTCACCTTCCTGTTCATCGCGCCCGGCCTGTTCGTCGTCCACTGCGTGCTCGGAGCGCTTGGCTGCATGGCTCAAAACCTCCTTGGCGTCGTGGGTATCTTTGACGGAGGCATCATCTCGATGCTCTCGTGGGACTGGCTGCCCCTTTGGGCTGCACACGGTCTGCAGTACGCCATCTCCATCCTTGTCGGTCTGTGCTTTACCGCCCTTTGGGTCGTGGTCTTCCGTTTCCTGATCGTCAAGTTCGACTTTAAGACCCCCGGTCGCGAGGATGACGATGTTGAGGTCGAGCTCAAGTCCAAGGCCGACTACAAGCAAAAGCAGGGCGGTGCTGCTGCTGGCAAATCGGTCGCCCAGAGTAAAGATGATGAGCGCTTGGTGCTTGCCGAGAAAATCCTCGATCTGCTCGGTGGCGCGGATAACATCATCGATGTAACTAACTGCGCTACCCGTCTGCGCGTTAACGTCAAGGACAAGGGCGTCGTTGCACCCGAGGCTTCCTTCAAGGCGATCGGTACGCATGGCTTGGTGGTCCAAGGTCAGTCAATCCAGGTCATCATCGGCCTTACCGTCCCGCAGGTTCGCGAGAAGTTCGAGAGTCTTCTGAAGTTCGAGAGTCTTCTGTAAACCATCGTCCATCGAAACAATCGGCCTTGCAGAGCCGGTATGCACCGCAAGGCCGATTCTAGAGATAAAAAACTCCACTTCTAGGTAACAATTCCAAACCGTACAGGCCGCGTGCGGGGATGGATTGAGCAAGCGGCCAGAATGAGGAGGACATCATGTCCAAGAAAAACTATGCCGTGACCATTGCCGGCGGTGGCTCTACCTTCACTCCGGGCATTGCCCTGATGCTGCTTGAGGAGCGCGACCGCTTCCCGGTCAACAAGGTGACCTTCTACGACAACAACGCCGAGCGCCAGGAGACCGTGGCTAAGGCCTGCGAGATCTACTTCCACGAGAACGCTCCCGAGGTTGAGTTTAACTACACCACCGACCCCGAAACCGCTTTTACCGGTACTGACTTCGTCCTCGCTCACATCCGCGTTGGACTGTACGCTATGCGTGAGCTCGACGAGAAGATTCCTCTCAAGTACGGCTGCGTTGGCCAAGAGACCTGCGGCGCCGGCGGTATCGCCTACGGCATGCGTTCCATCGGTGGCGTCATCGAGATCCTCGACTACATGGAGAAGTACAGCCCCAACGCTTGGATGCTCAACTACTCCAACCCTGCGGCCATCGTCGCCGAGGCCTGCCGCGTGCTGCGCCCCAACAGCCGCATCATCAACATCTGCGACATGCCGATCGACCTCATGGATAAGATGAGCCGTATGTGCGGCATCAAGGATCGTCGCGAGCTGCAGTATAGCTACTACGGCCTCAACCACTTTGGTTGGTGGAGCAAAATCTACGACAAGGACGGCAACGACCTCATGCCGCAGATTAAGGAGCACATGGCTAAGAACGGCTACCTGGACGGCATCGAGCACGAGGCTGGTAAGGAGCAGCATGTCGAGGAGAGCTGGATTCACACCTTCGGCAAGGCCAAGGATGTCTATGCTGTCGATCCCGAGACGATTCCCAATACCTACCTCAAGTATTACCTGTACCCGGACTATGTCGTCGAGACGTCTGACCCCAACTACACTCGCGCCAATGAGGTTATGGACGGCCGCGAGAAGAAGGTCTTTGGCGCTTGCCGCGACATCATCGCCAAGGGTACGGCTAAAGACGGCGGCTTTGAGCCAGATGTACATGCCAACTACATCGTCGACCTTGCCTGCGCACTGGCCGAGAATACGCTCGAGCGCTTCCTACTGATCGTCCCCAACGATGGCGCTGTGCCCAACTTTGACCCGACGGCCATGGTCGAGGTGCCTTGCATCGTCGGTTCCAACGGCTTTGAGAAGATTTGCCAGGGCCCGATTCCGCAGTTCCAGAAGGGCCTGATGGAGCAGCAGGTTTCCGTCGAGAAGCTCGTTGTCCAGGCTTGGGTCGAGGGCAGCTACCAGAAGCTCTGGCAGGCACTCACGCTCTCCAAGACCATTCCTTCGGCGAGCGTTGCCAAGCAGATTCTGGACGAGCTTATCGAGGTCAACAAGGATTTCTGGCCCGAGCTTAAGTAAGGACTGCTGTCTCGAATTCTCACGCATCTCTGCTTCATTTGCGCCGCCGCGGTGTCCGGATTCGCCCGGATGCTGCGGCGGCGCTATACTTATGAGGTTTGAAGTACCTGTACCAAAAGGAGCTGTCGTGTCCCTTTCCATCGGTATCGTGGGCCTGCCCAACGTGGGCAAGTCGACGCTGTTCACCGCGCTTACCAAAAAGACCGGCCTTGCCGCCAACTACCCGTTCGCCACGATCGACCCCAACGTGGGTATCGTCGATGTGCCCGATAGCCGCCTGCAAAAGCTCGCCGACATCGTCAATCCGGGTCGCATTGTGCCGGCTACGGTCGAGTTCGTCGACATTGCAGGTCTGGTGAAGGGCGCTAACGAGGGCGAGGGCCTGGGCAACCAGTTCTTGGCAAACATCCGCGAGACCGACGCCATCTGCGAGGTCGTGCGCTACTTTAAGGACCCCAACGTCATGCGTGAGGTGGGCCGCACGGGCGAGTTCGTCGATCCCGCCGGCGATGCCGACACCATCATGACCGAGCTCATCCTGGCCGACATGGGCACGCTCGAGAAGCAGCTGCCCAAGCTCGAGAAGGAGGCCAAGCGCGACAAGGAGCTCATGCCCAAGTTCGAGGTCGCTAAGCGCCTGCTTGCCTGGCTCAACGAGGGCAAGCGCGCCGCATCCATGGAGATGACCGATGAGGAGCGCGCCGCCGCTAAGGGCCTGTTCCTGCTCACTATGAAGCCCATCCTGTATGTGGCCAACGTAGACGAGGACATGCTCAACGAGGACCTGGCGCCCATCGACGGCGTCAAGCCGCTGCCCATCTGCGCCAAGATCGAGGCCGAGCTTTCCGAGCTCGATCCCGAGGACGCTGCCGACTACCTGGAGAGCTTGGGCCTGGAGCAGCCCGGTCTGGACGTGCTCGCGCAGGCGGCCTACAAGTTGCTCGGCCTGCAGTCGTTCTTTACGGCTGGCGAGATGGAGGTCAAGGCTTGGACGGTGCGTCAGGGTGCGACCGCTCCGCAGGCTGCCGGTGTCATCCATACCGACTTTGAGCGCGGCTTTATTAAGGCCGAGGTCATTGGCTATGACGACTACATCGAGCTTGGCGGCGAGCAGGGCGCCAAGGCTGCCGGCAAGCTGCGTATTGAGGGCAAGGACTATGTCATGGCCGATGGCGACGTCGTGCACTTCCGCTTTAACGTGTAAGGACGACGCATATGTTTAAGTATGGCAAAAAAGCTGGCTACATGGGTATTGCTCTGCTCGTACTTGCGGTGATTCCGCTGGTGGTCGCAGCGTGTGTTATCCCCAACATTGGTCCCGAGGTGGCAACGAAGTTTAACGCAGCCGGCGAGGTGACGCGCTGGGGCAAGAGCTACGAGTTGCTGGCACTGCCGGTGCTCAACCTACTGCTGAGCGTGGCGACGTACTTTACGGCAGGACGCCAGGCTAAAAACAATGATGACTCCGCCGCCATGGCGCGCATCGTGTGCGAGCGCTACCTGCGAAACGGCTGCATCACGGGTGTGTTTCTCAACGTAATCAACGTCTACTTTATGTACTCGGCGATTACCGGAACGGGCTTTGGCTTTGGTTTCTAACTTGTTCTTCTAGGCAACGAGCCTGCACGCATATTCAATGGCTGCTGCGAGGCCGCCGCTCGATCGTGGTTTAAAGACCATATCGGCGGCGGCCTCGTTTTCGTATCCGGCGCCGCGAAGGGTGAGCGCGGTACCGGCTTCTAGGAGAAGGGGCAGACCGCGTTGGCTGGTTGTGATTACGGCAGCCTGATTGAGCGAGCAGCTGTGCGCTTGGCATTGGATGGCAAGTTCGCCTTGCGCCGGGCAAGGGACCAGAACGGCGGCGACGCGACTTGATAGCAATGCAAATGCTGTGCGCTCATCGGGCGAAAGACATTCTGCTTCAACGACGACGAGCTTGGGCGGTGCGCTGTTTGTGCGAAGCGTGGCTCGGTACGTGCGGACCGAAGAACCCGACATAGAAAACTCCTGTGTATTCGGCAAAACGTAAACTATAGTTTACGTTTATGTTCGGCTCCATTTCAAACTCGTCTGCATGGACGAACGTGCTAAACAGATTCTTGGCAGGCGGGTCGAAGAGACGCGCAGGGACCTTGGTATCTCCAAGGTCGATTTTTGTGTGGCAGCAGGAATCAGCCGCCCCTATCTCGACAGAATCGAAGATGGAACGGCAAATTTCACGCTCAAGGTTCTATTTAAGATCGCGCCCGCCCTTGGCATGACGGTGTCAGAGCTTCTCGAGGGTATCGAATAGGGGATACCCGTCGACAACTGAATTACGCCATCGGGACGCGGTCGTGGTTGACTTGGCTGTAGAACAGGCGCTGAATCTCGGCGGCATCGCGTGACTGGCCGAGTGCCCACATAGTCTTGGCCACGAGCGTCTCGGTGGTCATGTCATCGCCGCGCAGAATGCCCGGATGGTCGGCGTAAGCACGGCCGACCTCGTAAACACCCAGGTCAAGGCCCTCTTCGGGGACTTGCGTGGTCATAACGACGGTGCGGCCCGAATCGACCCAGCGGAAAATTGCCTCTTGGAACGACTCGCCGGACTCGCCGAACTCGGGGATGCCGCCAATGCCAAAGGTCTCCAGAATCACGGCGTCGTAGCTATCGGCCAGAGCGTCCAGAACGCCAGGGTTCACGCCGGGCGTGAGCTTGAGCACAAACACGCGTGGGTCGATGTGGTCGTAGAAGCGCACCGGGTTTTCGCCTTGATGCGTGCCGTGAAGCCCGCTGCGCACGATACGGTCGTTGCGGATATAGGCGATGGGCGGATAGTTGACGCTAATGAACGCGTTAAAGCTCATGGTGCGCTGCTTACGGGCGCGTGTGCCGGCAATGGCGACGCCGCCAAACACGATCGAGACGTCATGCGAGTGCTCGTCGAGCGCATAGAGCAGGCTCTGGTACAGGTTGAGCTTGGCGTCGGTAAAGGGATTGCCCATGGGCTTTTGCGAGCCGGTGAGCACGATGGGCTTGGGGCTGTCCTGAATCAGGTAGGAAAGCGCTGCCGCGGTGTAGCTCATGGTGTCGGTGCCGTGCAGAATCACGAAGCCGTCGTGGTCGGCATAACCCTCGACGATGACGTCGCGGATACGCATCCAGTCACTGGGGCGCATATTGGTGCTGTCGATGTTCATGGGCTGCACGACATTGAACTCGCAAAGACCCGAGATCTCGGGGACGCTCTGGGCGAGCTCCTCACCGGTCAGGGCGGGGGAGAGGCCATTGCCGTCCTCGGTCGATGCGATGGTGCCGCCCGTGGCGATGAGAAGGATGCGCTTCATGCTGGTATTCCTATCGTATTTGCCGCCGCAGAGGCGGGGTCGTTCGGCAGTATTGTGGCACAGGGCGTCCAATGTTCAAACGTATTACATCATCTGTAACGTTTAGTATCACTCCAATTGCCGTCAAATAGGGCACCGGTCGTGCGTTTGCCGTGCGCTGATGGCTGCGAGGGACGAGAAACCCCATATAACGTGTACACTATGAAAGTTATTTTCGTTCATTCACGCGGGTGGGCACCGGCTCCCCGCCAACAAGAGGGGGAAACCATGGATCAAAAGGCTTCCGCAAAGGTCCTCGTACTCGACTTTGGTGCGCAGTACGGTCAGCTCATTGCCCGTCGCGTCCGCGACCTCAACGTGTATTCCGAGATCGTTCCCTGCGACATCTCGGCCGATGAGATTCGCGAGATGAACGCCTCTGCGCTCATCCTTTCTGGCGGCCCGGCTTCTGTGTATGCCGAGGACGCTCCGTCCATCGATCCTGCCATCTTTGACCTGGGCCTTCCCGTCCTGGGCTTTTGCTACGGCCATCAGATCACGGCCGTGACGCTCGGCGGCAAGGTCGGTCACTCCGAGGTGGGCGAGTACGGCCGCGCTACCATTACGCGCACGGCTGGCGCCAAGCTCTTTAACTCCACGCCCATGGAGCAGACCGTGTGGATGAGCCACCGCGACGCCGTTTCCGAGGTGCCCGAAGGCTTTACCGTCACCGCCAGCACCGACGTGTGCCCGGTTGCCGCCATGGAGTGCGTTGAGCGCAAGATCTTCACTACGCAGTTCCACCCCGAGGTCAAGCATTCCGAGTACGGTCAGCAGCTGCTGAGCAACTTCCTGTTTGAGATCTGCGGCCTGGAGCCCAACTGGAGCATGGACAACCTGGTCGAGACCATGACGGCCGAGTTCCGCGAGAAGGTCGGCGACGACCGCGTGATTCTGGCCCTGTCCGGTGGCGTCGACTCTTCCGTCGTGGCTGCGCTGGGCGCCCGCGCCGTGGGCAAGCAGATGACCTGCGTGTTCATCAACCACGGCCTGCTGCGCAAGGGCGAGCCCGAGCAGGTGGAGGAGGTCTTCACCAAGCAGTTCGACGTCGACTTTATTCACGTCCACGCCGAGGACCGCTATGCCGAACTTCTGGCCGGTGTGACCGAGCCCGAGGAGAAGCGCCGTATCATCGGCACGCAGTTCTGGAAAGAGTTCTTCGCTGTGGCCCAGCAGCTCGAGTGCGATGGCAAGCCGGTCAAGTACCTGGCTCAGGGCACCATCTACCCCGACATCATCGAGTCCGGCGCTCGTAAGACGGGCGGCAAGACGGCCACCATCAAGAGCCATCACAACCTGATCCCGTTCCCCGAGGGCGTGCACTTCGACCTCATCGAGCCGCTCGACCACTTCTTTAAGGACGAGGTCCGCGCACTTGGTCTGGCGCTGGGCCTGCCGGGCCACATCGTGTTCCGTCAGCCTTTCCCGGGCCCGGGTCTGGCCATCCGCATCATCGGCGCGGTCGATAAGGAGAAGCTCGAGATTCTCAAGAACGCCGACGCTATCGTGCGCGAGGAGCTCGACGCCTACAACCAGCGCCTGTTTGAGCAGACCGGCGAGCGCAACTCCGAACACAGCTGCTGGCAGTATTTTGCGGTCCTGCCCGACATTAAGTCCGTCGGCGTTATGGGTGACGAGCGTACCTATCAGCGTCCGATTATCCTGCGCGCCGTCGAGTCCAGCGACGCCATGACCGCCGACTGGGCCAAGCTGCCCTATGACGTTCTGGCCCGCATCTCCGGCCGCATCGTGGCCGAGGTTCCCGGCGCCAACCGCGTGTGCTACGACATCACGTCCAAGCCGCCCGCGACCATCGAGTGGGAGTAGGACGACAGGGTTCTGACCTGCGATTTTGAGTGCCGCACTATGCCGCTGAGTTTCGTTTCGTACGAGAGTCATGACAAAGCCACCAGCGACGGAGATGAGTAAAAGCGATTAAAGAGCCTCCGTTCCCTGCGTTGGGACGGAGGCTCTTTCTTTGCCGTTTTACTCCCTTGTCTCCGTTCGGGGATTATTTCTTGCTCATTTAGGGCTATTCGCGCTGAAAGATTTTGACTAGCTTGGTGTCCTTTATTTCGTAAATAATGTCTGCGACGTTCTCGACCAGCCTCTTATCGTGGGAGACGAACACTATCGTTCCGGCATAGGCGCTCATCATCTGCTCGAGGGCTTCGGCGCTCTTGATGTCCAGGTAATTTCCAGGCTCGTCCATGAGCAAGATGTTGTATCTGCCCAGCAGCATCTTCGCGAGCAGCAGCTTGATGACTTCGCCTCCCGAGAGAACGCCAACGTCCTTTGCCAGGTCACGCGGTCCGATTCCCATAGAGGCGAGGATGCTTCGGATTTCGGTCATGCTGTACTCGCAACCATCCTGCATGAACGAGATCGCAGACTGACGGGCGTCGAACTTGTAGCCTGTTTGCTCGAAGTAACCGATCTCTGCCTTGGGAGAGATGTTGATACCGTCGGCGCGTCGAGCGATTGCCTTCAGCAGGCTGGTCTTTCCTGTACCGTTGCCACCGGTGATGGCCACTTTGGCACCGAGCGGTATCTCGAATTTCGCGTGGTCATAGAGCATGCAGTTGCCGAAGCTCAAGTTGAAATCGTCTGCCGAGATGGGAAATTTACTATGCAGTTCCAGGGCCTTGCTCTGGCGGAACCGCACGGTGCGAATGCTGTCAGGGGCCTCAATCCCTTCGAGCGCTTCGAGGCGCTTCTCCATGTTCTTAGCCGCCTGGTACATCCTCTTCTGTTTGGTGCCGGTTGCTTTCTGATGTCCCAATCGACCTGCATTCTCGTTGCTTTTCTTTGCGCCCTTCTGCTTGGCGTCGACCTGCCGTGCTTTTTTCCGTTGTTTTTCGATGGCGGCTTCAAGGCGCTCGCGCTCGCGCATCGCCTCTTCGTATCGAGCCGCCTGAACTTTGCGCTCTTCTTCTTTCTGTCGCAGATAGTCGGAGTAGTCACCCCAGAATTCGGAAATACCGCCGTCTTTGAGCTCCCAGATCTTGTCCACTACCTGATCGAGAAAATAACGGTCATGGCTCACAATGAGCAGGGCTCCATCAAATGCCTTGAGTTGTCCGACGAGAAGACTGATGCCGTCTTGGTCGAGGTGGCTCGTAGGCTCATCAGCAAAGATCGCGCTTGCCTGCTGGGAGAGCGCAGAGGCAATCTTGGCGCGTGTCTCCTCTCCGCCGCTCATCGTCTCCTGCGCCACTCCGGCGACGTTGAGACGGGAGAGCATCTCACCACTGCCCTGAGCCGCATCAAGGTCGAGTTCATCGAGTTGGCCGATGAGGGCAATGCTGCCGAAACGCCTGACGTCGGCGTCCGCAATGGTAAGATTGCCGCTCAGAATTTTAAGCAGGCTGGTTTTGCCTGCGCCATTGTCTCCCACCAAGCCGATGCGATCGTAGGAGTAGATTTCCAACTCTTCGATATCTAGGATATCGCGGCCGGCATATTCCAAAAAGATGTCTTTAGCTTTGACTATGAGTTCCATAGGTTGAACCGCCTTTTGTGTATTAGCGTTTTACTGGAAGCGCAGCCATGCCAAAAAAGATTGCTCACGTCGATTTTTCGCCTTTGCCCAATTGCCGGCGCGAGCGTTTTGGCCTTGCGCAAGCCGGCAAATCCGAAAATGATAGTTGGCGACGAATAAGGAGCGCGATGTGGGATGTCAGTGCAATACCTCGTCGTCGCAAGGGCTTGAAGGCTGACGCTTGAACCGATGGCTGCTGCCTCTTTTTTTCGAATACTTGGGCTATTGAATCTGCCCGGTATCTCTTTTCCCCACGTTTCGGACGCTCGGAGCAAGCAGCATAGCCATCGCAAGCAGTACCATGGTCGCTCCAGAGCCGACGAACCATAACGGAGCTCCAAGCAGATCCGCAAAAACGGAGGGGGCTGCGAGGCCCATGGGCATGGCCCAAGCCATGATGGTTCCGTAGAGGCCGAAAACGCGGCCTAGGTACTCAGAAGGTATCTGCTCCTGCATAAGGGCAGTCTGGGTTCCCGCGTACAACGGGGAGCATGCGCCCATAAGAAAGCTCACCGGCAGGAAAGCAGCGAACAATGACGGGCCGAGCGATCCGGATACGATTGCGGCAATGCCGAAGCCGGCAATCGCGGCGACCATGGTGAACGACCTATTGCGGAACCCTCCCGTAACCGCCAAGATACCGGACCCAGCCAGCATGCCTGCAGAAAAAAGGATTTCCACCAAAGCGGCATCCCCCGTGCTACCGCCAAAATGCCCCAAGGTCATTATTGGGAACAATGCCGCGAGCGGAGAGAACGCGAAAGCGAAGACGAACCCGCACCAAAGAAGGGCGAACAGCCCCCTGTACCCCCTAATCAGCTTGTAGCCGTCCGAAATCTCAGAGAAGAGCTCTCGAACCTTATTGGAAAAGGACAAGCTGCGGTCGGCTTCGTCGAGGCTCCCTGCGTCTATCTGTGCGGCGAGGATGGCTAAAGAAGCGAAAAGCGCTCCCAGCACGTCGAGGACAATCATAGCGGTAATACCCGCCACGGGATAAATCACTGCTGCAAGCGCGGCGCCAAGAATGTATCCGCCGGACTGAATCGCCTGAGTCACCCCCGATAGGCGAACGAGATGCTCCGGTGGGGCGAGATGGGGCGTGAGAGATTGGGAGGCTGGCGTGTAGAACGAAGTACCAACTGCACGGAGAAACAGGGTGATGAGAATTAGCCATGCAGGTAAGCTGCCGGCCAACGAGGCAATCGCCAAGGCGGCACCCACCGCGGCAATGAAGAGGTCGGCGCCGATGAGGACACGTTTCAAAGGCAGTCTGTCGACAACGGCGCCCGCAAGGATTCCGAACAAAGCAATCGGCAGAAAGCCTGCCAGCGATGCTAAGGAGAGGAGAGAAGACGACCCTGTCGTGAGGGCGAGATGCCAAATAAGACCCATTTGGAGAATCGAACTCGTCAATGTCGAAACGAGCTCGCCGCCCCATACGAAACAAAGCTTGAATTGCCATGAATGGCACAGCAGAGCAGACCTGCCCCGAGAGGTTTCAAATATCATGGTTATGTCCAATCGTGAAATGGCGTGCAGAAAAACAGCGCGACGCCACAACAGCGCCGCTTTCTAGGCGCTCATCCACGTGCGGAAAAGACCAACCACGACACCCCTCCTTTGTTAATTCGGTCTGGCAAACCATGTAATATTAACGAGGCTTGAGTTTGCCTGTCAAGAATCGACCATCGGAAAGCGCAGTCCTCTCTGGCCATTCGATTCCTTTTGTATCTATGGTTGCATAGGTGACCCGCCAGGGCTATTACGCGTGGAAGAGGCGCCTGCCGAGCTGGCCGATGAGGCGCTGAAGATGGCCCTGGTCAGGCGAAACGATCCCAAGGGATGCGTACATCATTCGGATAGTAAGAATGTTGCCAGCAGGTTTTGCGGCAACCGCAAAGGAGCCGTATCCTGCAGCTGGAATCACGTTGCAGCATCCTGACCCGCATTCCGATTGGCGGACGGCCCGCTTCGGCATCCTGACCAGCACAGCGATCGAGCCTTGTCATTCCTTGGATATGCCGGTTGCTCGGGGCGGTCCCGACGGAGGCCCTCGCCTCCCCGGTCCGTGACCCAAGAAGGGCAAGCATGCTGATCTGCATGGCTGGTTCCTCCTTTATGTAGACGACCATGCAAAGAAGGGACAACCGAGGAGGCAGGTTACTGATGCGGGCTCCCGCACGCCCATGACTACCCGACGGGCTGTTTTTCATCTCCGATGCCCGCATTGCAGCATGAACGAATGTGCCTCGACATCTCTGCTGGCATGGTACGACTGGGATCGCACCTCGACGCATCCTTGCGCATACTGCCTTCCAAGTTTCGAAACCGGGAAGGAAAGTGTATGTGAGCGACGATATCGGCGCCGATTCGACGCTCGAGAGGGAGATTGCGCCGATTCTATCCATCGGGGATGCATTCCCGAAGATTCTCATCACTCGCACGAGGCATGAGCCCCATACCCGGGAGGGCGTGCTCGTGCTGAATTTCGCGAGGTGGCTGCTTGGCGGGTAGGGTTCTGAACGTCGCATTGGGATATCGCGCGACAGGGCACGCAGGGCTGTTTGTGCCCGCACGGGAAACGCCGTCGCCATGCGGGCGGCCTGTCGTGTCCGATTAGCCTTTTGCTAAACAGGCTTACGCCAACTCATGGGCAAGCCACCTGAGACTATTCACTTTGCTTATCGTTGACAAAGACCTGTGGCCTGCGGTTTTGTGAACGGCTCGTAAGCCACCCGCGTCGACTCACTTACTGTTGAAGCTGGTGGTTTGCAGGCTCAAAGGCGGTTGAGTTTCAAAACGGGCGTTTTTCGGCGATATCGAGCCTCCAAAGGCGGCTCTCCGTGCCCCTTGGGACAAAAATAAAAACTCAATACTCTGAGTTTGAAAATGGTTTTTGAAGTTGTCCCAGCTTTTGTCCCCGAAGCCGATGAAACGCGACGTCGCGTCATTCAGCGGCACTCACTTCGAGATGCCGCCGAAAACTGGGTGCAACTGGAGTGACGAGACGGCAAAACTATAACCACCGAGTGGGAATAAGCGATATTCGTTGATTTCAAGCCTCCGAACTGCGACAACAGGTCGGAGGCTTCTTATTTTGCAACCTCTGTGCAACCTTTGCGGTTTCGCGCCCCGTGAACAGGGAGCGTAGCACTGTTCACGTCTGAGCCGATGTCGGCATCGATCATTGCCCGCGCTGCTTCTGCTTGCGCTTCAGCTTCCGCTGCTCGAAGCACGTCGCCCGGAGTTCCCCGCCAGAGGAGAGCTGACCGTTCCTTGCGAAACCGCGAGACCAGCTATATCCGCTTGCTGCGGGCTTGCTTGAGCCAGTTCCTCTTGAAAGGGCCTATACCTCCGAAGAACTTGTTGTACGTCTCACCGTTCTCCTTGGCTTCGTACTTGACCAAGGCAAGTTCGATAGCGCAGAGGTAATCCGCCACTTGCTCGAGGCGGTAGTCGGTCATCGAGGTCTTGCGGCGTCGGACGACCCCTTTTGAGAGGATTTTGCCCACCGAGCGGTCGAGCGCCTGCTTGACAATGTCCTGACCGTTGTCGTAATAGACCTTCACATCGTCGAAGGACTGGAAGAAGCCCAGGTGTTCAATCATGGCGGAGGAGATGTCGCGCCCCATGCGCTCCATTAGCCTTGCCGGGTCTTCGAACTGGCTGCGGCGGTAGACGAACGTGATATAGGAAATGGGAAGTTTGCGGACGAACGAGGAGAAGTAGGCGAGCATCACCTTGCGCTGCTCGATGTTAAGAAACTCATAATCCTTGTGCCCGTTCATGAGGGGCTCGGAGTGGAACGGGATATTGGGGAGGTCGGCCCTGGCGAGTTTTGACTCATAGCCCGTGACCGCTTCGGCGATACTGTCTGCCTGATCGTGAAAGACGAGTGTGAGCAGGTAGTAGCGAGCTTTGCCGCCGCGGTCGCCGCTCTCGTCGACAAAGATGCTGAGCTCCTTGGCCAATGGGGACTCCTAATGGAATGGATAAAAAAATAGCCGGGGGACTCCCCCGGCACTTGGAGGTAGCTCAATGAGCCACCAACAACCTTATAGCATGCGCTGACAGTGAATACAAGAGGGGAGCGGGACGAAGCTGCTGTTGATAGTGCCCCTGAAATAGATTTGCAGCTTCTTCAAGATTACGGAACACGAGAATTGATCGTCGGAGCTGGCTTGCGATAACAACCCGAAGCTTGCCTTTGTCTGTCCGAACCTGATTCAGAGGCGCAGTGACACCATCCACGAAGGCGTGCCTGAGCTCCTTTCGTCTCGAGGCTCCCTCACGTGCCCGGCCGCGGGCGGCTCCCGGGGCGGTCGCCGCCGTCATTTCCGGCCGCTCCTCGACTCGATGTAGGCGTCCACGGACGCCCTCGAAACCAGGAGCTTCCTGCCGAGCCTGTACGAGTCGATCTCCCCCGACCAGATGAGGTCGTACGCCTTGTTTCGGCTTGCCCTCATGTACTCCTGCATCTCGATTACCGTCATCCATTCGTCGCGGTCTTGGTTGCCCTCGGGCGCGACGCATTCGGCTGTGCGTGCCATGGTTCCTCCAATCTTCCCGCACGGCACCGCGCGAGCACCCCGCACGGCACCGTGTCCCTTTTCGTCTGCACGACGATTGAACCACCTGATTGCGGTTGGCGTGTCCGACGGGAGCGGAGACGGGTCGAGGTAGGTCGAGCTGGTCGGGTCTTCACGAAACGGCCATGAGCCGCGTGCCTTAGCTCGCGGCCAAGTCCCTGAAAAGTAAAAGGCGCCCATGCGGGCGCCTGCCTAGGATCGAAGTTTGTTTGGTTGTGGTCGGAATGCTCGTCTTCCGCGGTGCTGTCGTCCGGGGTCCGGCATCTGTCGTTCGCCTCTTCTGTCGTGTTTGATGTTGCGTGTTATGCGAGCGACCTTTCGCGGGCCTGCCGGCCCGTTGCCCCAGGTGCACCCGGGTAAATGGTACCCATCCGTTGGGACATGGCCTGACTAGGAAGATGATTATGCTGCGGGAAAAAGGACGAGCGGCGTGGCTTGAGAAGCAACCATGGGCGTCCCTATGGCCTGACCAGCCATAAATTGCGACGAGCTCGCGTTACCGCAACATACGAGGTGACTGCTCGGCGAGCAGGGGTTCTGAGCGCAGCGTGGGGCTATCGCGGGGTTCTCCCGGATGAGAAACAGCCGAGGGAAACGGCCCGGCACTTGGAAACCCTCCTGGCGGATAATCATCAACTTCATATCATCGCCCGCACAGGAGTATCCGCCCCTCGGTATGACTGCGGTGGAGGAAGTTTCGCCATCGTCTATGCTGGACACGAGGTCGTCTTCCTCCAATCCGATCAGGCTGACCGAGCAATCAGCACCTGGATCGACATTCCCCTGCACATGAACCCGCTTATGCGCGCAAACGAGGGCTACAAGGGCATGACCGCGCAGGAAGCGCTTGGGGTAGCGAACGGGGCCGAGCATCGCCCTGCGCCGGCCTTGGCATCAGGCCCTCGCGCTGGGCGGTAATCCGAGGATCGGGAGTAAGGATTTGCCCAGCATCGATAATGCTCAGCTATACCCTTATTCCGTCTCCCTGCTCTTGCGGTATTCCGCGAGCCTGTCGTTCAATTCGCGGGTCTCGCGGCTCAGCTTGGCGTTGAAAGCAAGAGTGAGGACCGCCAGGATGGCGAGATAGACAACCGTGAAGGTAACCCACGCCCCGGGGTTGTCCGCGGAAACCCAAGCAAAGACAAACGCCAATGCACAGAGGGCTGCGTAGAGGCAAACGCTGAACAGCACCAGGCGCGCGGGATACGCCATCCGTCTGATCACCGCGGGCGTGAAGAACACGAACTGCAGCGCGGGGACGGTGACGCACGCGGCGAGAATCGACCAGCAATAGTTAATGCCCTGCTTGGCGGCGTCATCAGCGAAACAAGTCCCTAATGCCAAGAAGGCTATCATGGCGACAGTGAAGCCGATACAGGTGCTTTTCACGAGTTGTCCGAGGTTTTCCACGGGCGTCTTTTTATCGGTGTCGATAATGTCCCTGTTAATCATTTCAGTCTTCCTTCCTTCGTTTCGACTGCTTCAGACCGAGCTTCGATTTGACGTCGGGCGCATACTGGCGCGAGATAACGACCTGCTCACCGTTTTCCAGGGTGGCGATGATCCTGCCGTTGACGTCGGGCTTGAGGGCGGTGATCGCGCGGAAGTTGACGATGCAACCTTTCGCGATGCGCAGGAAGTCGCAGTCCGCCAGGAGCTCCTCCATCTCGTAAAGGCGCAGGCCCGTCTCGAGAACCGTGTCGGCCGTATAAATGAACGTGTGCTTGTCGACCGACTCGATGAACAGGACGTCTTCTGCGCTCAGCACGCGCGTGCAGCCGTCGGCCGTGCCCGTCACCTTCCTGTCAAGCATGCGCAGCCGAGCCGCTATATCAAGCACGCGGCGATCGACCCTTACACAGACGATCGTGACTTCTATATCTTGAGCTGCTTCTCGCTCTTCGATTGTGATCTTCATGCGTCCTCCTTTCGGACTGCTCTCATGCTAGCTGACGAAGATAGCTGAACCTTCGGCGTTTAACCAAGCTGCGCTGTCGAGGAACCAAGATGCAGGCTGGGCGAGCTGAACAGCAAGAGAGACCGTAGTCACGCATCCTCGGATCGAGCCCGAAACAGCAATCCTTGCCGCTCATGAACACCGGCACGTGAAACGCTATGCTCAAGAGCACTTAGCTCGAAACCCCTCGCATGCAGCTATCGAATCCGGGATGCTGTCCGATTGGTCGTGCACGACGACGGGCGTACAATAGGCGGAAACCAACAAGAACCTGCCCTCCATGCCAACTCCGCCACCTGACGTGATGGGCGATCCGATTGCTCTTCTGGATTGCCTTGAGAAGAACGCTGGCGGAATCACCGAGCAGGACTCCAAGGGGACTGCATTTCTTCGTGTGGTTCCTATTGCCAAACCCCGCCCCCAGTTGGAAGCCATCTTAGGCATATCAGCCTTGGGGACGGTGTTGTGACTCATATCGGCCAGTCTTCGCTCGACGGAGTCGGCGTTTACGTTAGCGTCGAGTTCGGGAGCGCATTGAGGTCATTCGCATTTCCTCATGCATTTGAAAGTGGAATCGTTGAACTCTTGGGTGGATAAGCCACCTGCGACGATTCTTTCGGTCATCGCTCTTGTGCATCTCATCTGACCTGCGGAAATGCAAGGCGGCAAAGCCGCTGGCTACGATTCACTTTGCTAAACAGGCGTCAAAAAGGGAAAACAGCCGTTTTGGCACCCCTTTCGAGCGGTTCCGGGCCTCAAAGCCTTGTCGTTTTTGTCCCCGGGACAAAAATGAAACTGCGAGCTTGCGGTTTCGAAATAGTTTGCGAATTTGTCCCAGGGTTTGTCCCAAACGCCTACGCGAGGACACGCGGAGGGATTCGGCGGCAAGGTGGACAAATCGACAACCAAACTAGACCCAATTGGAATGTCGCCACGGCAAATGGACTTGAAAGAGTTGGAATAGAACATACGTTCTGTATAACGTTATAGCACCAGGTGGCAGGCGTAGTTTCAATCGAAGCTACGCCTGCTGCTATATATACTGGTCGATAGCGGTATCAATGACCGCGATGCTTCTGTTTGCGCTTCAGCTTCCGTTGCTCGAAGCGCGCCTCCGCCTCATCCGCGCGGCGTTGGCTTCTTGTATGAGCCGACGCCTGCTTCATCGCTTCCCGTTGTGCCGCGAGCGCCTGTTGTGCCTTGGTGCTCACTGCCGGCCGCTTAAGGGCCTTCGCCGCCTCGCGGGCGCGCCGCTTGGGGTTCTTCGCGGGCTTGCTCGCCTCGGTCGGATTGTCGCCGAAGAACGAGAGCTTCTCCCATTTGCCGACAACGAACTGCAGGATCTCCTCATCGGATGGCTCCGCGCCGAAGACGATGCGGGCGACGCCGTATCTGCCGTTCTCGACATGCTCCGCCAGCCCGACCCAGAATTGGCCGTCGTGATATACGGTCAGGGTGGACGACACGCTGATCTGCATGGTTGGTTCCTCCTTTATGTAGATGACCATGCAGAGAAGGGACAACCAAGGAGGCAGGTTACTGATGCGGATATCCGCACGCCCACGACTACCCGACGGGGACTGTGTTTTCATCTCTGATGTCCGCATTGTAGCACGCGCGGATTTACGATGTTGATCGCCGGCGCCTAGACAGAGATGAAGGCGGTTCGATCTAGGTCAAGCCGGTCACTCGTTCATGAAGCGGCCGATTCCCTGAAAATAAAAGGCGCCCACGAGGACACCTACAGGCTATCTTCGAACTACTTGGTTTGGGGCAGACGGAGGAAAAAAATAGGGCAGAATCGCTCTCACGATCCCGCCCCGCAAACCCGAGGGTTTCTAACCGGCTCCATTATTCCGGGCTTCTCAGTTCTGTCATTGACCCAGGTATCACCCGTCTCCTATAGCGAGTGAATATAAAAATAGGGCAGAGTCGCTTGCGCAAGTCCGCCCCTAAAACCGTGAAGGTTTTGCTATCTGCAGGCTATTCTACCAACCCGAGCGATTCTGTCAACCTGCGAAGGAACTCGAGCGCGGAGCGAGCTGCGGCGTCGGGCCCCTTGTCGGGCAGCGCCTCGGTTCCGCCGTCGGCCCTGGCGAACATCTCGGCGAGCTCGGATGCGGCGCGCGAGCGCGAGGAGCCCTCGGGTACCAAGCCGGAGTGCGCCACGAGCACGGTCGCGACCTCCTGCATGGCCGTATTCCCCATCCACTTCCTCCTGGTCGCCTTGGGAATTCCCACGGCGGCGACCCTTCGGGAGACACCGCTGGACGCCGAGCCCCGGGCGGCGCCCCTCTCGGCGAAGCAGTTGATCAGGCACGAGCCGTGCGCGGCGCAGTTGCGGACGGACTTCACGCGCTTGAGGTCGTAGTGGGAGGCCTCGAGGCGCCTGTCGTCCCATCGCCTGGCGCAGAAGCGCACGAAGTCGATGAGGGTGCCGAACGAGGTGAGCTCAAGGAAGGCCCAGGCGGGCATGTCGCCGGAGTACTTCGCGTAGAGGCTCGAGCTGTAGGGGCTGCGGCCGCTCATCTTGAGCTCGCGCAGGCGGTACTCCCTGTTTGCAGTGGTAAGCGATGCCATATAGTCGGCCACGATGGCGTAGCCGTCCTCTCCGCGGTCCTCCATCTCGCGAAGCAGTGTCACCTTCTGGAAATGCTCGATGTCGAGCGTCATGCCGAGCAGGGCGTGGCGCAGCTCCTGGTCGAGCGCCGCGAGCAGGCGCAGCTGGCCGAAGTCGAGGTCTACGTAGCGGCCGTCGCGCGGGCCTCCCTCGTATTTCGAGAAGAGTTTGCGGTAGGATGCGAGCTTGAAGAAGTTGCACTTGTCACGCAGGTAGTCCGCGGCCTCTTCCTCGGAACACAGCTCGAAGGCTACGCCCTTCTGCTTGAGGTGCTCTATCTGCTGCTCGATCGTGAGGATCGGCTTCCTATCGTGGGGTTCGGCCATGCTCGGTCTCCTGTCATAAAAAGTATTGCCTATTTTACCAGCATGTTCTCGACATTCGATGGAGGCCTCATCGTCGACTCATGGGCAAGCCGCCTGATACGACTCCCTTTCCCTGTCAGCAGCGCAGTCGCCTGACCTGCGGCTTTGGAATCGCGTTGGAAGCCGCCCGCGACCAATCATTTGCAGTTGTTGCGAGTGGCTTGCGCGTGATGCTGCGGTTGAGTTTCAGAAACGGGCGATTCCGCCCAATCGGGCACCCGAATCACGGCCGGAAGCTCCTTTGGGACAAAAACAAAAACTCAATGCCCTGAGTTTGAAAAAAAGTTTTGAGGTTGTCCCAACTTTTGTCCACGAAGCCGACGAAACGCGACATCGCGTCATTCGGCGGCACGCGTTCCGTGTCGATGCCGAAAACTGGGTGCAACTGGAATGACGGGACGACAGAACCGAAGCCATCGAGTGGGAATAGAAAATACCTTAGTTATGGGGGTATAAATTGGATTTCCTTTAGGATGCACCCCCATAACTATATGAATTGACCTGCTGACTCCAATGAAGATTGGTGGGTAACTGCCAGGGGTGGCGGCCCAGCGAGTGTTGTTTTGCGAGCTATGCGCATTGAAAGCGACCTTTCGTGGTATAAACTACTTGCCGGAAGCCGCGGCTTTCAGAGTACGGCTTACGTGTACGTTTAACCTCCGTGGGCGACGGGGTGCCGCAAGGCGTAGAATATCGCCCACCTGTAGGGGCCTGCAGCGATGCGGGCCCCGCTTCGTATGAAGGGGGCGTAACCGATGAAGATCGTATCCATCTCCCAGGACTTCTTCGACCTCGTCGAGGGCGACCGCGAGCTCATGCTTAAGCACAATCTCCCCTGCATCGTGGTGGTGAGGCTGCGTTTCCGCGGGAAGCGCAGGGACTTCGCCGTGCCGCTGCGTTCCAACATCGCCCCCAACGTGCCCAAAGACCAGTACTTTGCGTTGCCACCCCGCCCCACGACGCGCCCCGGCTGCCGCCACGGCATCCACTACATCAAGATGTTCCCCATAACCAAGTCCTACCAGCGTCGCTTCAGGACCGAGGGCTCGGCCTACTACGAGACGCTCCAGCGCATCATCGACGGCAACACCAAGCGCATTGTCTCCGAGTGCCAGGCGTACCTCGACCGCTACGAGCGCGAAGGAAGGCCCCGCTTCGCCGTCGACATCGACCGCATCGTGGGCCTGCTGGAGGGCGAGAAGTAGGGCACCTCGGCTCAATCCCGAGCCATGCGGAACCGCTTCACATTTTTGAACGCCGCGCGCCCCAAATACCCGAGAAACAGGCCATGAGGTGCGGCGGCGCACTCGTGCCTGCGCGCAGCCATCTCCATCAGCGTCTACGGTGCGCTACAACATCGCGGGCAAACCGCCTGACAAGCCGAGCTTTCTGATCGTTCCGTCTATGAGCTACGTTGCCGTGCGGGGCAAGGGCGATCCCAATGCCGAAGGCGGCGCGTAGCAGAACGCGTTGCCGATGCCCTATGGCGTCGCCTATACCATCAAGATGTCGAAAAACGGCCCGCGAGAGATCGAAGGCTATTTCGACTTCGTCGTGCCTCCGCTCGAGGGCTTCTGGTGGCAAGACCACACCGATGGCGGGATCGATTACGCGCGGAAGGACGACTTCAACCTCATCTCATGCATCCGCCTGCCCGATTTCGTCACTCGCGAGGACTTCGACTGGGCCGTCTCGGAAGCCGCTGCCAAGAAGAAGCTGGACTTCTCGTCGGTCGAGCTGCTGAGGGTCGACGAGGGTCTTTGCATTCAGCGCATGCATACCGGGCCTTACAACGACGAACCGGCGACCATAGACGCCATGCGCACATTTGCAGCGGAACGGGGCTACGCCCCCGACTTCTCCTAAGCCTGTCTGCATCACGAGATTTACCTCTCCGACCCGCGCAAGTGCGCGCCGGAGAAGCTCAAGACCGTGATCCGTCATCCCATAAAGTTGATTTAGCGAAGCGAGTGACGCCGATCGCTTCGGCTTTTGGGCGCTCGCCGTGGCGTGGGCGGCAGCGGGACGTGCCCTGCGACCGGTGGCGGAGGCCGAGGCGCGGGAGCGCGCGTTCGTTTGCACCGCCTCGCACGACCTCGTCACCCCGCTCATGGCGGTGACCGCGAACTACGACGTGCTTGAAGCGGAGGCATCCGATCAGACCGGCCTTGCGTCCTGGGTCGCCAACATCCGTGCAGCGGCGGACGAGATGGCGACTCGCATTGCTGACATGCTCATGCACATGGGCGGCGACTAGCCAGGGCGAGCCCTGCAACGGGCATTATTATCCGGGAAGCGTTTGATTGCGAGACACGCCGGTGTGAGGGCCTGAGTCGTCAGGCCCCGCACAGGGGGACCGCGATGGTGGCCACCGCGCCGCCCGAGGGGCTGTTGGCGAGCGAGACGGAACCCCCATGGGCGCTCGCGGCCTCGGAGGCGGCGTGGAGGCCAGATGCACTCCAATGTCAGGGAGATGAAGACCGTGGCGAGGATGCTCAGGAAGGAGCGGGAGGGCATCCTGAACTGGTGGAAGAGGGGCTCCACAAACTCGTTCCTGGAAGGGCTGAACCCCGTCGTCCAGTCGGTCCGCAGCGCTGCAAGGGGCTTCAGGAGCATCGCCTATTTCAGGACGATAATCTTCCTCCGGCTGGGCCGCCTGGACTTCACGGCCCAGAAGAAGCTGACATGCGCTACCCACTAGAAACGTCGAAGAGCCCATTTTTGGCCTTCGGTGGCAAATACGAGCGCTTGCCATAAAAATGAGCGACGTCTCTACCTGCAGCTTGCCAAAATCGACCTCCGATGGCAATGGTAAAAGTGTCATCGGAGGCCTGTTTTGGCGTTGGTTTTTGCCACTGGAGGTCGATTTTGGTTTTTAGGCGCCATCGGAGGCCGTTTTTGGCGCGGAGCCGGGCTTCTGCCCGTGTACGTGCGCGGGCACTGCGGGCTTTATCGCCTCCAGGAGCGGGCGATTTCCTGGTAGCGGCGCGCAGCGAGGCTGCCACGTTGCCAGATCAGGCGAAAGTCGTGCTCGACAAAGAAGTCGCTTGGGGTGATGTCGCGCAGCTCGCCCTGATCGAGCTCGCGCTCAACCGCTGCGCGGTACAAAAACGTAATGCCAGTCCCCGCCCGGACGCACAGCTTGATGGCGGGGATGCTGGCGACCTCGAACGTGCCTGCGAAGTCGTCAAGATCGAGGTCGCGCGCGGCGAGGTGCTTCTCTAGGATCTCGCGCGTGCCCGACCCCGCTTCGCGTAGGATGAGCCTGCGGTCGAGTAGGCTGGCCATGGATACCGGCTTATAGGACGCGTCGAACTCATCTGCGCTCCCAACAGCTACATAGCGCTCGCGCGATACCGGGGCGGAGTCGAAGAGGGCCCTGTTAAAGGATCCTTCTACCAAGGCGAAATCAATAGTACCGGCCTCCAGGCCTTCCACAAGCTCCTGCGTGTTGCCAACGCTCATCTGCACCATCTCGTCGGGATGTTTTGCCATATGGCGGGCGAGTACGCGGGGAATCCAATAGTCGCAGATGGTGCGCGTGCAGCCAAAACGCAGGGGAGCCTTGGCGGGCTGCTCCAGCGTTAGGGCTTTCGCTTGCGCCTTGAGCCTCGTCTCATCGTTCTCCATTGTTTCGAGCGCTCGAAACAGCATCGCCCCCGCTTGCGTGAGCTCGCCGCGCCGGCCGCCCTTGTGGAAGAGGGCGCACCCGTAATGCGCCTCGAGCTGCCGGATATGCTGCGATACGGCGGGCTGGGTGATATGGAGCTCCGCTGCCGCCTGCGTGAAGCTGCCCAGCCTGCAGACCGTCAAGAACGTATGGGTGCGGTAATCCAGCACGTTGACTCCTATGCTCAAGAATCATCTATAACATCGTCCATATATAACAAATACTTATAGAGTGATAACCAATAGGGTGAAAAGAATTATAAGCCAAGGTAGTACTATCGCTATGCATTCAATCTTGGCTGTTTGCCGAGAGAGATTTGGGTTTATGTCGTAGGCGGCGGAGCGGTTCCGCGCATGCAGGGACGGCGCGTATAGAGAGGAAGAAGATATGGCGGAAAGAACGTGGGACAAGGTTCAAGATAGCTGGAGGGGCGTGGCGCTATGCCTGCTTATCGCTCTGCCGGCATGGTTTTTGGGCAAGCGCTTCGACGTGATCGGCGGGCCGGTCTTCGCCATCCTCATCGGTATGGTGCTGGCGCTGTTTATTAAGGACGACGCGGCGTTGCCGTTTGCGCCCGGTATCAAGTTCACCTCTAAGAAGATCTTGCAGTACGCGGTTATCCTGTTGGGCTTTGGCCTCAACCTTTCCCAGATCGCGCGCGTGGGCGCCCGTTCGCTGCCCATTATCGTGGCGACTATCACCACGTCGCTGGTGATTTCTTTCGCCCTGCATCGCGCCCTCAAGATCCCCACCAAGATTTCCACTCTGGTGGGCGTGGGGTCGTCAATCTGCGGCGGCTCGGCAATCGCGGCGACCGCTCCGGTTATCGATGCGGACGATGAGGAGATCGCGCAGGCCATCAGCGTCATCTTCTTGTTCAACATCATCGCCGCGCTTATTTTCCCGGCTCTTGGCGGCATGCTTGGCCTTTCAAACGAGGGCTTTGGCCTGTTTGCCGGCACCGCCGTCAACGACACCTCGTCCGTAACCGCCGCCGCTGCCGCGTGGGACGGCATACACCCTGGCGCCAATACGTTGGACGAGGCGACCATTGTGAAGCTCACCCGCACGCTCGCCATCATCCCCATCACGCTGGCGCTGGCATTTTGGCAGGTTCACAAGGCCAAGCGCGCCGCCGCGAACGGCGAGGGCGGCGAAGCTGCGGGCACGTTCGATATCAAGAAGATCTTCCCCTTCTTTATCCTCTTCTTTGTGCTTGCCAGCGTGATCACCACGGTCTTCGCGCTACCTGCGGGCGTGACCGCGCCCATAAAGGAGCTCTCCAAGTTCTTCATTGTTATGGCTATGGCGGCGATTGGTTTCAACACCAATATAGTCAAGCTGGTTAAGACGGGCGGCAAACCCATCTTTATGGGTCTGTGCTGCTGGATCGGCATCGCTCTGGTGAGCCTGGGCATGCAGCATCTGCTTGGCATTTGGTAGGCTATTGTCTTTAAAAGGAAAAAAGCATCGCGCGTTCTGCGCCTCGAAATCTCAGAAGGGGTTTCGAGGCGTTTTTTAGGGCGGCGGATTAGCATTCTGAGTGCAACGGCATGGGGCCTGCTCACGAGCGTGGCGCACTCCCGGGGGCTACGATGTTGGCTGTCTAGGTCAACGTCGGAGCGAGGGGACATGCGCCGCTACAGGCATCTTAGCGCCGAGGAGCGCGACAGGATAGCGGAGATGCACGCGAGGCATGAGGGGGTCTCGGCTATCGCCGCTGCGATAGGCAGGAACAAGTCCACGGTGAGCAGGGAGATCGCCAGGAACGGCCGGAACGGGCGCTACGGGGCCATCGCCGCCCAGTCGCGCTCCGACGCCCGCCGCAAGGCCTGCAGGCCCCGCAAGAGGCTCTCCGACCCGGCCCTCGCGGCCGAGGTGCGCAGGCGCATCGTCGACGACCGCCGGTCGCCCGAGCAGATAGACGGCAGGTCCCGCCTCGAGCGCGGCGGGCGCTGCGTCGTGAGCTTCTCCACCATCTACCGTGCCGTGAACGCCGGCGAGCCCGCCTATTCCGAAGGGGGCATACGGGCGGTATCCGCCCGCTATGATTCTCGTAGTTCATCTTGACCACGGGTTCATTTTAAGTAAGCAGTGCAGCTATGAGCTGAGGATAAAGCGCCACAGTGTGCCCCGCGCTCTCGACTTCTCGGTAGAAACGTGAGCCTTTGGTCAATGCATCTCAAGATTGAGCGATGGTTCCGCTTTTGATTTGGTGGCATGACGGAGTGCGACGGCATGGCATTGTCGCATCGCTGTGCTGTCGCAGCGCCAGACGTCTTCGTGGCCGCCGTTCAGCCCTCGTCGAGCTCCTTCAGCCGGAAGAGGCAGCGGTCCAGAAACCCGCTCCTGGCTTGCGCGGCAAGGAGTCCGTCGCAGAAGCGGTCGCCACGAACGCACCACGTGATGCATGCACGTATCAGGTCAATGTCCCCATGGTCGATGTCGCAGCTGTCTATGCCTTCCGAGGTGTCGATGCCATGGCGTTCAAGCGTCTCGAAGTAGCTGGTGTCCGCGAACCCGTCCAGTTCATAGAAATCGTCGACGAAATCCTCGAGTCCGAGCGTCCCGCCCCCAAGCTCGACATTCATGTTTCTGTCCTCCAGCTTGCCAGCGTGCTTGGTTAGTCTTTCGAACATGTTCGCTCCTTAGCTCAAAAGTCCGTTGTCGCCCAGGTAGTCCACGAAGGCATCGATGATCTGAGCCGTGCGAGTCGCGATGTCTATTTCGGTGAAGTCTCCCATGACTTGTGTCAGGCGCTTGAGTTCCGCGATCTTTGTTCCGGCTTTGCGCTTGCCATTGCCGTCGGTGTATCCCTCATAGTACTTGCGTTTATCGCAGAATCTGTAGTCGGCCGCGCGGATGTTTACACGCTTCTCGAGCAGCGCCTTGTTGCCCAGCGCCTCCAGGTTGGATTGGTCGACGAGCGGGTCTACCTCGTTGCGCTTCTTGGCATAGATGTGCTCAATTTCGAGCGTAGTGTCTAGGTCCATGAGTGGTTGATCTGGGTCTGCGTACGCCCACCAAGTGAGCATGGACTTCGTTACAGGCCTGCCGTTGGTGAACACGTAGGTTCGGAATCGCTCAGCAATATTTGCGCGATTGAAGTGGTGGTTGGGAAACTCCACCGGGCGGTGCTCCACGATGTTGATCATCTCGGGATACACTGGCGAACGCAGCGCATTTACGCCGGGACGCTCAATGGCGTAGGCGAGAACGAATGCCGTGATCTTGTTTAGAAAGCCGTAGAGTGCCTCGTCATCGAGGACACTTTTGCTGTCGCGGTTGGCAAGGAACCAGACGCTTAGCAGATAGGTCCACATGCCGTTGGGGGCGTAGTTCAGCACGAAGAGCCTGCGGAGCACGCGCTCGCTGAACCCTTCCTGCGCGTCGACGCGTTTCCAGAAGCCGAGCAGCGCCTCGAGATCGTCGAGCGTGGCGTCCTCCTTGAGCATGGCGTAGCCATCGGCACCGAAGAAGTCGCGCAACGATGCGGTGGTCGTGTCGCGGATGCCTTTCTTCGCGCGGCGGTAGTACATATAGCGCGTAAATAGCTCATCGGTTGGTGTACCGCGCATGGGCCGGAAGATAGCGTTCGCTCCCTCCTCGAGCGCCTTCCAGCGACGGATGAACTCGTCCTTGCGCCCCGTGTCGGAATAATGCTTGTAGAACTGGCTTTTGAAGATGTCGGCATCCGAGAGAGGCAGCCCTCGGTCGTTTAGAGTCGAGAAGATGCGTAGCGCGGTGTCCTGCGACTCCGCTTCAATGGGTAACAGTATCACATTGTTGATGACGCGTGTGGCCATGTAGACGGTGTAGGTGGGCCACTCGCTCACCAGTTGTTCAATTTTCCTCTGGAAGAAAGCGAAGTTGCGGGCATAAGCGCTCTTCCAGCCATCGCCTACGTTGCCCTCTCGTAAAATCTCGAGGAATTCATTCTTGTCGTTGTCCGATGCAACCTCGGAGTCGATCTTGAGGCGCTCCATGTCGGGCTCGTCGAACTCGTCGGTTTTCCATACACAACGGGCGATTGCCTCGCGCATCTTCACAGACTGCTTATCCTTCATGTTGGTGAACTTGTCGTAGAACGCGCGGAGCAGCAGCATGATGGTGGTGAGGCGCTGCTGGCCGTCAATGATCTCAAGTTGGCCAGAGAGGTTCTTAAAGGTGACGATGGGCCCTAGAAAGTATTCGTCGTTTTCGCTGTCGAAACGCTCGTAGTCATCGCCTGGAAAAGCGAACGAGAACAGGTCATCCCACAGCGTTGCGCATTCATCCTCGCCCCAGGCGTAGGGCCTCTGGTAGTCGGGGATGAGGAAGTCTGATCGCTTATCGGTGAGAAGATCGCGAATCGATCGCTGGTCGATGTTGAGCTTGGACATGAGCTGTACCTTCCGCGCAGGAACAATCAAGATGACACGGATTATATCGCCGAAGTCGTCATTCGCTCCATTGCTGAGAGTTATTGAATCTAGCAACCTCTGGCCAACCCTTACGGTTTCATGTCGTGATCCATATCGGCGCTGATCAATGCCCGTGATGCTTCTGCTTGCACCTTCTTTGGAGGGCACGAACGAGAGATGCGGTCTACAGACGACTGAATAGCTCCATTCGTTTTGGTTACAAGAAAACATGCTGCGCGCCTGCGGCATGAAGGAGAGGGAATCCTATGAAAATCGTTGTATTGAGCGGCAGCCCGCGCAAGGGCGCCAATACCGACACCATGGTTGAGGCGTTTGCCGAGACCGCGCGTGAGGGCGACAATGCGGTCGAGGTCGTCCGCGTTGCCAGCAAGAAGATCGCCGGCTGCTTGGGATGCCAATACTGCTTCGCCCATGAGGGCGTCTGCGTGCAGAAGGATGACATGGCCAACGTGATCGAGTCGCTGAAAGACACCGACATGGTTGTCTTCGCTTCGCCTATCTACTGGTTTGATATCACTGCGCAGGAGAAGGCTGTCATCGACCGCCTGTACGCCTTCGGTGCTACGGGCTTCCCGTTCACCAAGACGGCCCTTTTGCTCGATAGCCACAGCGAGGGCGTCTATGATGCGGCTATCGCTATGTACAAGTCAGCCTGCGCGTACTGCAAGTGGGAGGACCAGGGCATTGTCACCATTAGCGGCATGACCGAGCGCGACAGCATGGCCTCCTCGCCCAAGCTGGAAAAGGTGCGAGAGCTCGCTCGCAAGCTCGCCTAAGGGCTCGAAGAGCGCATGGCAATCAACACTAGTGGAAATGCTTGCTGTCCTTACCAAGAGGAATGCTGATTGCCATGCGTTGAAGTCCTTGCGGACAATCTTGGCGCGCTAGGAGGCCTTCTCGCTCAGGAACTCCTTGAACGCGGGGATGTCGAAGCCGACGAGGCCACGTCCACGTTCCCCGATAACGCCGTCCTCGAGGAGGCGGCGTTTGTATTGACTTGCATAGTTGCTGGCGACGCCCATACGCTTGGCAATTTCTGAGACCCTGCTGGGGCCAGAATCGGGCAGAAGACTGTGAGTGAAAATCGGGAGTAGCGCTCCCGATTTTGACCAATTAACGTTTGTACGAGATAATAGACTCCATAACGGGAGGCGATTGTATGTACATCGAGCGCGAAATTGAACAGACGATAGATTCGATGCTGGGACAGGGAAAAGTTGTCTTGGTGACCGGAGCGCGCCAAGTTGGGAAGACGACGGTTCTCAAGCAACATCTAGGCGACCGATTCGACTATGTTTCGATGGAGAACCCGCGGGATTATCTTCTTGCAAAAGAGGACGCCGCCCTGTTTTTCGAGTCTCATGATCTGCCGATCATCATTGATGAGATTCAGCGAGTGCCTGAGCTTTTTTCTCCGGTGAAGTGGGTTGTCGATCAATCAGAGGAGAAGGGCCGAATCGTCCTCACGGGATCCCAGACATATCACCTTATGAAAGGGGTGAGCGAATCCTTGGCGGGGAGGATTAGAATTCTGGAGATGCCCTCTTTAAGCTTGCGCGAACTCGTTGGTGGTCCCCAGGGCCCTCGTCCGTATATCCCCAAAAAGGTTTCCTTGGCCTCTAAGATGTCTTCGGGAAATATTTGGAACATCATCCATAGGGGTTCGATGCCCGAACTGCAAGACCCAACTATCGATTGGGACTCCTATTATTCCGACTACGTTGCCGCATATCTCGAACGCGATGTTCGCGATCTTGTAAACGTAAAGGATGAGGCGAAGTTCTACAGCTTTATGGTCGCGTGCGCAGCGAGAACGGGGCAACTGTTAAATGCCACCGATATTGGAAACACCGTTGACGTTGACCGTAAGACGGTGAAGGCTTGGCTCTCGGTTTTGCAGGCGTCGAACATCGTTCGGATTGTCGAGCCCTTTTGGCCTAATGTCGATAAGCGTCTGACCAAGACCCCTAAGATATTCTTTATGGATACAGGTCTTGTTTGTCATCTAACGAGGTGGATAACGCCGGAGCAATTGCGCAATGGGGCCGCGGCGGGGCATATATTTGAGACGTTCGTTGTCTCGGAAATTTTGAAGAGCTTTATGAACACGGGGAAGAGCCTTCGCGACGTATGGTTCTATCGAGACCAAAAGAAGCGCGAAATTGATTTGCTCATCCAAGAGGGCCATATTCTCCATCCCGTCGAGGTGAAGATGTCGGCCACGGTGGGCAAAGATGCGGTGAAGAATTTTTCCTGTCTCGAGGGTCTGACCGGCTATGAAATTGGGTTTGGACACGTTGTCTGCCAAACCCCGGATCCATACCTTATTACCAAGGATGTCCAAGCGATTCCCGTGTGGGGCATATGATATACGTTGCAACGAGCGGGGCCCGGAGCGCGATGTTGCTGCGTTCCGGGCCCCACCGTTTTAAGAGCTTATGGCGGTTCTGCCGTTGTTTTAGTCAAACAGGCTCGGCATGTCGTTTTCCTTCATGAGGGCACCGGCAGAGGGGAGGCTCTGCGCAGTGAACTTTTCGGCCGAGACACCGGCACCAAGAATCTCTTCGGTCGTGCCGACGGTGGTGACCGAGCGGCCCTTCTTGGCCGTGAAAGCCTGGACGCCCTGCGTGTTGGTGGTCGTCTTGGTCTTAAGCAGCGACGTGTTGAAGTTCATCAAACGATAGTCGCTCGAGACCAGCGCGATGTCGCGATCTTCCTTGAGTACCTGCGCATACAGCAGCTTACTGCCGCCGTAGATGGCGTTCTTAAGGCGCTTGCGGTTGGTCTTGGTGACGTATCCGGCAAGTGCGACGCGCACCACACGGCCGTTCTCAAAGACAAACAGTACGTCGGCTTTGTAATCCTCGGGGTCGATGACCCAGAGCACGCTCTCGTCGGGTTCCATTTCGAGGTCGGTCGGCAGGTATGAGCCCAGCTGGGCCGACTTGGTATCCTCAAACGCCGCAACCTTGCACTTGTATACCTGGCTCTTGTTGGTAAAGACCAGCAGCTCGTGAGTGTTGGAGGACGGGAACTCGATAAAGGGTTTGTCGCCGTCCTTGTACTTGAGTGTGGTCGCCTTCTTGAGCACGCGGTCCGTCATCTTCTTAAGGTAGCCATCGCGCGAGAGCATGATAGTGACCGGGTACTCCTCGACCTCGGGCTCCAAGCTTACTTCGATAACCTCATGGGGCTCGATCCTGCCCGTGCGGCGCGGCATCACGTACTTCTTGTTGACCGCGGCCAGCTCGTCGCTGATGACCTTCTTGATGTTCTCCTCGCTGGAGAGGATCTCCTCGAGCTCGGTAATCTCGCCCTCGAGTTTTGCGATGTCCTTGGTGCGGTTGAGGATGTACTCCTCGTTGATGTTGCGGAGCTTAAGCTCGGCAACAAACTCGGCCTGGGTCTCGTCGATGTCGAAACCCTTCATAAGGTTGGGCACGACCTCGGCCTCAAGCTTGGTGCCGCGAATGATGGCGATGGCCTTGTCGATGTCGAGCAGGATCGCCTCGAGGCCGTGCAGCAGGTGCAGGCGCTCGGACTTTTTGCCCAGGTCAAAGTTAATGCGGCGACGCGTGGACTGAATGCGCCATGCGACCCACTCGTGCAGGATCTGGCGCACGCCCATAACGCGGGGGTAGCCGTCGACCAGCACGTTGAAGTTGCATGAGAACGAGTCCTGCAGCGTGGTTGAGCGGTAGAGCTTGGCCATGAGCTTATCGGGGTCGACACCGCGCTTAAGGTCGATTGCGATGCGCAGGCCCGAAAGGTCGGTCTCGTCGCGGATGTCGGCGATCTCTTTGACTTTGCCCTCTTTGGAGAGCTTGACGATGCGCTCGATGATGACATCGGTCTTGGTGGTGTAGGGAATCTCGTAGACCTCGATGATGCGCTCTTCGGGAATCCAGCGCCAGCGGGAGCGAATCTGGAAGCTGCCAAGGCCGGTCTCGACGATCTTCTCCATCTCCTCGCGGCGGTAGATGATCTCGCCGCCGGTCGAGAAGTCGGGCATGGGCATGTACTCGAGCAGGTCGCAGTCGGGATCCTTGAGGTAGTGCATCGTGGCAGTGCAGACCTCGTTGAGGTTGAAGCCGCAGATGTCGGATGCCATGGCGACGCCGATGCCCTTATTGGCCGAGACGAGGATGTTGGGGAACGTGGTGGGCAGCAGGCGCGGCTCCTTCATGGCACCGTCGTAGCTGTCAACAAAGTCGACCGGGTCCTTGTCGATGTCCTTGAAGATCTCGGCGCTGATGGGCGCGAGTTTGGCCTCGGTATAACGCGAGGCGGCGTAGCTCAGGTCGCCCGAATAGTACTTGCCAAAGTTGCCCTTTGACTCCACGAAGGGGGCAAGAAGCGCTTCGTTGCCGGTGGCCAGGCGCACCATCGTCTCGTAGATCGCGCCGTCGCCGTGCGGGTTGAGCTTCATGGTCTGGCCCACGATGTTGGCGCTCTTCTGGCGCTCGCCCTTGAGCAGGCCCATCTTGTACATGGTGTAGAGTAGCTTGCGGTGCGAGGGCTTAAAGCCATCGATCTCGGGGAACGCACGCGACACGTTAACGCTCATGGCGTAGGGCATGTAGTTGACCTCGAGCGTCTGCGTGATCGGCTGGTCGGTGACCTCGGAGTGCAGGCCGATGACGTTCTCGGCGTTGACCTGCTTTTTCTTTGGCTGGTTCTTCGTCTTCTTCTTTGCCACGATTTCCTCTTGAACTTCTTATGGGCCGTCGTTATTGATTTGCTGCTACTGCAGATCTAGCTGGTCCAGGTATTCCTTGCCGTGCTCGGAGATATGGCGCTTACGGCCCGCCTCGTCGTTGCCCAGCAACAGGTTGAACATGGTTTCCATCTTGGTGACGTCCTCGGACTCCACCTTGATCAGGCGGCGCGTTTCGGGGTTCATGGTGGTGAGCCACATCATGTCCGGATCGTTTTCACCAAGACCCTTGGAGCGGTTGATGGAACACTTCTGGCCGCCAATCTCTTTGAGGATGCCGTTTTTCTCGAGTTCGGTGTAGGCAAAGTAGGTTTTCTCTTTGCAGTTGATCTCGTAGAGCGGCGACTCGGCGATATACACGTACCCCTCGTCGATAAGCGTGGGCACCAGGCGGTAGAGCATGGTGAGCACGAGTGTGCGGATGTGATAACCGTCGACGTCGGCATCCGTACAGATGATGACCTTGTTCCAGTTGAGGTTGTCCAAGTCGAAGGCACCAAGGTTCTTGATGCGCTTGTCCTTGATCTCCACGCCGCAGCCCAGCACGCGCATGAGGTCCATGATGATGTCGGACTTAAAGATGCGCGGATAATCCTCCTTCAGGCAGTTGAGGATCTTGCCTCGGACGGGCATAACGCCCTGGAACTCGGCATCGCGCGACGTGCGGATGGCGCCTGCTGCCGAGTCGCCCTCTACGATGTAGATCTCGCGACGGTTCTTGTCCTTGGAACGGCAGTCGATGAACTTCTGCACGCGGTTGGCCATGTCGGTCTTCTGCTGCAGATTGGTCTTAATGCTCTGACGCGTCTTCTCGGCGTTCTCGCGCGAGCGCTTGTTGATGAGTACCTGCTCCATGATCTTGTTGGCGGCGTCTTTGTTCTCGATCAAGTAGGTCGAGAGGCGCTCCTTAAAGAATGCCGTCATGGCCTGCTGGATAAAGCGGTTATTGATGGCCTTCTTGGTCTGGTTTTCGTAGGACGTCTGAGTGGAGAAGCAGTTGGTCACCAGTACCAGACAGTCCTGAACGTCTTGCCACTTAATGCCGCTCTCGTTTTTGTTGTACTTGCCTTGGCCCTTAATGTAGGCATCGATGGCGCTGGTCAGAGCACTGCGCGCGGCCTTCTCGGGCGAGCCGCCGTTCTCGAGCCATGATGAGTTGTGGTAGTACTCCTGCATCATGAAAGTACGCGAGAAGCACATGCAAGCAGTGATTTTTACGTTGTAATCGGGCAGGTCCTCGCGATCGCGACCGCGACGATCGGCCTCAATAAAGAAGGGCTCGGTAAGGTAGTCGGTACCGACCTTCTCGAGCACGTAGTCCTCGATGCCCTTGGGATAGCAAAAATCCTCTTCGGAAAACTCGCCATCGTCACCCTCAATGCGCAGGCGGAAGGTCACGTTGGCGTTGACCACGGCCTGACGGCGCATGGTCTCGCGATACCAGTCGTGGGGAATGCTGATCGAGGTAAAGACCTCAAGATCGGGGCGCCACTTGATAGTGGTGCCGGTGCGGTTCTCGTCGCTGGGCTCAATCTCGAGTGCCTTCTTCTTGGCGCCGACAACCTTGCCCTTCTTAAAGTGCAGGGAGTACTTGTTGCCGTCGCGCCAGACGGTGACGTCCATGTACTCGGAGGCGTACTGGGTCGCGCACGAGCCCAGGCCGTTGGTGCCGAGCGAGAAGTCGTAGTCGCCGCCCTGGTTGTTGTTGTACTTGCCGCCGGCGTAGAGCTCGCAAAAGACGAGCTCCCAGTTAAAGCGCTTCTCGGAGGGGTTCCAGTCGAGCGGGCAGCCACGGCCGTTGTCCTCTACCTGAATAGAGCCATCGCGAAAAGCGGTGAGGGTGATGAGCTTGCCGTAGCCCTGGCGCGCCTCGTCAACGGCGTTGGACAGGATCTCGAAGGCGGCATGCGCACAACCGTCGAGTCCGTCCGAGCCAAAGATGACGGCGGGGCGCAGGCGTACGCGCTCCTCGTCCTTGAGCTGGCGGATACTGTCGTTACCATAGTTTGCGGTGTTTTTTGCCATACTCGCTCTCTCGGTGTTCCTTTGCTGCGTTTAAGTCATATAGATAGTCAAAGTAGCATAGCCCAGCCCACAGACGATTCCACCCAACACGAAATCCATCGAACAATCGTTCGTGGTATATTGATTGATGTTACTTTATTGGGAGAAATAGCTGAATGAAATCAAGAGTTATTTGATTTCATTTAGTAGAATAAGACATATATTAAACGAAAACGAATCAAGAGAGCTTTTATTTAATAGAACGGTGAAGATATGAAGATTATCGAACGTCCTCAATATATGGAAGCGCTTCTTGGCGCTAAGGGAACGCCGGACATCAAGGTTATTACCGGCATTCGTAGGTGCGGCAAATCTGTTCTACTGGAAGCTCTTGCTGATCGCTTTCGTGAGGCCGACCCCGATGCCAATATTATCCGCATCAATTTCAATCTCCTCGAATTCGAGGAACTAACGGATTATCGAGCATTGCATCGCTACGTTGAGGAAGGCTATTGCGAGGGCCTCGATAACATTGTGATGATCGATGAGGTGCAAACCTGCGTTGGGTTCGAAAAAGTGGTCAATAGCCTTCATGCATCGGGAAAATACGATATCTACGTTACTGGCTCCAACGCTTTCTTGCTTTCGAGTGATTTGGCGACGCTTTTTCGCGGGCGGACATATGAGGTTGAAGTATTTCCGTTTTCCTTGCTGGAGTTTTCGACATATCACGAAATTCATAACCCGGACGAAGCGCTTGACCGATATTTGAGAGAGGGCGGAATGCCTGGCTCATATTTGTATCCTAGCGAGCGAGCTCGCTATCGATATATTGCGAACGTGCTAGATGTCTTGGTTTTGCGTGATGTGGAAGAAAAGCATGGGGTTCGTAACAAGGTGCAGCTAGAACGTGCATGCGATTTCCTAATGGTCAATATCGGTAACATATCTTCTGTTAGCGGGATTGTGGCTGCGCTGGATGCTGCCGGAACACGCGTTTCCGTGGCAACGCTCGCCCAGTACCTCGGATATTTATGCCAGGCCTTTGCGTTCTATCGAGTGCGCCGCTATGACGTAGGCGGTAAAAAGTACCTCACTTCGGGTGATAAATACTATTTATCGGATCATGCAATCAGATACGCAAAACTGGGCACTAAAAAGCTCGACTTCGGGCACGTATATGAAAATATGGTCGCCATAGAGCTCCTAAGACGCGGTTGGGAAATCTATGTCGGGGTGCTTTATAAGAAGGAAATCGACTTCGTGGCAATTCGTCGCGATGAGCGAGTGTATATCCAAGTTAGCGATGACATTTCGCGTCAGGAGACTTTTGAACGCGAAGTGGCACCCCTGCTTGCGATACGTGATGCGTATCCCAAAATGGTCATTGCGCGAACAAAGCACGAGGCTGTTGATTATGAGGGGATTAAGGTGGTCGACATCGCCCGATGGCTGATGGGGGAGGGGCCGGATGTCGAATAGCGGACAGTGATAGTTTACGCTCGCGTTTACTCGGACAAAACCGAGTCGGTTTTGTCCGAGTAAGTTTGAATAGCGAATCGAAATTGTTATGTCCACATGGCGATGGCGGACATGGTTTCCATAATGACAGATATAGTTGACATCTTGTGAAGGATGCAATATATTTCTGTCATGTTGCAACGGATATCTGTCCACATTTACGAAAGGAACTCCATGCCGGGCAAAAAGAACCTACGCATGAAGGCGGCACGCGCGGCGGCTGGCCTTTCGCAAGCTGACTTAGCCCAAGCCGTGGGCGTTGCGCGCCAAACCATCGGCCTTATCGAGGCGGGCGGCTACAACCCCACGCTCAATTTGTGCGTGGCAATCTGTAAGGCGCTGCGCGTTACGTTGAACGACTTGTTTTGGGAAGACGAAACCGACGCCGACCCTAATACTCTTTAGGAGTTCACTATGAAATATGAAGATCTGAAAATCGTGCAAAAGTGGCGTGAATATGCCGGCCCAAAGGATGAACGCCTGGAGGCTGAGAACGCGAAGATCTACAAGATTGGTTTCGTGCTGCTTTCGTTTGGCATGTTGATGATCTTTTTCTACCAGTTTATAGCTCGACAGGTTGCGTGGGTTCACAGCGACGCCAGTGAAATGTCGCATGGCTTTGCAACGCCATTCGAGGCAGCCATGTATTTTTGGCTCGTTCTCGTGATGTTGATTTGCGCAGGGCTGCAAACGCGGAAGGGCTATGTCGATACCAATCGTTTTGGGCAAACCGAGCATCTTCCTGTTGGATATTTCCTGCTTGTCAGCGGTCTTAGCGGCGCCGCGTTCGCGCTTGTTATTGCCGCAATGCGCTGTGTCGCTGAGGCGCAGATCGTACCGCTCGAAAGCGTCTTTTGGTTGGCGAACCTGGCCACGGGCGTGTTCTGCGGTGCGACGATTTTCGCGGCCACGTTTGCTGCCCTGTGCGCAACGTTTTTCACGGCGAAAAGACGCCGTGCCAAGCTCGAGGTAGAACTCGACTCCTCTGACGACATCTAATGCGTAATGGGCTGGCTCTGGGTATTCAGAACCAGCCCATTTGATGTTCGATGAGCCGAGTCGGCGCCTCTCACAAAAGTAACTAGGAGCTAGCGAGGCCTATCCGAATTGGCCTCATTGGCGGTGTCGATCTCGAGCGCCGTGCGGCGGGCACTGTAGGCGACGAGGCCGGCGCCTGCCGCGGCGAGTGCTGCAGCGGCTGCCATGAGGGGAGCGTTGACATCGCTCGTGCCCGCAAGCACGCCCGCTTTTCCGGAACGCTTGTTATTGCCGTGGTCCTTGCCACTGCCGGAGCTGCTTCCGTCGGATCCGCCGCCCTCGTCAGCGCCGCCGCCACTCGAGCCACCATCGCCGTCTGCTGTCATCGGGGCGTCGTGAAGTCCTGTCGTATCCGCGCTGCCGCATACGCCGACCTGCACTTCTGAGCGTTCGCATGCCGCGTCGGGCACATGAAGCTCGTGCAGTACGGCGCCCAGTGCCGAGTTTGCGCCGGGTCGGATTTCCTCGAGCGTTACGGGATCGAGCGCCACCAGGTCACGCGCCTTCGCATACAGCGTGACGCGTTTGCCCACCTCGTCGCCCCAGCTCTCCGGGATGGCAAAGCTCATGCGGAATTGTGCCGTGCAGCCCGGTGCCAGCACGGCGTTTCCATTGTCGGCAACCAGCGGGTGCGTTGCAAAACGTGCGCCCAGCGTCTCGAGTGCGTATTTCACGCGTGCCATATCGTTGGCCGAAGCGTCCTCGGCAAGCTCTGGATCGTAGATCGAAGCCATGCGTGCGTTCGCTCCGAATCCGATGGATGCGCTGGAGAACGGCTGGCTGGAGCCCTCTCGGTACAGATCGATCGTGCCGGCGGTCAGCAAGGTGTTGCCGTCGTTTCGCACCGTGACCAAAAAGGATTCGCCTGCTGCTCCGGGCACCACCGCGCCCGAGGTAGCGACCGCGCCCGTCGGAGTGGCACACGCCACCAAGGGCACTTCGATGCCGTGCAGCTTTGCCTCGCTCTTCTCCGCGCTCACAATGTGCGTGGCGAGCGCGGAGAGCATGCCTCCCGACGTCAAAAATGTCGTTATCTGATCGACGGGATGGTCCAGCTCGCACATCACGAACGGCTCCGTGAACAGATCGCCTGCCAAGGTGCTGGCGAAGATGCGGAAGTGCTTGCCCATCACTGCTACCGGGTTGCCTTCTTCGTCGTAGGTTTGTCCCACCTTGCCATCGGTATTCTCTACATAGAGCACGCACCTGCCGTTGTCGCTTACGCTAAACGATGCCGGGCCACAGCCTGCGGCACCCACGGGCTGCGTTGCAAATGCCGATGCTCCTCGCGTCCAAGTAATATGCTGCAGTTGCTCGTTGACGGTAGCCAAAAAGCCCGAATGTTGTGGCCACGGCACCGCGTGGGGTACTGTGGCATCTGGTGGCATAACGCCCCAACCCGCGATGGACTGGCCGATCACGGCATACGATGCGCAGCCACAACCGTTTGCAGTTTCGTATGCAACGGGCACCACCATTTTGCCGTTGATATTCTCGGGTACGCCCAGCTCGATGCTCGATGGCGCTTGCGGAAAGCGGAGAATCTGGCGGAACGTCAGGCTGTCGCTCGAAACGTCCGACCACAGGGTAAAGCATTCCAGCGCAACCTCGGCCTCGCTGCCGAGCGCCTTCTCTGCGGTGGCTCCGCGGCGGTGGAGGTAGGCGCCCGACAGACGTCCGTCGACCAGCGTCTTGCCCACCGTGATACGCGGGCACTGCAGGCAATGATAGCCATCCTCCTGAAGGCGGCCGCGCGAGATGCTGCGCCACGACGTGTGCGATATCACGCGAACTCCGTCGTTGCTTATGCGCAGGCGCACAACGGACAGTATGCCGGCTGTGCTTGCCGTATCGAAAAAAGTGTTGTCGCCGTCGGGGCGCTCGCCCGAGACCAGCAGCACGTAGGCGTCCTGGTTTCCCCTCCCGTCTGTATATTCCACCACGTCGAAGTCGTAATCGAATATGCCGTCGCGCTCCACGTCGCCCTCGCCAAACCCAAGGGGGAAGTCCACGGGCGTGGGAGCGGACCACGTGCCGTTCGTCTTTGTATGCACCACCAGGCGCGAACGACCATTCTCGCCGTAGCGCACCGAGGCGATACGGAATAGGCACTCCACGCCGGCAATCATCGTTAGCTTCATGTGGGCTTCGCTGAGCACGCCGGAAAACAGCACGTTGTCGCTCGAGGGTTTTATGCCGCCACGCTCGTCCTCCGACACGCCGGCAGAATTGGCGTTGGGGTCCGCAACGGCGTTCGTCGCCTGCCCGATATAGGTGTACTCATACATCGGTGCGGCGTTTTCGTCGTTTCCCATCAGTGCGTGGACGAAATGCTCAACCTGTCCCGTGTCGTCGCTTTCTGCATCCGCCACGAGCTCAATGCGCGTGACCGCTTGATCCCAATCGCGCACGACAGGCGCAACGTTTGCGGCAGTGGCATTAACCTCGGCGCGTGCGAGCAGCTCGGCGTTGGTGACGATGGTGGCCGATGCGATAAATTGCGGCACGCCGCCCGCCTCGGCGTTGCCGGCCGAGCCGAAGCAGGCATCCAGCGTATAAGGCGTATCCCCACCCAATGCAAGCTCAGAGCGCTGGAGTACATACTGGTCGCCGTTGCTCACCGACATATTCCACGAATCGAGGAGTGTGGGCCACGACCCCGACCAAGCCTTGGTGGTCCACTTGAACATTACGAACTGGAGTATCACATCGACATCGACGTCTGCACCCACGCGCAGCCGCGGAAGCTGGTGACCGTCCGCCTTCTCGTATCCAATGAACAGTGTGAGGGACGCGGCGCCACGCACGGCAGACGAAGCGACGCCTGCAACGCCGGCGCCAAAGGTGACGGCAAGCCCGATCTGGATGGTAAACGAGCCCGACGTGTTTGAATAGTCGAGCGAAATGTTTTTAAAAAACGCCGCGCCGCTGCCGTGCGTGTGGGCACCCACGGCGAGCGCCAGCTTCGCCAACACCCAGGGGTTGACGTTTAGGAAAAACGGCACCGGTCCTAGGGTAAACTGCTCGGTCCAATTGAGGTCGGTTCTTACCTGGAAGAGGGCCTTAATATTGCCGTATGCGGGGTCGTTGTTGTTACCCCAGGTTTTGCCCGCCCAATCGTAGGCGAGCGAGCCGTACAGCTGTGTGGCGATATCCATCGTGAACAGCGGCGTGCAATGGTGGCGAAGGAGCTTGGTGTTTCTTGGATCGGTGCCCGAACCGGCACTCATCCTCTTGTACTGATTCCACTTCCCCTCCATCTCGTCGAGGTAGCGGTTTGCCTGCTTGGCGCCCGACTCGCGCGGCGATTTCTTCCAGTATTCCGGATCAGGGTTGCCCGAATCATTCATATAGCTAGCTGGTTTGTACCCTCCGCCAAACAGCACGTATCCAGCAAACGAGAAATCGAACAGAATGGGAAATGTGGGCATCCAACACGTGAACTTATTGCCGCCGATACCGGGAAACGCCGCGGGGAAATCAAACGGAGTGATCTCTTGGTCCATGGTGGTGGGAATGATGGTGGTCGAGCCCGATTCCGCCTTTGCGGCCGGCGCGGTGACAACGGCCATAGGGGATGAGAGCGTGTAGGTTTTGCCCTGGTAGTCGAGCATAAAGCGCAGCTTGCACCCTTCCTCCAGAAGGCCCGAAGCTGCATCGAGGAACGTGTCTTCGAGCGTGAACGTCGCCAGATTATCCGCGCCCGATGCGCTGGCCTTGATCTGGCCGATCTGCGTGACGGTTTCGGTTGAGCTGCCCGCAGCGGGCATCACTTTATTGATATGCAACGTTGCCTGCCCGCCCTGCGGCAGATGAGCCTGCACGGTAAAAGCGTGCGTGTCGGGCTGGTCGTTTGCTGCTTCGTCCGCTGGCATTGCCATAAACGTGGCGTCGGCGTACTGGATGTCCCATTCGTCGAACGTGAGCTGTCGAAAGTACGGCTCGCCATCGGAGAGCGGACGTGTGGGTGCGGTAATAGCGGTGCCGCCCTGGATACGCGCAAGGGGAATCTCGACATCGCGGTAGCCTGCCATGCTAATGGAGATGCCGCCGTTAAAGTCGTACGCGTCGAGAAGCGTTGCCTCGTCCACGTAGCCTTCTGAAAGAGGGGCGACCTCAAAGATGGCCGTGCCTTCGTCATCGGTCGTGGCGGTGAGCTGCTTGCCTGCGGCATAGCGCGATATGAGCGTGACCTGGGCACCCGGGATGGGCGTATTCTTGTTGGCGACGTCGACCACGACCACACCAAACATGGTGCGCGAGAGCACCAAGACCTTGAAGGGATCATCTTCGTCGGCGTATGCCTCGGCGGGGGCGAACGGCAATATGAAGGCGTTTGCGCTTCCCGGCACGCGCGGCAACATAATGCTCGCCAGCGAGGACGCTCCGGCAACAAGTAACGAACGGCGATCAAGCATCTTTGGCTCCCATCCCGCAGGTATCGGTGGAAATAATCCAATTTTGCGAGAAGGCATCCTGTCACGGTAGTGCCGTCCGAGGGCCAAAATGTCCAATTTGAGCGAGCGAAGCGCCGGGGCTCCGGGGCGCACGTGCCGCGCTAGGCAGTCTGGCCGCTAACGCAGCATATGAGCGACCAGTTCGGTGCGCGTGCCGATGCCAAGCTTTGCATACACACTGGATAGGCGGTTTTTGACAGTGCCCGGCGATACTCCCATATGACGAGCGATTTCGGCGTTGGTCCATCCGCGGCAGGCGAGCATGGCCATGGTGAACTCTGTGGTCGTCAGGTCGTCAGCCACGTCCTCGCCCGAATCGGGGTTGTGGATGCGCCGCCAGCCGTAGCTGAATCGATACGTAATCTCGATGATACGTGCGAAATCGTCAGGGTATTGCGATTTTAGGCATGCCTCGATGAGCCCCTGCAAAAGGCCGTGGTGCTCGCCAATGAGCTCGATAAGGCCGTCGGGACGCGCAATGTCCCAAGCGGCTCCGAAGTGTGCCTTTGCGGCGTCGACGTCTTTGAGGCTCATACAGGCCATGGAAGCTGCCAGGTGCAGGAACAGTTCCGAGATCGGATAGCTCCCCTGTTTCATGATCAGGGCGTTTTCCGCCATGCCCAGACTGCGGCCGTATTCGCCGCGCAGGTACAGGGCATGCGCCATCACGTAGCTGGCGAACAGGCGCAGGCCTTCGGGCAGATGCGCCGCAAGCGGATAAAACTCTTCGGCAGAATACGGGGAAGGCAAGTGCAGCAGGACACTCGCGGCCGAGGCGAACAGGATATGCGTGGCGTGAGCGGCGGGCGATTCCTCGTCAGTTGGTGTATCGAGGATGCCCGTAAGGCAACGACGGGCATCGGCGATACGGTTGAGCGACAGACTGGCATATCCGCAGATAAAGCATGCGGAATAGCGCAGCGCGGGATCGGTGGCGTCAAGATAGGGGCGCGCCGTCTTGGCAGCGAGGGTGGCCTGTCCGCGAAAGTACAGCGCTTCTGCCGTGGCGATGGTGCGTGAATCGGGGTCGGAAATGCCTGCAACCGCAGCGTCAATCTGCCCCGGCACAAAGGCGGTGCACATCAACGGCATGGGAATGAGCGGGTAACTATCGTAGTCCATCTTCCATCTTCCATCAGGTGGCCACATTAGCAGCAATTGTACTCCTGTTGCTCGGGACTGGAATTTGTGGTTATCGCCTACGATTATGCCGAACGTATAAGGAAGAGTCTATTGGCGATGCTCCCAAGGTGGCTACCGAAGCCTAGCTGACCTCGACATTAGGAAAAATTGCCACCCCTGCAAAAAGCTCCGTTGCGGCGATGGGAAACGAACCTTGCTCTGCATATAATGAGGGCATATGACAGCGCGTTTGCATATGTGCGGCGCGTTCCATCGAACCGAAAAGGAGCCCTGCATGGATCCCAACAAGCGTCCCGACGATATGGTGCGTATCACTACTCCCGAACTTGCCCAGGTGTTCATCGACGAGCAGGTCGCCGCAATCCGCGAGCAGATCGGTGACAAGAAGGTTCTGCTGGCCCTTTCCGGCGGCGTTGACAGCTCGGTCGTCGCGGCGCTGCTGATCAAAGCTATTGGCAAGCAGCTCATCTGCGTGCACGTGAACCACGGCCTCATGCGCAAGGGCGAGAGCGAGCAGGTCGTCGACGTGTTCCAGAACCAGATGGACGCCAACCTGGTCTATGTGGACGCCACCGACCGCTTCCTCGATAAACTCGTCGACGTCGACGAGCCCGAGGCCAAGCGCAAGATCATCGGCGCCGAGTTCATCCGCGTGTTCGAGGAGGAGGCCCGCAAGGTTGGCGACGAGGTCAGCTTCCTCGCCCAGGGCACTATCTACCCCGACATTCTGGAGTCGCAGGACGGCGTGAAAGCCCACCACAACGTTGGCGGTCTGCCCGAGGACCTGCAGTTTGAGCTCTGCGAGCCCGTTAAGCTGCTGTACAAGGACGAGGTGCGCGTCGTGGGCCGCGAGCTCGGCCTGCCCGAGAACATGGTTGAGCGTCAGCCGTTCCCCGGTCCTGGCCTGGGCGTCCGCTGCCTTGGCGCCATTACCCGCGACCGCCTCGAGGCGCTGCGCGAGGCCGACGCCATCGTGCGCGAGGAGATCGACAAGGCCGGTCTGACCATCTGGCAGTACTTTGCCGTGGTGCCCGATTTCCGCGCCACCGGCGTGCGCGAGGGCAAGCGCGCCTACGACTGGCCCTGCATTATTCGCTGCATCAATACCGCCGACGTCATGACCGCTGAGGTGCCCGAGCTCGACTGGGCGCTGCTCAAACGCATTACCGCACGCGTGACCGCCGAGGTCCCCGGTATCTGCCGCGTTTGCTACGACCTTACGCCGAAGCCCGTCGGCACGGTCGAGTGGGAGTAAGCTAACTCAGCTGGTAGGCGACGAGAACTAGCAGATGTGACAAAGGGACGGTCCCTTTGTCACATCTTCGATGTTATGTGCGGGATGGTACACCACACGGCGTGCCATCCCGTTCGTTATTTTAATGAGCCGGGTGCGCGAGCGGGAAGAATCACGAGCATGGTCGTTCCGCGCTTCGAGCTTTCTTCGACCTCGATGGAGCCGCCGTGAAGCGCGGCGATCTCCCAGACCAGCGCAAGCCCCAGCCCCACACCGCCATATGCTCTGCTGCGCGATCTGTCGACGCGAAAGAAGGGCTGAAAGATGCTCGTCTGGTATTGCTTGGGAATGCCTGGCCCTTGGTCACGCACGCGAAGCAGCACGCGGTCGCCTTCGGCACGGGCGCCGATTTGCACGGTTGAGCTGGGCGCACTGTAGCGAATGGCATTCTCAACCAGGTTGAACAGTAGCCGATAGATCAACGTGTCGCAGCCGATCGTTTGCGCGTCGCCCTTGCTTACAAGCGTGATGCCCTTTTGCTCGGCAAGGGGCGCCAGGTCGGTGAGCACTTCTTCGATCATCGGCGCCAGGTCAATCGCATCGTTGCAGGGAACACTACGCAGCTCGCTCATCTCGAGCAGGGTCTTTGTCATGTGCGTCATTCGCTCGGTCTGCTCCTGCAGCAGCCGGAGCAGGCTCGCTGTATCGGCATCGGCGTCGGGGTGCTCAGCGCAAAACAACTCAACCTGGGCTTGCATGAGCGCGAGCGGCGTGCGCAGCTCGTGCGCCGCATTGCCCGTAAACTGTCTTTGTGCGGATAATCCCTCGTCAAGGCGGGAAATCATGTCGTTAAACGACGCGCTGCAGCGCCTGAGTTCAGAGGGCACGTCCTCGCTGATCTTTGTGTCGGCGAGGTTGTCGGGCCGCACGCTCTCGACTTGCGCCGCAAAGGAGCGCAACGGCTGCAGCGCATATCCGCTCACGAAGTAGGCTAGCACGCCACCGAGCAGCGTCGCCGCCGCGGTTATGCACCAGCTCGTCGCGCTAAACGATGCTTGGGCGTCGCTCACGACGATGGTCAACTCATCGTCGAGCTCTTTGCTTGCCGGGTCAAATGAGCTGGGCGCTGCGGTCTCCACCTTGTTGTGCGCCGACGCTTCTGCACCAATCGAGTCCATGTAGCGCATGCCGGAGTAACCAACCAGGCAATTCATAAGTACGCAGGTCGAACATATCAGTAAGGCCGTCATCAACGTGATGCGCCACTGCAGCGACAGCCGCTTCATTTGCCGTCCTCCATAACGTAGCCTTCGCCGATTCGGTTGCGGATGGGGTCGTGCCCCAACGCGCCGCGCAGCTTTTTGCGCAGCGATGAGATATGCACGCGGGTCGCGTTGCTAAAGCTGTTGACGCTGCTGTCCCATACATGCTCGATAAGCTCTTCCTGGCGCACCGGCCGCCCTTGGTTAAGCATCAGGTATTCCAGGATGCCGGTCTCCTTGCGCGTGAGGGATAGAACCTCGCCGCCCACGGAGGCGAGGCGCGCCTTGGTGTCAAAGCTCAGTGATCCACAGGTTAGAACAACGTCGCTTTGCGTAAAGCGCCCGAGCGTGAGGCTGCGCATGCGTGCCGCCAGCTCGTCAAGATGGAACGGCTTGGTGAGGTAGTCGTTGGCGCCCGCACCGAGCCCCGCTACCTTGTCGGAGACCTCGCCGCGTGCCGAGAGCACGAGCACCTTGGTCTCGCAATCAGTTGTCCTGAGTTGCCTGAGCACGGTCATGCCGTCGACATGAGGGAGATTGAGGTCGAGCACAACAAGATCAAAGGTCTCGACATCGAGCAGATCGAGGGCCTGTTGTCCGTCGTAGCAGCAGTCGACGCTATAGGCCAAGTTGCGCAGGCTGCGTGCGATCGCATCGCACAGCGCCCGCTCGTCCTCGACGACCAAGATACGTATAACGTTCTCCTTGCATAATCATTCACGCTTAACACGGATTTTATAGTCGGTATGGTCCAATGGGTCGCGAAACGAAAAGAGTGGTCAGATTGTTCAAAGCGATTAAGCCTGTGGCGCAGGTGGCTTTGCTGATCGTTGGGGTAGCCATGGTTGGCTTTGGAATTATGCGCGGCGAGGCAGATGCCGTGCTGGCCAAGGCAATCAGGCTGTGCTTGGAGTGTATCGGAATTGGATAAAAGAAAAAACACTGCATCGCATCTTTTAGCGCGATTTCGTGGATTGATTCAGGCGGCGGCGACGCTTGCGACCAATATTCACCTGCCTAACTTTGCCAAGGGCGGCATCTACCAGGGAGCGGGCAAAGCCGTCTGCGTGCCGGGCCTCAACTGCTACTCGTGTCCGGCGGCCTCGGGTGCGTGCCCCATCGGGTCGTTTCAGTCGGTGGTGGGCTCGTCTAAGTTTAGCTTTTCGTATTACGTCACCGGAACGCTCATTCTGATCGGCGTGCTGCTGGGACGTTTTGTATGCGGCTTTTTGTGCCCGTTTGGATGGCTACAAGAGCTTTTTCATAAGATTCCCAGCAAAAAGCTCTCCACGAAAAAGCTCAAGCCGCTCACGTACATCAAGTATGCCGTGCTGCTGTTTGCCGTGGTGCTGCTGCCCGTCTTGGTGGTTAACGATGTGGGTATGGGCGACCCGTTCTTTTGCAAGTACATCTGCCCGCAAGGTGTGCTCGAGGGCGCGATTCCGCTGTCCATCATGAACGTGGGAATCCGCTCCGCGCTGGGAAAGCTCTTTTCCTGGAAGCTCGCGATCCTCATTGTGGTTGCGGTGCTGAGCGTGCTGTTTTATCGCCCCTTCTGCAAATGGATTTGCCCCCTCGGCGCATTTTATGCGCTCATGAACAAGGTGTCATTGCTGGGGATTCGGGTTGATCATTGTAAATGCGTCTCGTGCGGCAAGTGCGCCAAGGTGTGCCAGATGGACGTGGACGTTACGCGTACGCCCGACCATGCCGAGTGCATTCGTTGCGGCAAATGCGTGGGCGCGTGCCCCGTCGATGCTATTAGCTTTCGCTACGGGCTGGGTGTGACGGGCGACAAACCCGCGCAGTCCACGCAAGCCTGCGAAAACAAATAGGTACCTATATAAGTTTCGATATAAACGGAGGAACCATGAAACTGTCAAAAATTGCGGCTCTGTTGATGCTGCCCGTGCTGGCGCTGACTCTCGCGGCGTGCTCTGCCCCCAAGGGCGACGCGAAGGATGCCACGAGCGGCGATGCGCAGATTGCCGAGCTCATAGCGCAAAAGCCGTCGAGTGCCGAGGAGGCGGCCGAGCTGTACCAGCAGCTGCTGCAAAAGGAAAACGAGATCTTTGCGAGCGATAACGCCCTATGGGAAAAGGTGTTCCTTGCGGCCAACAAAGACACTCCCATGATTGAGGACGGCAAGAACTACGGTGACTTCTTGCTCGATACCATCGAGGGCGCCAAGGATCAGTTTGCGGCTGATGAGCTTAAGACGCTTAAGGCCGGCGCGCAGCAGGTCAAGGAGATCGAGGACAAGCTCATGGCGCTGGAGAAGGAGTTCCCCGGATGCGGCAGCACGCCCGGCGAGGGGGAGATCGTCGATGCCTCGACCGCAGGCATGACCAACGGCGAGAGCGGGGAGACGAAGTTTCCCAGCTTTAAGGGCAAGGACTTGGACGGCAACGATGTAAACAGCGACGAGCTGTTCTCCAAGAACAAGGTCACCGTCATGAACTTCTGGTTTACCACCTGCAAGCCGTGCGTGGGAGAGCTGGGCGATCTGGAGAAGCTCAACAAGGAGCTTGCCGAGAAGGGCGGCCAGGTCGTGGGCGTTAATTCCTTTACGCTCGATGGCAACAAAGACGAGGTGGCCGATGCCAAGGACGTGCTTTCCAAGAAGGGCGTGACGTATAAGAACATCTGGTTTAAGTCGGACAGCGAGGCCGGAAAGTTCACCTCCAACCTCTACTCGTTCCCGACCACCTATGTGATCGACCAGAACGGTAACATTGTGGGAGAGCCGATCATGGGCGGCGTCAACTCCGCTGAGCAGCGCGAGGCGCTCAACAAACTGATCGATCAGGCACTCGCGAAGAGCGAACAGTAAGTCCGTGGGACAGACAACTGAAGGGGAGTCGCTGGAAACAGCGACTCTTTTTTCTGCTTCGGGGTAGCATCATGGGTATACGTCGAAAGGGGGCGGCTATGGTCGGCAGCATGGTCGAGCGGTTGCCGTTTTGGGGACAACTTACATCCGATGAGCAGACGCTCGTGGCAGAGCGCTCGTCGCTGCGATTCTTTGATGCCGGGCAGATAATCGGTAGCAGCGGAAATTCTTGCACTGGCATTGTCTTTATTATCGAAGGTGACATTCGCGTGAGCTTGCTTTCCGAGGAAGGCAAGGAGGTCACGCTGTTTAGGGTTGGCTGCGGAGAGTGCTGTGTCACCACGGCCTCGTGCGTTATCGAGCAGATTTCATTTGACACCATGGTGGTTACAGCACGCAGGTCATCGCTTTTGGTGGTGCCTGCGAGCGTGTGTGCCCAGCTCGCCCGCGATAATGTCTACGTTAAGGCCTTTATGCTCCAGGTTGAGGTGAAGCGCTACTCCCAGGTGGTATGCGTGCTGCAGCAGATGCTCTTTAAGCGCCTCGATCAGCGCGTCGCCAGCTACGTGCTCGAGCATTGCCGAGCTGCGGGCACAGCAGAAGTTGCCGTAACGCAAGACGAGCTTGCACGCGACATCAACTCTGCGCGCGAAGCGGTGACGCGCGCTCTGCGACGTCTTGCGCAGGACGGGCTCATCGAGATTAGGCGCGGACGGATTATCGTGCGTGATGTAGATGGGTTAGCACGGTTGGTCTAGACCTACCGCGCAGCTGCATCTGCCGTCGGCAACAAATTTTTCCGTTTGGTGACTTGGTCACAGAACGCGACCGCAGTGCCTTGGCATACTTGCCCAAAGCAACCAGCAAAGGAGTGCGCTATGGGATTGTTTGATTTGTTTGCAGGACCGGACATTAATGTGGGCGTCCAGGAATGGAAGGCTTCTAAGGGGGCGGTGCTGCTCGACGTGAGGAGTGCTGACGAGCATGGACAGGGCCACATTCCGGGCAGCGTCAACGTTCCGCTCAATCGTATCAACCAGGTGCTTGAGCTGTATCCAGACAAGGGCACGCAGCTTTTCGTGCATTGCCTGAGCGGTGCGCGAAGCAACCAAGCTGTGAGTTTTCTTAAGCGTTCTGGGTATGGCAGTGTCAAGAATATCGGCGGCATAAGCGGCTACACGGGAAAGGTGGTGCGTTGGCTATGAAGGTGGTTATCGTTGGAGGCGTCGCGGGCGGCGCATCGGCGGCGGCACGTTTGCGCAGACTCGACGAGCAGGCCCAAATTGTCATCTTTGAGCGCACGGGTTTTGTATCGTATGCCAACTGTGGGCTTCCGTACTACATTGGCGGCGTGATAGAAGAAGAGAGCGCATTGACGCTGCAGTCTCCCAAGGGCTTTTGGGATCGCTTTCGCATTGCGGTCAAGACGAGTCACGAGGTGTTTGCCATCCATCCCGATTCGCATACGGTCGAGGTTCGCAATATGCTGACGGGCGAGGAATTTGTCGAGACGTATGACAAGCTCATCCTGTCGCCGGGTGCAAAGCCGATCCGCCCTGCGTTGCCGGGCATCGACTCGGATAAAATCTTTAGCCTACGCACCGTTGAGGACACGCTGCGTATTCACAGCTATGTTCGAGAGCGGCGACCGAGCAGTGCCGTCGTGATCGGCGGCGGCTTCATTGGCGTCGAGACGGCGGAGAATCTGTGTGAGCTGGGGCTCCAGGTGACCCTTCTGCAGCGTCCCGTCCAGCTTATGAACAACCTGGATTACGACATGGCGACCCTTTTGCATACCGAGGTGCGTGAGCACGGTATCGATCTGCGCCTCAAGGCCGATGTGACAGGTTTTGAGGAAGTTGATGGCCGCGTTGTCACCCATGTTGCGGGCGATGACCCTATCGGAGCCGATATGGTGCTGCTTGCCATTGGCGTGGCACCTGAGAGCCATCTGGCGCAAGAGGCGGGGCTCGAACTGGGCATCAAGGGGGCTATTGTGGTCAACGACCGCATGGAGACCTCTGCTGCCGACGTGTATGCCGTGGGCGATGCCGTGCAGGTCACGCATCAGGTGACCGGCGAGGACGCGGTCATTTCGCTCGCCGGCCCCGCCAACAAGCAGGGGCGTGTCGTCGCCGATGTCATAGCTGGCATGGACAGCTGCTACCTCGGATCGTTGGGCTCATCGGTTATCAAGGTATTCGATTTGACGGTGGCAAGCACGGGACTATCCGAAAAGGCAGCACACGCGGCGGGAATTGACTGCGACAGCGTGGTCCTGTCGCCCGGTTCGCATGCGGGTTATTATCCGGGTGCAACGCCCATGACCATGAAGGTTGTCTTCGAGAAGCAGGGATTGCGCCTGCTGGGTGCGCAAATCGTGGGCATCGATGGTGTGGACAAGCGTATCGACGTCCTGGCGACTGCCATCCAGGCAGGCATGCGCGGCGATAGGCTTAAGGATTTGGACCTAGCATACGCGCCGCCGTATTCATCGGCGAAGGATCCCGTCAATATGGCGGGCTTTATGATCGAGAACCTCAATCGCGGCATACTGGCGCAGTGGCATTGGGAGGATGAGCCCAACTTGCCACGCGATGGCAGCGTGCAGCTGCTCGATGTTCGTACGGAAGGGGAGTATGAGCGCGGGCATATCGATGGTTTCGTAAACATTCCCGTCGATGATCTGCGTAATCGCCTGGGCGAGCTCGACCGGGCCAAGCCGGTTTACGTGATTTGCCAGAGCGGCATTCGCAGCTACATTGCTTGCCGCATTTTGGCGCAGCATGGCTTTGAGTGCTTTAACTTCTCGGGCGGCTATCGCTTCTTTGCAGCCGTGACTGAGGCTCGCCGCGGCAGCGCTAACGTTATGCCGTGCGGGCTCGAAAAGTAGCGCGCATTGGAATGTGCCAAAGTGACAGCCTCTTTGTCGCATCGGGGATGTTATACGCGGGATGGTGCGCCATGCGGCGTGCTGTCCCGTTCGTTTTTTGGCGCGGTTCGTTACATTTCTCACTGGTATCGGCCAAAAATGAGGATAGAGTAGGACAAACGCGCCGAACGTGAACGGCGGGGGAGCGGGCGAGCGCGCCCGCGCGAGAGAGGTTGCCGTCCATGCTGGATCTCAGAGATATTTGCAAAAGGTACGTTACGCAGTCGTTTACGCAGGTAGCGCTCGACAGCGTAAGCCTGTCTTTTCGCGATAACGAGTTTGTAGCCATCCTGGGTCCCTCGGGCTCGGGTAAAACTACGATGCTCAACGTCATCGGCGGACTCGACCATTTCGATTCCGGCGACCTGCTGATCGACGGTATTTCGACCAAGGATTTTTACGATCGCGATTGGGATGCCTACCGCAACAACCGCATCGGCTTTGTGTTCCAAAGCTATAACCTCATTCCGCATCAGACCATTTTGGAAAACGTGGAGCTGGCGCTCACGCTCACGGGTGTGGGGCATGCCGAGCGCCGCCAGCGTGCGCGCGAGGCGTTGGAGAAAGTTGGCCTGGGCGAGCACGTTAACAAACGCCCGAGCCAGCTATCGGGCGGACAGATGCAGCGCGTGGCCATCGCCCGCGCCCTGATCAACGACCCCGAGATCGTGCTGGCAGACGAGCCGACCGGCGCCCTAGACTCAACGACATCCGTGCAGGTCATGGATTTGCTCAAGGACGTTGCGCGCGACCGTCTGGTCATCATGGTCACGCACAATCCCGAGCTGGCGTACAGGTACGCCACGCGCATCGTTACCCTGGCGGACGGCAAGATCACCGACGATTCCGACCCCTTCGATGTTGCCAAGGCCGCGCGCCGCGAGGCCAAGCCTACGCGCAAAACCTCGATGAGCTTTGTGACGGCGCTGGGGCTTTCTGCCCGAAACCTTATGACCAAAAAGGGCCGTACGGCCATGACGGCCTTTGCGGGCTCGATTGGCATTATCGGCATTGCGGCGATCCTGGCACTCTCCAATGGCGTAAACGGCTACATCAAAAAGGTTGAGGAGGACACGCTCTCGAGCTACCCACTCACCATTTCCAAGCAGGATTACGACCTGTCGTCCATGATGGGCGGAGAGGGGGCCACGGATGACGGTTCGTCTGAAAGCGTGGATTCGTCCGACGACAGTGCCGACGGCGAGGCTAAGGGAACCGATAAGATTCCTGTGGTCACGGCCGTAAAGGATATGTTTGCGAGCGTTAAGTCCAATGACATGACGAGCTTTAAGGCATGGCTCGATGCCGGTGGCGACGGCATCGATAAAGAGGTCAACGCCATTCAGTACGGCTACGGTGTATCGCCGGTTGTCTATCGTGCCGGCAAGGGCGATGAGAAGCCTGTCCGGCTGGTGCCCAACGCCATGACCGAGGCCATGAGCGGAGGCGCGAGCTCGGCGGCAACGGTGAGCATGGATTCCATGGGAACCTCGGTCTTTAACGAGATGATTGACGACCAGAGCCTGCTCGACAGCCAGTACGATGTCGTTGTCGGCCATTGGCCCACGTCCGCCAACGAGGCCGTGATGGTGCTTTCGAGCCGCGGCACGGTGGGCGACTATACGCTCTATAGCATCGGTGCGCTGGATATCGATGAGCTCAATGACCTGGTCAACAGCGCCATGACGGCCGACGGCAAGGTCGAGACGCCCGAGACCGGCACCGACTTTACCTACGACGATGCGCTGTCCACGACATTTAAGGTGTTGTCGCCGGCCGATGCCTATCGCAAAAACGAAGAGACCGGCATGTGGACTGACATGTCTGGCGATGCCGACTTTATGGCGTCCAAGGTTGCTGACGGTATCGACGTGCGCATTGTGGGCGTGGTGCGACCCAACGAGACGGCTAACGCGAGTGCATTGTCCCCGGGCATTGCCTACACGCATGCGCTGACTCGCCAGCTTATGGAGCGCGCTGCCGATTCGCAGATCGTGCAGGAGCAGCTTGCCCGCCCCGAGACGGATGTCTTTACGGGTAAAACCTTTGATGAGCTGCAAGGCGAGGCCAAGCAAGGCGTTGATCTGGGCAGCATGTTCAGCGTGGACGAGGCGGCGCTAAAGAGCGCGTTCTCGCTCGATACGTCTGCGCTCTCGGGTGCGGCCAGCGGTATGGACCTTTCTGGTATCGACTTGTCCGGTCTGGACATTGACCTTTCGGGCGTTGGGAAGGACGTCGACTTCAGCGACATCATGGCCAAAGCGCCGGCTCCAGATTTCTCGGGTATCTTTGAGGGCCTGGAACTCACGCCTGAGCAAATGCAGCAGGTGGGAACGCTTGTCAACCAGCTGTTTGAGGGCTTTATGCAGTCGGATCAGTTTAAGGCGCTGTCACCCGAAGATCTTAAAGACGCGTCAAAGCTTGCTGCCGCATTCTCGACGTATCTTGAGCATGATGCCGCCGCCCAGCAATACCTGGCTCAGCTCAAGGCCCTCGGCGGCGATGCCCTGGCCGAGCGCCTGCAGCAGGCGATGGCCGACTATGTGCAAAAGCAGCTGGCTCCGTATCTGCAGCAGGCTATGGACCAGGTGACCAAGACAATCAGCGAACAGATTGCGACGACGGTATCGGCCCAGCTCAAGATGGGTGCGGCGGGACTTATGGACCAAATGGCGACGCAGATGTCTTCGAGTTTTGCCAACTTGGCGAGCGCCATGCGCGTGGATGTGGGTGCCTTCGCTCGCGCCATCCACTTCAACATGGACGCCGAGGACCTGAGCTCGCTCATGATGAGCTATGCCAAGGCGTCAAAGCTCACCTACGATAACAATCTGAGCACGTTGGGCTATGCGGACGAGGCAGACCCCATCTCGGTCAAGATTTTCCCGCGTGACTTTGAGGCCAAGGAGCGCGTACTCGATCACATCGATGCGTACAACAAACAGGTCAAAGCTGCTGGCCACGATGAACAGGCGATCTCGTACACCGACTACATGGGCATCATCATGGGTTCGGTGACCGACATCGTGAACACCATCAGCTTGGTGCTCATCGCATTCGTGAGCATCAGCCTGGTGGTGAGCTCCATCATGATCGGCATCATCACCTACATCAGCGTGCTGGAGCGAAAAAAGGAGATTGGCATCCTGCGCGCGATCGGCGCGTCAAAGCGCAACGTGGCCAACGTGTTCAATGCCGAGACCTTTATCGAGGGCCTCATTGCCGGCGTCTTTGCTATTGTCGTCGTGGTGGCCGTGAGCTTTCCGGTTAATGCCTGGGCGCTTGCTGCCAAACAGGTACCCAATCTGATGAGCCTGCCCGTGCAGGATGCGCTGGTGCTCATCGCGATTTCGGTGCTGCTGACGGTCGTTGCCGGTTTGCTGCCGGCCCGCAGTGCATCCAAGAAAGACCCCGTGGAGGCCCTGCGCTCCGAATAATGTGACAAAGGGACTGTCCCTTTGTCACATTGATTTGAGAATGGATGTTGATGTATTTATCGCTGGCCCCTATGGAGGGGATTACCGGGCATGTGTTCCGTCGCGTGCATGCGGAGTGCTTCGGCGCGCTCGATTGTTATTACACGCCGTTTTTGCCGCCGCCGCGGGTGGGCAATCGCTTTGGCGGCAAGGCGTTTAAAGAGATCGACCCTGCTAATAACCAGGGACTTAACGTGGTGCCCCAGCTGATGTCCAAGAATGCGGACGAGTTTGTGTGGGCGGCACAGGTGCTCGCCGACATGGGCTACCGCGAGGTCAATCTCAACCTGGGTTGCCCTTCGGGAACGGTTGTCGCCAAGGGCAAGGGCTCGGGTTTCTTGCGCAATCTCGACGAGCTCGAGGCGTTCTTAAGCGATGTGTGCGAGCGGTCGCCGTTGCCGGTGTCGGTAAAGACCAGGCTGGGGCTCGAATGCGATGACGAGTACGAGCGCGTGCTCGACCTCTATTGCCGAATGCCGCTGGCGGAGTTGATCGTGCATCCGCGCGTGCAAAAGGACCGTTATACGGGCTCACCGCGCAAAGAGTTTTACGGCGAGACGCTGGAACGGGCGCCGTTCCCCGTGGCCTATAACGGCGACATCTTTGATCTTGAGGACATGGATGCGCTGGTGAAGGCCTATCCCGGAACACGTCACGTAATGTTGGGGCGCGGCTTGCTTGCGAATCCCGCGCTGGCTCGCATGGTTAAGGGCGACCCTGCCGCTACCGCCGCTGAGCTGCAACGCTTCCATGACATGCTGTTTGCGGCCTATGCGGACGAGATTGGGGGCAACGCGGTCTTTCGCATGAAGGAGTGGTGGTTCTACGCCAAATGCGCCTTCGCCGATCCCGCGACCGTTCACAAGCTCGTACGCAAGACCAAAAAGGTCGATGAATACCGTGCCGCCGTCGAGCGTGTCTTTCGCGAGCAGCCACTTGCGCCCATCGCCCGCTTTTGTGGCTAAATGATCCCTTGGGGACGGAGAAGAACGGATCGCCTGTGCTGGGCCCATGCAAAAAGCTGTACGCCAGCATCCAAAGATGTCGAAAAATGTCGACTTTGGATGCTGGTGTACATGTTTGGGTCCGACGGGGGAGCGGGCCTAGGCAATCAGTGCATCAAGTGTAATGAGCTCTCTGAGCCGCTCCGTGCGTGTTTGCCCATGGCGTTTGGCTTTTTCGCCAAACGCCTCAAGAATCGATTCGCCCACACGTGCTGATATAACGACGCTCGGCTCATCGGAGATTGGTGGCCTTCCCAACTTGATGGTGCGACCTTTCGGCCACTCATCTTTTTCGTAGGCTTCCGCGGCTTTCTTCAACTCTCCGGGAGCAAACCCCATCATCTTTTCGAGCTGCTTAGCATCCATGGCGCCTCCTATCGATCGACATAATGTCGAGCGCCGGTTCTCGGATTCTCTTTTTGTATACAATTTTGTAGACAAAAATACAAGCAGTTCATCGGGCTAATTAGCTTGTTTTGACCTGCCTGTTCGATAGGAAATGAGCATTGACGGCTTCGATACTCCTTTGCTTTTCAGCTTGGAATTTGGATGCTCATTGAACTTCCGGAGGGGAGCCCTTTATTAAGCTATTGAGATTCTGGGCAGGAGCTCTCACTGGTCTTCGGTAATGGGGCCAGCTTAATTCGCGACACAGTGTGTCGCGAATGGGAGTAGTCGTTAGGTGTCCTTCAATGGCTACTCATATAAGAACGTTCAAGTGTCGGATTTTGTCATTTAGTGTCGCTCTCAGCGACTATTCTGGAGGGTCGTGGTCAAAAAAGGCAAATATGAGTACTGTTGCCATTATGGTTGCATTTATTTGCTATAAATTGTAGCTCCTGATGAGATTTGTTCCCATTAAGAGCTACTTTTATTGAACATATGAGGAGAAATAACGTCGTCTGCGGACGAGTGGAACGTTGAATAGTTCCTGAAGTGATCAAAATCGCTGCTACTAAACAGGTAGCAGTACTCATATTTGCCCTTTTTTGACCACAGCCCTCTCGGAAACCTTTCCAGAGGCGTCAAACAGCCATAATCCAAAGGTCTCCTCAAACAATTAGCCGGCCAAGAGCGTCCATGACTACCAAAAAGCTGTACGCCAGCATCCAAAGATGTCGAAAAATGTCGACTTTGGATGCTGGTGTACATGTTTGGGTCGTATGGGTTGGGGCCCTGGACGGACAGAGCGTGCGTACTAGAGCAGGTTTTCCTGCACCCACGCGATGATGTCGCTCGATTCGTAGAGTGGTTTGCCGTCGATGAACAGGCAGGGAACCTGGCGTTTTCCGCCGACGGCGATGAGTGTCTGTTCGGCATCGGAATCGGTCGAGATATTGCGCTCGGGAATGGTCACGCCGTTATCGGCCAAAAAGTGCTTGACCTTTAAGCAATACGGGCAGCCGGTCATAACGTACAGCTCGAGCTCGTGATCAGTAGCCATAGGTCTCCAATCGGTTGAGGTTTCGATTGAGATACCCAAAGCCGCCGCGGTCTATGCGCGAGCCAGCGACGACTCGATGGCCTGAACCAAAAACGCTGTGGCCCCGGTGCCGCAGGGCTTGTCGTAGTAGTCAACAAAGCGTTGGTCGGCAAGGTAGCCGTGGGCGAGGCCTAGGTATGCGTCGTCTTGGGGCTCGCGTCCCCAGTTGAGGCTAATCCAACGACGATGCATCGCAACAAGTTTTTGGGCCTCGACGCTCTTTGGGTCGCCGTCGTCCATGGCAATCGAGAGCTGGCCCAGAATCGCGCGCTCGAGTTCTTTCATGTCGTTCCAGGTTTCGGGGTCCATATCCAACAATGTTTCGTTTGCTGCATCGATAGCCTCATCGCCATAGCGCGCCCGCGCTTCGGCGCCGTAGCGCTCCTCGTTTTCCTGCACGGTGTGCCAGCGCTCCAGTTGCGGCAGGACGGCGCCCATGAGCGAGACGGCTTCGTCGAGCGACATGCCGGTGTTTTGCGCCAGCCGCGGGGCACAATCCTCGATCATTGCCTCCATGGTGGTGTCGTAGGTGTACTGGCCATGGTCGTAGCACCACTTGCAGTAATGGTCGGTCGCGGTACCCGCAGCATCGGTGCCGCAGTCGTCGGGCGTGAGTATCATGCCGCAGCTCTGGCAATAGTGCTCGGGCATTTCAAGCAGATGAGACAGTGGCTCGCCGGTCACGGCGGCGATGAGCTTCATCATGTCGATGCCCGGTATGACCTCGCCACGCTCCCAACGGCTGACGGCTTGGCGTGTGACGAAGAGCTTGGCGGCGAGCTGCTCCTGGGTAAGGTGATGGGCGCGACGGACGGCGATGAGCTTTTCTGCAAAGGCCATAGCGGCTCCTTTCTGCTGGTTGATGGCTTAAGCATACGCGGCAGCAGGTGCCCTTCCAAGCAACCGTTGGTTGCACGACGGAGGACCGCGGCGAAGAATTGCGCGCAACGCCCCACGCCTCCATGCCGTACAATGACCGGCATGGAACCTATCGCACACATACATACCGACCTGCCGCAGAAGTTCGGCATTCCGCGCAACAGCTTTTTGGCGCCCCATCTTGAGGGGCGCATTGTCTTTGAGCCGGAATATGCTTCCAGCGCGTCAGTTGAGGGTCTGGACTCCTTCTCTCACCTGTGGCTGCTCTGGCGCTTTGAAAACGGAACGCCCGGCGGCACGGCCGAAGACATCGCCGTCGATGCCAAGACGCAGGACAGGTCCGGCACCAATGCCAAGTGGTCGAAAACTGTGCGCCCGCCGCGTCTGGGCGGAGCCGAGCGCGTGGGCGTCTTTGCCACGCGCAGCCCGTTTCGCCCCAATCCTATCGGACTTACCTGCGTAAGGCTCGATCACGTTGAGCTCACCGACGATGGCCCCATCATCCATGTGCTGGGGGCCGATCTGCGCGACGGCACGCCCATCTACGACATTAAGCCCTACATTCCGTTTGCGGACTGTCACCCGGATGCGACCGGCGGCTGGATTGAGGATGCTCCGTGGCAAGAGCTCGACATCGAGTTCCCGCAGACGCTGCAGGATATGGTCCCGCCCACAAAGCTCCCCGGCCTGGTCGAGGTCCTGCGCCAAGACCCGCGCCGCGCAGGCAGCAAGCACGAGCCGAACCGCGTCTATCATCTGGCCTTCGCCGGGCTCGACATATCTTTTACGGTCGACGAAACCCAGCTAACCGTAGTTGCCGTCAACGACGCGCAAGACTAACCTGCCATTCGTCTGCACCCGTCAAATTAAGCGCCAAACCCCGCGCCAAAACCGCCCACGCTGGTGGACAATAGCGCCTATCGAAACAGTCTACTTTGCACGGGAGTCCAGCATGAAATACGACTTCACTTCAATCATCGACCGCCACGGCATGGACTCCATCGCCGCTGACTCTTGGGGCGAGATCCCCGGCATGGCTCCGAACGCGCCTGACGAGGGCTTCGACCGCATTCCCATGTGGGTGGCCGACATGAACTTTGCCACGGTGCCTACGGTCCAGGAGCACATCATTCAGCGCGCTCAGCATCCCATGTTTGGCTACTTTAACCCGCGCTCCGAGTATTTCGACCGCATCATCGAATGGCAGAGCCGCCGCAATGGCGTCGAGGGTCTGCGCCCTGAACATATCGGCTACGAAAACGGCGTGCTGGGCGGTGTCGTGTCGACGCTGCGTGCGTATGTTCAGCCAGGCGATGCGGTGCTGGTCCACAGCCCTACCTACATCGGCTTTACCAAGTCTATCGAAGCCGCGGGCTATCGCATTGTCCACAGCCCGCTTAAGCTCGACGACCAGGGTGTGTGGCGCATGGACTTTGAGGACATGGAGCGCAAGCTCGTCCAAAACCATATCCATGCCGCGGTGTTCTGCTCGCCGCATAACCCCTGCGGCCGCGTATGGGAGCGCGATGAGATTGAGCGCGCCATGGACATCTATCGCCGGCTCGATTGCGTGGTGATCTCGGACGAGATCTGGTCCGACATCATCATGCCCGGCCACAAGCATATCCCGACGCAGTCGGTGAGCGAGGATGCCCGCATGCGCACGGTCGCCCTCTATGCGCCGAGCAAGACGTTTAACCTGGCGGGCCTGGTCGGCAGCTACCACATCATCTATAACGAGACGCTGCGCGATCGCGTGTGCGCCGTGTCCAATATGACCCACTATAACGAGATGAATGTCCTTTCGATGCATGCGCTTATCGGCGCCTACCAGCCGCAGGGCTACGAGTGGGTCGATGAACTCAACGAGGTCATCGAGGGCAACATTGACTACTTCTGCGATTACGTGGACGAGCATTTTGAGGGCGTGTCCTATTCGCGCCCGCAGGGCACCTATATGGTGTTCCTAGACTGCACGGAGTGGTGCCGCGAGCATGGCCGCGATATTCAGTGGCTGCTCGATGAGGGCGCGCGTGTGGGCGTGGGCTATCAGGACGGCCGTCCGTTCCACGGATCTTGCCACATTCGCGTGAATCTAGCACTGCCGCTTTCGCGTGTAAGGGAGGCGTGCGACCGCTTGGACCGCTACGTTTTTGGGGTATAGGGGGCAAGCGATTCGGCCGCCGCGGTCTGCGCCCACGCCGTTAGCGTGCGTGGGCGCATAGGGCACAGAGGGCACAGAGGGCTGCGAGCACGTTTTCCGCGTTTGCTATTTTTCCTGAATCTGCTTGCCGCAAAGGTGCTCAACCGTAATTTCATACAGCTGGACGCCCCCTATGCTTTGTTTGATCTCCTCTTCGGCCTCCTCGGCGGAAGGGTAGTATTTGAGGGCGAGCTGGCGGATTGTATCTTCGACAAATGCCGGGTCATCGTTCACGAGGCGACAGCGGCCAAAAACCACGGTGCTCTGAACATAGGGTGCCCAGTCGTCATCCTTATACCAATCGTTGCCATAGACGGTAAAGCAGACTTTGTCGTTTCGTTTGAGTGCGTCGACCTTGTGTCCTGCCTTGGCACCATGAAAATAAATTTTGTCGTGCTCGGTGTCAAAGAAGTAATTGACGGGAATGGCATAGGGATAGCCATCGTCGCCGTTGACGGCAAAAACGCCGCGCTTGCAATCGGCGAGCAGCTCTCGCGCCTGTTTATCGGTGATGGCGCGCTTTTTTCTGCGAAGAGGCCTAAACATTGTGGACTCCCTTTCTTTTTGCGTGCTGCGGGCACGGCGGTGGGCGGTATGTCTATATCAAGATACTCGTTCGGGCCGTGAGACCTGTGGGGATGTCCTATTTGTCGCAGATTGAAACGTATGCCGTTTTGCCACGGGGACGGTCCTTCATAACCCGCCGTTTAGAAGCGTCCCCGACGACTGGTTCCGTTTGCGGGGAAGGCGTGGGACAATACCGAGCGAATGTGATTGGGCGTCTGGGAAAAGGGGTCGCGATGAACAAGTTGAGGACGCTTGCCGACGTGTTGCGACAGGCTGGCTTTGCACGCATCACGGGCCTGTTTCTTATCTTTTACCTGCTGTGCTCGACGGCTGTCTGGCTGTCCGAGCCCACGACCCTCACGTTTGGCGATGGTCTCTGGTTTAGCTTTGAGACGGTCTCGACCATCGGCTTTGGCGATATCCCGGCCGAAACGCCGGTCGCCCGCGCTATTACCGTCGTCCTGAGCGTCATCAGCATCTTCTACATCGCCATGCTCACGGGTGTGGCGGTGAACTACTGCAATACGCTCATTAAACTGCGCCAAAAGGACACCATGGCGCGCTTTATGGATGATCTTGAGCATTTGGAAGAGCTCGATCGTGACGAGCTCGCTGACCTGTCGCGCCGCGTACGCGAATATCGCCGACGCCAACGCTAGAACGGGCGCCGTGCGTCACGACGAGGGGGACTGAATATGAATATCACCGTGTATCTGGGCGCCAGCGTCGGCAATGACCCGGCGTTTCTGCCTGCGGTGCAAGAGCTGGGCAACTGGATTGGCTCCAACGGGCACGCGCTGGTATACGGCGGGTCTAAATCGGGCCTGATGGGCGCGCTTGCCGATAGCGTGCTCGATGCTGGCGGGCATGTGACGGGCGTTGAGCCGAGCTTTTTTATCGAGGCAGAGTTTCAACACGAAGGTATTGACGACCTTATCGTGACGAGCGATATGGCTGAGCGCAAAGCCAAGATGATTGAGCTTGGCGATGCCTTCATTGCCTTTCCCGGCGGGACGGGCACGCTCGAGGAGATTGCCGAGGTCATGTCTGCGGTATCGTTGGGACACCTGAGTGCTCCGTGCATCCTGTATAACCTGGACGGTTACTACAACGACCTCAAGGCGCTGCTCGGGCATATGATCGATAAGGGCTTATCGAGTCCGCAGCGCCAGCAAGGCATCTACTTTGCCGACGATTTGCGCGAGATTGCCTCGATTATTGGGAGTTGAGGTTCGCATCCGTAGTGCCCTGGCACTCAATGGTGTCGTTTGGGGCGCAGATGGTTGGCTCGTCTGGACAATGCTCGCCCTACAATAAGGCGTATCTATGTTGACTTTGACCACGGGAGGACCCGATGGGTAACCTGGCAAAACCCAAAAACCGTGCGCTGTTTTTAGCTAGCGTTGCTGTGACTGGCGCTTTCGCAGGCGCTGCGGTCTGGCTGTTCTTTTTTGCGATGGAGCACGGTATCGACTATCTATGGACCGAGATTCCGCAAATGCTGGGCGTCGCTTCGCCCGAGCTCGCGAGCGGTCCGTTCGGTTTTTTACCGTACCCGTTTTTCGTCTGCCTGCTGGGCGGCCTGCTGATCGGTCTGTACGAAAAGATGACGGGCACCAAGACCGATGACCTCAACCAGGTGATGGCCAAGGTAAAGCGCGACTGCCGCTACCCGTACGACAACCTCGGCAAGCTATCTCTTGCGGCATTGCTGCCGTTGCTGTTTGGCGGAAGCATTGGACCGGAGGCTGGCCTGACCGGTGTCATTGCAGGTCTGTGCAGCTGGGTCGGCGACCGCATGCGTTGCTTTGGCGCCGAGTTTAGGCAACTCACGCTGCTGGGTACCCAGGCTGCCCTGACGGCGCTCTTTACCGCGCCTGTCTTTGGCTTTGTGGCGCCGCTCGCCGGCAGCGCCGACGGCCAGGGCGCCGACGACGATGAGGACTCAGCGTCCGACGAGATCACCATCAAGCTGCCCAAGGCGCAAAAGACCGTGGTCTACGGCATCGCGATTGCCGGCGGCTTGGGCACCTATCTGTTGCTCGGCCAGCTTATGGGCGGCGGTATGGGTATGCCGAGGTTCGAGGCTGCTCAGGTGGGCAACCTCGAGCTTGCCTGGCTTATTCCCCTGGCGCTCATCGGCACTGTCTGTGGCTGGCTGTACTTTGTTTCGGAGCACGCGAGCGAGGCACTGGCCCACGCCATGGGGGAGCACCCTGTCATCAAGGCCATGCTGGCCGGTTTGGCGCTCGCCATTTGCGGCACGGTCCTGCCCTACACCATGTTTGCCGGCGAGACGCAGGCCGACGTGCTCATGGAGACCTATATGACCATTCCCGCTGGCGTACTCATTGCAACCGGTCTTGTCAAGGCCATGCTGACGCCCGCCCTTATCAACATGGGCTGGCGCGGCGGCCACTTCTTCCCGGTTATCTTCTCGGGCGTAAGCCTGGGCTACGGCCTTGCTGTCCTCACCGGCGCCGATCCGGTCTTTTGCGTCGCCGTCTGCACGGCATCGACGATGGGTGCGGTCATGCGTCAGCCGGTCATGGTCGTGGGCCTGCTGCTCATGTGCTTCCCACTCAAGGGTATCGTCTGCATGATCATCGCCGCCGTTATTGCCGCTGGCATTCCGCTGCCCAAGCCGCTGCGCAAGTAGCACGATAGCGCGCAGTCAGTACAAACATCTCAAGTCCGGTGCGGGCGCTGTGTCACGGATTTGCGGGTGGACTGGATTTCGTTCGGTATCGGCGCTACTTCCAAATTGCAAGCGCGGCGGTGCCCAGTACGATGAGGGCGAGACCGATGGCGCTGCGTCGTGAGAGTTTTTCGTTGAATGCCAGACGCGCAAATAGTACCGATACGACAATCGATAGTTTGTCGATCTGCACCGCGACGCTCACCTGGCCTGCAGCGATGGCGTAGTAATAGAGCAGCCACGATGCTCCGGTTGCGATGCCCGATGTTACGAGAAATGTGAGTTCGCGCCGGTCAACGTGCGCGACCTGCTCCAGTTTTCCCTTGGCTGCCACGATTGCCCATGCCATAACCAGTACCACGCAGGTGCGGATTGCCGTGGCCAGGTTTGACTCGACGCCTTCGATGCCGATCTTGGCGAGGATGGAGGTGAGTGCCGCGAACACGGCGGCGCCGAGGGCGTAAGCGAGCCAGGTCCGGTCTTGCTGCTGCTCGGGTCCGGCGGACTGCTTCTTCTCGATCATTAAAAACGTGCCGAGGGTGATGACAGCGGTTCCCACGAGCTTAACCGCAAGGTTGCTCGTCTCACCAAAAAGCGCGATGGCGACCAGCGCGGCGAGCACGGTGCTCATCTTGTCGACCGGTACGACCTTATTGACGTCTCCGATGCTCAACGCCTTAAAGTAACAGATCCACGAAGCACCTGTAGCGAGTCCCGAGAGGACGAGAAAGAGCCAGGATCTGGGTTCGATACTGCCAATGGTCCCAATGGATCTAGAAATGCCCGCCATTGCCCAGGCGAAAACGAGCACCACGCAGGTGCGAATGGCCGTCGCGATATCGGAGTCGGTCTGCTTGATACCGCATTTGGCCAAGATGGATATGATGCCGGCAAAGAATGCTGACGCAAATGCTGCGACGACCCACGACACGGGTGCGGTGCCTCCTTGGATAATGGGTTTATCCTGCGAGTTTTATGGACATAAGGATACCGCCCCACCATGAAGGTTTGATATGGCCGCGGCGAGACGGGGCCATGTTCCGGGGAGCCATTTGGTTAGGGCTCGAATTGAAGGTGAATGTTTTTCCGAGAAGTGAACGGCATGCCGTGAAGGGTGGTAACGACGTTGTTACTGCTTCGTCTTATCTAGTAAATGAGGTGGGGTGCCGCCCAAGTCCTTTAGCTGTCGATTACAGGTCGCGTACTCGATAAACCTTGGTGCTGACGGTGCAGCTGATTGCGCATAGCGCGAGGGCCAGGACGGCAATTCCTGCGCACAGGCAGCCGAGGACGGCGGAATCGGGATTTGCCCCGGCAATCGACATGAGCCAGTTGCTGATGGGGTTGGAGGAGCTCAGCGTGGCCATAGCAAGGCAACCGAGCAAGGCAAACAGACCAACGGACAGGCGCAGCGCCTCCATGTGTCCAAAACGAAAGAACAGCGGCTGCGCCAAAAACACCATCATGAGGGAGATGAGCATCGAGGCTGCCGAGGCAATTGCGATCTCAAATACGACCTGTCCCGTCGGGAAAATGCCTGCATTATTGAAGAGTGGGATGGTGACGATGTTCAACAGCGCGGCCGCACATGCCATGATGGCCGAGAAAGCAACGATACACAGGTAACGTGCGCAGACGATGTCTTTGCGCGAGAAGGGCAGCGTTGCCCGATAGCGCTCCCATCCGTTTTGATTGTCGAAGCCGGCTAGCGAGTTCATGATCATGATGGGCGACATGGCGCTGACTGCGCAGGCGCCAGCACTCATGCCGGAATCACCATCCGATGCGTTGGCGAGGGTCATCACGATGAATATAAATAAGCCGACACCCGCGATGCTCGGGATAAGCGTGCGAACGATGGCGAGCTCGGACATAAAGGCGCGTTTCATTTCGAAGCCCCTTTCAGCATGAGGCGAAGGTAGTCATCAATGGTTGCCCGATCGCAGGGAATCTCGGGGAAAGCCTCGAGCGTATCACGGCGGTTGGGCACGAGCACGTCCACGCTATAGGCGTGGCGGGCAGCACGGGCGCCTTCGACGCAAGCCATGAGCTCTGCGGCCTGTGCTTGCGTGCAGTGGGCGATTCCGGCGCGGTCGGTAATGTCCTCGCGTGGCAGGTCAAATGCAATCGAACCGTTATCGATGCAGATGACGCGATCGGCGGCGCTATCGAGGTCGGACGTAATGTGGCTCGAGAGCAGTACGCTGCGCTGGCCGTCGGAAACAAAGGCGAGCAGCTCATCGAGCAGCTCCTCGCGCGCCATGGGATCGAGGCCCGCGGTGGCTTCGTCCAAAACGAGCAGCCTGGCATTGTGGCTGAGCGCACAGGCGAGCTGCAGCTTCATACCCATGCCGCGGGAGAGGTCTTTGACCTTGGCTTTGGGATCAAGGCCAAATCGTTCGATAAATCTGGCGAATGTTTCGCGACTCCATGTGGGGTGCGCCGGGCCTACGAGCGTCTCGATCTGGCCCACCTTGAGCGTGGAAGGGAAAGGACACGTGTCCAGGACAAGACCGATGCGGGAGCGCAGATGGCGCTGTGTCTCGCCGGGCGCGTCGGTGCCGCAGTGCTGCCCAAACAGGTGCACCTCGCCGGCATCGAGCTTTATGAGTCCGAGCGCGGCGCGAATCGTCGTTGTCTTACCGGCGCCGTTTGCGCCCACAAAGCCAACAATCTGGCCGGGCTCCACGGTGAGTGTGACATCGCGTAGGGAAAAGCGGTCGCTTACGCGGCGTGAGACGCCTTTGAGTTCTAGCAAGTTTTGCATGGTATAGCCTTTCTTGCAGATGGCTACTGCATGGTTTCGGGGGCTACAAGGTCGAGCATCTCGTGCAATTTGTCGCGCGTGACGCCCAGGGTTTCGGCCTGCGTAGCGGCCTGCGCAAGCAACTCTTCGATATGGCAAAGCTGGTTTTCGCGCAAGAGTTCCTGGTTGCCCTCGGCGACAAAGCAGCCCTTGCCCTGCACGGTGCAGATATAGCCGAGCTGCTCCAGGTCGGCATAGGCACGCTTGGTGGTAATGACGCTCACGCCGAGGTCGCTCGCGAGCGCACGAATGCTGGGGAGTTTGGCTCCCGCAGCGAGTGCGCCCGAAAGGATCTGAGCTTTGACCTGCGAGGAGATCTGCTCGTAGATGGGCTTGTCGCTCGAATTGGATAGGATGATGTCCACAGCGGCTCCTTAGCTGTTGGGCTACACGTGTATATAACCGGTAAGCACAGTATATATACACTATGCACAGTTATGCAAGAGGAAATGTGGAATAGCCTGCCAGTGTCGCGCTTACTTCAAAACAATCTCAATCTGTAACACCTAGGTCCGTTTTGGGTCGCTTGCTGTTACAGATTGAGATGTTATTTGCCCGCCTGTCTATTTGTCTCAATCTGTAACAGTAAGAGTCGATTTGGGCGGCTAGATGTTACAGATTGAGACATTGGTTGCCTTCCTGCCGGTTTATCTCAATCTGTAACAGGTGGAGGCTCAAAACCCGTCTTTCTGTTACAGATTGAGACGAGATTGAGACGGTGTCGATCTTCCCAGCCGTTTATCTCAATCTGTAACACCAGGAACGCTAAAACCCGTCTATCTGTTACAGATCGAGACAGTCCTTGAGGCGGCTGCCCGGTGCACAGCGAGCTTGGCTGATGAATTTGTCCTGATAGGTGCCCTGTGGCGGGATTTCGCGGCTACAATAGTACGGTTTCAACGACGTAATGCACTCAATGCAAGAAAGGATCCGCATGGCAAGCCTGTCGGATGAAATCTCGTCGCGCCGCACATTCGCGATCATCAGCCACCCGGACGCCGGTAAGACCACGCTTACCGAGAAGCTGCTGCTCTATACCGGCAGCATCCAGACCGCCGGCTCGGTCAAGGGCAAGAGTTCGGCCAAGCATGCCGTCTCGGACTGGATGGACATCGAGAAGGAGCGCGGTATTTCCGTTACCTCCTCGGTACTGCAGTTCACCTACAACGGCGCCTGCGTCAACATCCTCGATACTCCCGGCCACCAGGACTTCTCGGAGGATACCTACCGTACCCTTATGGCCGCCGACGCCGCGGTCATGGTCATCGACGGCGCCAAGGGCGTCGAGGCCCAGACCAAAAAGCTCTTTAAGGTCTGCACGCTGCGCCACATTCCCATCTTTACCTTTGTGAACAAGCTCGACCACGAGGCCCGCGATCCGTTTGAGCTCATGGAAGAGATCGAGAACGTCCTGGGCATCAATACGTACCCCATGAACTGGCCAATCGGCAGCGGCCGTAACTTCCGCGGCGTGTTCGACCGTCAGACCCGTCGCGTCATCGCCTTTGAGGGCGACGGTCACGCCAACGCCACCAAGAAGGTCGCCGAGGTCGAGGCCGAGCTGGGCGACCCCGCCATGGATGAGCTTATTGGCGAGGAGAACCACAAGAACCTGATGGACGACATCGAGCTGCTCGATGGCGCCGGCGACGAGCTCGACCTGGATGCCGTGGCCTGCGGCAAGCTGAGCCCGGCGTTCTTTGGCTCGGCGCTCACCAACTTTGGCGTGGAGCCCTTCCTCAAGGAGTTCTTGCGCCTGGCCCCGACGCCGCGCGCCTATACCGATACGCTCACCAGCGAGCCGGTCGATCCGTGCCGCGACGACTTTAGCGGCTTTGTGTTTAAGATCCAGGCCAACATGGACAAGAACCACCGCGACCGTATCGCCTTTGTGCGCATTTGCTCGGGCAAGTTCGAGCGCGGCATGGATGCCTTCCACGTGCAGGGCAACCGTAAGCTCAAGCTTGCCACGGGCACGTCGATGATGGCCGATGACCGCGCCATCGTGGACGAGGCGTACGCGGGCGATATCGTAGGCCTGTTCGATCCGGGTATCTTTAGCATCGGCGACACCGTGTGCTCTGGCAAGCGCCACGTACAGTATCCGCAGATCCCGACGTTTGCCCCCGAGATGTTCGCCCGCATCACGCAGGTCGACACGCTCAAGCGCAAGCAATTCGTGAAGGGCATGGAGGAGCTTGCCCAGGAGGGCGCCATCCAGATCTTCCGCGAGCTGGGTGCCGGCATGGAGAGCGTCATCGTGGGCGTGGTCGGCGTACTGCAGTTTGAGGTGCTCGAGCGCCGCCTTAAGGCCGAGTACCGTGTTGAAGTCCGTCGTCAGCCGCTGCCCTATACGGACATCCGCTGGATCCAGAACGACCCCGACACCATCGACATCCCGGGCCTTTCGCTCACGCGTGACACCTTGCGCGTCGAGGACATGCGCGGCGGCAAACTGCTGCTGTTTACGAGCCCGTGGAATGTTGACTGGGCGACCGACCACAACCCCGACCTTGTCCTGTCGGAGTTTGGCAACGTAACGTTTTAGTGCGCCGGCGCGGTGGTCCTGTGGGGCTGCCGCGCCGCTTGCTTGCCTGCCGCCGTGTGAGCGGCTATCATACCCACCGTCGCCTCAAGACCGTGGCGGCCGAGCAGTTCGGGTCCGATATCCTGCTCGTTAAACCTAAAACCAAAGGAGTACATAATGATCAAGAAGGTCATGGAGGACTACAAGGTCCTGTTGCGGAGCATTCCCGCGGCAACGGTTTCGCTGTTTATCGTGAGCGTTATCATGATGAACCTGCTGGCCAACAAGGAGCTTATCAGCCTGCCGTATCTGGCACTCGATTGCGGCTTTGTGGTGAGCTGGGTTTCGTTTTTGTGCCAGGACATGATTTGCAAGCGCTTTGGCGCCAAGGCATCCATCAAAATTTCTATCCTCGCGTTGGCGGTCAACCTGGCCGTGAGCCTGTGCTTTTGGGCATGCTCGCTCACGCCCGGCATGTGGGGCGCCTACTACGACACGGGTATGATCGAGGTCAACACTGCCCTTAACGCCACCATCGGTGGCACCTGGTATGTGGTGCTGGGCTCTTCGCTGGCAATGCTCGTCTCTGCCGTGGTTAACTCCACACTCAACCAGTCGCTCGGCCGCATGCTCAAAAAGAATAACTTTGCGAGCTTTGCCTTCCGCTCCTATGTGTCTACGGGTGTCGGCCAGTTTATCGACAACCTAGTCTTTGCCATTGTGGTGAGCCACACGTTCTTTGGTTGGACCTGGGTGCAGGTTCTTATGTGCTCGCTGACCGGCGCTGTTGCCGAGCTGCTGTGCGAGGTCTTCCTGAGCCCCGTGGGCTACAAGGTCGTGCGCAGCTGGGAGCGCGAGAATGTGGGCGCCGAGTACCTCAAGCGCCATGCAACCGCCTAAGGAGCAAGCATGCGGGTTTTGATCACGGGTGCTTCGGGTGGTATCGGAGCCGCGTGCGTGCAGCGCTTTTTGGACGAGGGCCACGAGGTCGTGGGCTTTGATCTGCTGCCGGCGGCGATCGAACACGAGCGCTACCGCCATCTGATCGTTGATGTCCGCGAGCCTGACTCGTTTCCAGGCGACCTTGAGCCACAGGTAATCGTGAACGTTGCCGGTGTGCAGGATTCGGCCGACGATATTGCCGCCAACTTGCGTGGCACCATCAACGTGACCGAGCGCTATGCCTTTGTGGGGGAGGGGCTTGCCGCCAAGCCGACACCGGCTATCAAATCCGTGGTCAATGTGGGGTCGGCGAGCGGGCATACGGGATCGGAGTTTCCCGACTATGCCGCCAGCAAGGGCGGCGTTATCGCCTACACCAAGAACCTTGCAAACCGCCTGGCGCCGCAGGCCATCGCCAACAGTGTGGACCCGGGTGGCGTGATCACGCCGCTCAACCGTTGCGTGATGGAAGACGAACACCTGTGGAGCCAGATTATGGAACTCACGCCGCTTAAGCGCTGGGCCACCGCCCAAGAGATCTCCGAGTGGATCTACTTTGTGGGCGTGACCAACCGGTTTATGACCGGGCAGAGCCTGCTGATCGATGGCGGCGAGGCCGGCCGCACGCAATTTATTTGGCCCGAATAGGAAACGCGCCCGATGGAAAGCTGTCGGGCGCGTTTTCGATGTATCGATTTTTATCCGAGCCAAGTCCAGTTAACGGGGGTCGAGCCGTGCTGTTCGAGTAACCGATTGGCAGCGGAGAAGGGACGCGACCCCATAAAAGCGGGGAGTTCTGCCGTGGCACGGTTGGCCGAAAGCGGCGAGGGGTGCGTAGAGGCCAGGCAGAACTTGTCGGTTGCCTTGCCCGCGCCGGTCGTGGCGAGCTTGCCTTCGACCATCTGCTGGGCAAAGCGGCCCCATGCCAAAAAGACTACCGGCTGGGGCAGCTGGTAGCAGCGTTCGATAATGTAGTCGGTCAGGGTACTCCAGCCCAGCTTGGCGTGCGAGTTCGCGGCATGCTCGCGCACGGTGAGCGTGGTGTTGAGGAGCAGGACGCCCTGCTGTGCCCATGGGGTTAGGTCTCCCGTGGAGGGAATGGGACAACCCAGATCGGCATTGAGTTCCTTGTAGATGTTGCGCAGGCTCGGCGGCAACTTGGTTTGCGTCGCGGGGACCGAGAACGACAGCCCCATGGCCTGGTTGGGTCCGTGATAGGGGTCTTGACCCAAGATGACAACCTTGACCTGGTCGGCCGGCGTGTAGGCGAGGGCATTGAGGATGTCGTCTTGTGCCGGGTAGATGGTCTGCTCGGCACGCAAAAGGGCGATACGCTCGAGCAGCTGATTCGTAGTGTCACGTACCGGCTGCGGCGCATTGCCCAACCAAGTTGCTATGTTGAGGTCGCGGGTTGCGGTGTCCATGGGGCTCCTTTATGGCAGATGCTCTGTTGGCATCTATTGTAAAGGCGCACCGGTTGCCTTTATGCCACGGCTGTATGAAGAGCGGGGTCTACGAGACGTGCTCGGGCGCTCCTGCCATGCGAGCCTGTCCATGCGCGCGAAGGCGCGGAAGTTCGACGGTTGCCACCATGACGCCGGTGAGGATGAGGGCGGCACCAAAGAAGGCGATGGGGCTCAGGACTTCGCCGACCAGGAAGAACGAAAAGACGGCAGAGCATACCGGCTCGAGCGAGAAGGCGAAACCGGTGGTCTCGGCAGGCACATGGGGCTGCACGAGCGTTTGGGTGATAAAGCCGTAAGCAGAGCAGATGAGTGCGAGCGCAATGACGACCACGATCTCGCTGGGCGTACTGGGAAGCGTGAAGCCGCCAAAGGTGAATGCGGCGATGCCCGAGAACAAGCCGCCAAAGCCCAGCTGCCAAACGCCCAGAGCCAGCGGGTCGACATCTTCGACAAAGCGCTTCGCCACAATGATGTGTCCGGCGTAGACAAAGGCGGAGAGCAGCATGATGAGCGCGCCCGGGTTCAGGCTAGTGAAGTCGGCGCCCGAGAGCAGCAACATACCGCAGGTGACGATGGCGGTGCCGACGAGCACTTTGCGCTCGGGGGCGCGGCGCAGCAGGGCGGCGTTGGCAAACGGCACGATTACGACCGTCAGGCTCTGCAAAAAGCCGGCAGTGGAGGCAGAGGTGAGGCTGGAGCCCAGGCACATGCAGGTGAGCTCGGTTGCCATAATGGCGCCGATGATGGCGGCACGGACCATAAGGTCGCGGTTGATGCGCAACGCGTGCTTGTGGAAGAGCAGCAGGCAGACCACAAAGGCGATGATGCAGCGTAGCGCGACGATGCTCGTGGCGTTCATGCTGTCCATGCCGATCTTCATGAGGGGATACGAAAAGCCCCATGCGACGGGAACGGAAAATGAGAGCGCGATTGCTTTTTTGCGATCCATGGGACTCCTTTTGTTACAGAACGGTTTCGCAAAAAGGATTCTGCTCCCAGATATGGATGTAGTAAAGCGAATGTATCTTCAGTATGATTAAGAAATACTAATGTTGGCAGAAAAAGCCCTGGCAAAACGTTTTACGGCTGCATTGATGTGGAGGTGCGATGGCATCGCGGTATCAGATTGTTTGTATGGTGGTCGATCGCGGCAGTCTTAAGGGCGCGGCGGACGAGCTGGGCTATACGCAAAGTGCGGTGAGCCAGGCCGTCAAGGCACTCGAGCGCGAGCTGGGTACCACGCTTATCGAGCGCGGTAAGCAGGGCGTTTCGCTTACGCGCGACGGTAAACAATATCTGCCGTATCTGCGCCAGATTGTGACTGCCGAGGCTGAGCTCGAGGGCAAGCGCCAGGAGTTGCTGGGGCTTTCGTCGACCGATATTCGCATCGCGACGTTTACCAACGTGAGTCGAACCGTGTTACCGCGTGTGATCCGCGACTTTGGGGCGCTGCACCCGGGCGTACGCTTTACCCTTAAGCAGGGCGACTACACGCGCAACGCCCAATGGGTGCACGATGGCGTGGTCGATTTTTGCTTTACGGCACGCGGGTTTACCGCTGGCCTCGAGAAGCGCGTGGTCTATCACGACGAGTTGGTGGCACTGTTGCCTGTCGCGCATCCGCTGGCGGCAAAGGAAAAGGTGACACTCGCCGACCTGGCTTCCGAGCCGTTTGTGCTTCTGGATGAGGGCGAACAGAGCCTGGTGCTCGATGCATTCGCGGCGCATGGCCTGTCGCCGCACGTGACGAGCGAGGTCACCGACGACTACACCATCATGGCGATGGTGGAGGAGGGCCTAGGCGTGAGCATGCTCTACCGTCGTACTGTGGAGGGCATGCGTGCCGATATTCGCGTACGTCCCATCGTGCACGCCCCCTCGCGCGACGTAGTGGCGGCCTGGCGCAGCTGGGACACCATGCCCATCGCCACGAGGCGCTTTATCGACTATATGAGCTCGCATATTGTCAATTAATGACTGGCGCGGCGTTGAGTGCGGTGTTTAGCGGGCTGTCGCTTTGGCTTGGGTGACACGATAGGTGCGTGCCGGGTGGCAGAGTAGCACCGCCACGACCATAAAGAACGCCGTGGTGCCCAGGCTGATGGGGTAGACCATCATGATGTTCGCAAAGGTGCGGAAGTGCGGGAACACGCAGAACACCCAATAGAAGCGGATGCCGCAGACGCAGATCATGGTGATGAGGGCGGGCGTGAGCGAGATACCAAAGCCGCGCAGGTAGCCGGACATGTTTTCGTAGAACATGCTAAAGGCGTACGCCGGGAAGATCGAACACACGCGGATATAGCCGATCGAGACGATGTTGGGATCGCTGTTGAACAGCGACAAGATCTCGCGCCCCAGGCCGACAATAACGATAATTGTGGTGAGCGCGACGATACCGCCTTCGACCAGGCAGACCTTGAGCGTTTTGGTGCAGCGGTCGATCTGGCGGGCACCGTGGTTTTGTCCCACAAAGGTGGTGCAAGCCTGGCTAAAGCTGTTGAGCAGGTTGTAGCATACGTACTCCAAGCTCATGGCGGCGCTCGATGCCGCCATGACCTCGGTGCCCAGGCTGTTGATGGCGGACTGGATGATGATGTTGGCGACGGCAAAGACGGCGCTTTGGATGCCGGCGGGCAGGCCGATCTTGACGATGCGCTTGAGGGAAACGGGGTCTAAGCCTAAGTCGCGCGGGGTGACGCGGACGACAGAGTCGGTCTTGAGCAGGCGGATAAAGAGCGTAGCGGCGCTGACGGTGTAGGCGATGGCGGTGGCGATGGCGACGCCCGCGACGCCCCAGTGAAGTACGGGGACAAAGATGAGGTCCAGGCCAATGTTGAGGACGGTGGACACGGCAAGCGCCTGCAGCGGCATGCGGGTGATGCCGACGGAGCGGAAGATCGCGGCCTCAAAGTTGTAGAGCAAGATCGAGGGCATGCTGAGCAAAAAGACGCGCAGGTAGAGCGAAGCGAGCGGCATGGTTTCGGCAGGAACGTTGAGCGCGGCGAGCATGGGCTCGGCAAAGATCTCGCCCAGCGCGATGACGACAAAGCCCACGAGCGCCATTAAAACCGAGGTATGGACGGCACGTTTGACCATGTTCTGATCGTTGCGGCCGATAGCGTTGGCGATGACCACATTTGAGCCAAGCGACATGCCGATAAACAGGTTGAGCATAAGACTGGTAATCGGAACATTGGAGCCGACCGCTGCCATGGCAAGGGTTCCCTGGTCGCCCGAGAAGTTGCCGATGATGACCGTGGCGATGAGGTTCGATAGCTGTTCCAAGATGCTCGTGGCGGCCACGGGGAAGGCGAACAGGGGAATATTGCGCCACAGCGAGCCGGTGGTCATGTCAATGTGCTTAGATGCGGTATCGGCCATACACTCTCAATCTCTAATATGCTATTTCGTGCTTATTTGCGCAGACGATGATACTCCTAATGCAACCAGTCGGTACTTAGATAGTCGTTGGGACGTTCTTAAACGACTGGTCATTCAATAACGTCCCCGATGACTAGGTGGGGAAGGCGTGCGACAATGGTGGGCGTTGTGTTGTTCGCGCTAAGGAGTTGCCATGTTGTTGTGTCCCGTTTGCCATGAGCCGTTGGTGGACGACGAGCGCGGTGCTACATGCGCGGGCGGACACCGGTTTGACCGTGCGCGCGAGGGCTATCTCTATCTGCTGCGCTCGTCCAAGAGCGGCGACTCCATGGGCGATCCCAAGTCGCAGGCGCGCAGTCGTCGCGACTTTCTTAACCGCGGTTACTACGCGCCGTTGCGCGATGCGATGGTCGAGCTGGTGCGCAAGCAGGTGTCTGGACGTGCAACGTCTGCGAATGGCCCCATGACGCTGCTCGATATTTGCTGCGGCGAGGGCTACTACACCAGTGCCATGGGTGCGGTGCCGGGCGTGGATGCTTACGGTTTCGACCTGGGCAAAGAGATGGTGCGCCTGGCCGCCAAGCGCGGCGATGCGACCTATTTTGTGGCCAACATGAAGGATATCCCCGTGGCAGATGGCGCCTTCGATATGGTGACCGAGCTCTTTGCTCCCTTTAACGAGCGCGAGTTTGCTCGCGTGCTGGTGCCCGAGGGCTCGCTCTACACCGTGGTGCCGGGTGCCCATCACCTGTTTGGGCTCAAGGAGGTGCTCTACGACAGGCCATACCTCAATGACGAGAAGCTGCCGAAGACTACCGAGCTCGAGTTGGTCGGAACGCGGCGCGTGACAGCTTCTATCACCCTTCAGACCCAGGCCGACATCGAGGCGGTGTTCCAGATGACGCCGTACTACTACCGCACGCGCCCCGCCGACAAAGCACGCCTGGCAAACCTCGATACCCTTCAGACCGACATCGACTTCATCATCGCCGAGTACCGCCACAGCTAACCTACAAAAAAGGGACAGGTTTATTTTGGCGGGTTTTATCTGGGCTAACGTAAAGGGCCGACCGCGTTGCTGCGCGATCGGCCCTTTTTAGTTGCTTGGCTGCAGAGGTTATGAGAAGCGAGCGCTTACAGACGGTCCTTGTTTTCGGCCTTCACGGCGTGCGCCTGCTGAATAAAGAACAGGTCGTAGACCACGATGACAAAGGCGCCGATATTGACGGCGCTGCCGCCGAGCGCGGGAAGGGTAAGCACAGCCTGGACGAGCGTAGCGACCGCGGCAACGATACCGAGCTTAAACGCGCCATCCACCTGCGAAGGCTTGTTGGCACCCTTGATGCCCGCAACACCTGCGGCAAGATCGACAACGCCCTTGATAATCACAACGACAGCAGCGAGTATGGCGTTCGATCCGTAGATGGATTCAAATTTGCCGGTCGCGATGCCGGCGATTCCGATGACGAGGCTGGCGATGCCCAAAACAAAATAGATGAGGGCAAGGATTTTGAGTGTCTTGCGCGCGGCGCTCATAGGTAGTCCTTTCGATTCGGGCGCTGCCAGTCTGGCGCGTCCCATAAGCTGCACATATCGTGAAGCACATTGTAGTTCAACGTGACGGCGTGTGTGCTAGAAAGCGCTTCTCGCCTGTGCAGAGCAATCTTTCAAAAAGGAAAGCTGGACGTAAGCCAAATCGATGGCAGCACATGTGCGGCGCTGCGATGATGAGGTCGTGACAAGGAGTTGGTCTAAGGAGGAGCCATGATGTACGGAACAGGGCAAGTGCGCGAGCCGCGGTCGTTGGGAAGGCGCATGAGTGATTCTGTGATCGCTGCCGTATGCACGGGATTGATGGCGGTGCTTTGCATTGGGATGCTGTGGGCCATGTCGCATGTGGGACAATAGCGGACGGTTGAGTGCCGACAGGGGCGGCGCTCACGTATTCATTTTGCTTGTAAAGGAGTGCCCATGGGCGTCGTCGATCCCTTTTCTGTTGCTCGGGCCGCGGGGCTTGAGCTGACCGGGAAGCCCGAGGGCCTCACGCTCACCGACGGCGCGATGGAGCTGCGTGCCGATTTTGCCCGCATGCTTCCACGGCTCAAGCAGGGCCGTCTGCAGCAAGAGCTGCTGGTGAAGGCTGCGCGCACAAAAGGCATCGAGCAGCCATGGGCGATTGACGCCACGGCAGGCTTTGGCGAGGATTCGCTGCTGCTGGCCGCCACGGGCTTTACCGTCGATCTGTATGAACAGGATTGCGTGATTGCGGCATTGCTCAAGGATGCCTTGGACCGCGCGGCGGATGATCCGGCGCTTGCGGCTGCCGTGGCACGCATGCGCTTGCATGCGGGCGAGGACAGCATTGCCGGCCTTCGCCATACGGCTGAGCTGGTCGAGCGCGGTGAGCTCGCGGCTCCCGATGTGGTGTATTTGGACCCCATGTTTCCCGAGCGCACCAAGAGCGCGGCGGTTAAAAAGAAGTTCCAGCTCTTGCACCATTTGGAGCAGCCGTGTGCCGATGAGGAGACGCTGGTCGAGGCTGCTCTTGCGTCGTGCCCGCGCAAGGTTGTTATCAAGCGGCCAGTGAAGGGGCCGCTGCTTGCCGGCGTTAAGCCGAGCTATCAGCTTGCGGGCAAGGCCGTTCGCTACGATGTTTTGGTGCCGCCGCGCCCGTAGCTTGCGTGCGATGGTTGGCGCTCCGTCAGTGCCGTGCCGATGCGGCGTCTATTTCCATGGATGCGACGTCAGATGCCAGCCGCCGCAGTACTCGCATTTGTAGCAGGCCAGCCCGCGGCGTCCGCGGTTTTCGCAGTCAGCCATAACTGCCTCGGCCTCGGCGCGCGTGTCGTAACGGTTTTTTCGCTCGCACGACTTGTAGCGCCAGGCCTCATCTCGCTCGGCGTCCAGGGCGTCGCGGCGCTCATCCTCGCGCGCAAACAGGTCGCTCATATCGCCGCCCGTAGCAGCGCCCAAAAACTCGCTTTTGGCCTTTGACCAGGCGGCTCGCTTTTTGCTCCCCATCTGCTTCGTGTCCTTTCCAAACGCTGGTATCATTGCTCAATCAAAGTGATACCAATAAACGTGAGGTCGCCGCGTGATGATCAGAAAAACCCTCGATACCGACATTCCTGCCGTCATGGCCATCTATGACGTCGCCCGCGCCTTTATGCGCGCGCATGGCAACGCCACGCAGTGGCCCGAGGGCACGCCTTCGGCCGAGCAGCTGACTGCCGATATCGCCGCCGGCGGCAGCTATGTGTGCGAAGTCGACGGTCGCGTGGTGGCGACGTTTGCCTTTTTGCCGGGCCCGGACGAGTGCTATGACGTCATCGAGGACGGTCAGTGGCGTAGCGACACTCCGTACGCCGTGCTGCACCGCGTGGCGTCCGACGGCACCGTGCACGGTATCGCGGCCGCGATGTTTGCCTTTGCCAAGGAGCGTGCCGACCATCTGCGCATCGATACGCACGCGGACAACCTGCCCATGCAGGGTGCGAGCATGAAGGCGGGGTTCGAGCGCGCCGGAGTCGTGTATGTGTCGGACGGCACGCCGCGTGTTGCGTTCGACTGGCTGCGCGAGGCATAAGAGCGAGGACGCGTATCAACAATCCATGTACATGAAAATGGCCCCGGGCGGGGCCATTTTCGTTCAAGACTTTAGTCTGCTGGCCGCGCAGCGGCCAGCTTTAAACCACCCGCTACGCGGGTGGAGACAAACGGCTTTACAAAGCCACCCCTCCGACCGATATTGACGATTGTTCAGGCCGTCAAGAATTCGAGTCGAAGGGGTGGTCGCCATGGCCCAGAAGGCCTACAGCCTTTCCCACACGAAGTGGATGTGCAAGTACCACGTCGTGTTCACGCCGAAGTATAGGCGCAAAGTGATCTACAGCCAAATCAGGAGCGACATAGGGGAGATCCTCAGGAAGCTGTGCGAGTACAAGGGGATCGAGATAATCGAGGGGCACCTGATGCCCGACCACGTGCACGTGCTGCTGGCGATCCCGCCGAAGTACAGCGTCGCGAGCGTCATGGGCTACCTGAAGGGGAAGAGCTCGCTGATGATATTCGACAGGCACGCCAACCTCAAGTACAAGTTCGGCAACAGGAAGTTCTGGGCGGAGGGCTACTACGTGTCCACCGTCGGCCTGAACGAGGCGACGATCGCCAAGTACATCAGGGAGCAGGAGTCCCACGACATCGCGCTGGACAAGCTGAGCGTGAAGGAGTACGAGGACCCCTTCAAGAGGGGGTGATGCTGCCGGTTCGACCGGCGCGCCACGGGTCAAGATGCACTAGGCCTGGACGAAGTCCGGGCCCGCGCCTTTAGACGCGAGCCCGGGGCCCGTGGGTTATACCCTAAGAGCAAACCACCCTTTTTAAGGGTGGTTCTGATTCGATGCGCTGTTTTGCAAGCCGGCTTTCGCAAGGCGCGAACCTGCGAAAATCGCCGCGCGGCAACGCGGGGCGATGAGCTCGGTCGGGGGATAGGGCCCGCTTCGCCCGCCGGCCCGTAAATTGTATCATCCAGTGTGGAACGAGGGTGCCCGTTGCCACGTGCGATGGGCTTGCAATAAGAGGAGAGCCATGTCGAAGCAAGCGGTCGTTGGAATCTTGGCGCATGTCGATGCCGGCAAGACTACGCTGGCCGAGGCCATGCTGTTCAACGCAGGTCGCATTCGCAAGCGCGGCCGTGTGGACGACGGCGACTCGCACCTGGATACCAACGCTATCGAACGCGAGCGCGGCATCACGATTTTCTCGTCGCAGGCCGTGCTCGACCACGGAGATGCCCACGTCATGCTCGTGGATGCACCGGGGCATGTCGATTTTTCTGCCGAGGCAGAGCGCACATTGCGCGCGCTCGACTACGCGATTTTGGTTGTGGGCGCCAACGACGGCGTGCAGGGACACACCGAAACCCTGTGGCGCCTGCTTGCGCGCTATGACATCCCGACGTTCGTCTTTATCAACAAAATTGATTTGGAGAATCCCGGCCGCGATGTTTTGCTGGCGCAACTTGGGCAGCGTCTTTCCGAGGGCTGCCTGGATGCCAGCGAACTGTTGGCGGGCGGTGCCGCTTGGGAGGACGCTGCCGCGTTGGACGAGGCGGCGCTCGAGGAGTTTCTTGAGACGGGTGAGCTTTCCGTTGCAACGCTGTCGCGCATGGTTGCCGAGCGCAGGCTCTTTCCCTGCTTTGCCGGCTCGGCGCTCAAGGACCAAGGCGTGGGCGAGCTGCTGGATGGCATGTGTACACTGATGCGTGAACAGGCGTGGGCCCCGGAGTTCGCCGCGCGTGTCTATCGTGTCAGCCGAGGCGTTCGTGGCGAGCGCTTGGCTTGGATAAAAGTGACCGGCGGCACGCTGCGTGCAAAACAGATGATTGACGGACGCTCCGGTGCCGAGGTATGGGAGCAGAAGGTCGATCAGGTGCGCATCTATAACGGCGAGAAGTACGAGCTTGCCCAGGAAGTTGCTGCTGGCGGTATCTGTGCCGTGACGGGTCTTGCGCACGTTCTCCCGGGGGACGCCTTGGGTGCGGAGCCCGGGTGCGATGCGCCCGTCATTGCGCCGGTCCTTACCTATACGGTGCTCCCGGGCGAACATGATGTCCATGCGGTGTTTAAAGCGCTGACCGAGTTGGCGGACGAAGACCCCATGCTCGGCGTAAGCTGGAATACGCATCTTGAGCAGATTCACTTGCAGTTGATGGGCGCCGTGCAGCTAGAGGTCGTGCAGCGGGTGTTGGCCGATCGCTTTGGCCTTGCGGTCGAGTTTGAGCCTGGCGGCATTCTCTATAAGGAGACTATCTCGCAGCCGGTCGAGGGCGTGGGCCACTTTGAGCCGCTGCGCCATTACGCCGAGGTGCACCTGCGCCTGGAGCCGCTGCCAGCGGGTTCGGGCGTGCAGTTTGGCACCGTGACCTCGACCGACGAGCTCGATCTGAACTGGCAGCGTTTGGCACTCACCAACGCCATGGAGCGCGATCACCTGGGCGTGTTGACCGGCTCGCCCATCACCGATGTGCGCATTACGCTTACGGGTGGCCGTGCACATGCCAAACACACCGAAGGCGGTGATTTTCGCCAGGCCACGTACCGTGCGATTCGTCAGGGTTTGATGCGGGCACGCGAGGCGGGTGCGGCGGTGCTGTTGGAGCCGTGGTACCACTTTGAGCTCGAGGTGCCGGGAGATTGCGTGGGCAGGGCGCTTTCGGATGTCACGCGCATGGGCGCCGAGTACGAGCCGCCGGCGATGGCGGGCGACCGGGCGAAGCTTGTGGGTCGCGTGCCAGCATCCGAGGTACAGGATTATGCGCTGGAGGTGGCTGCCTACACGAGCGGCCGCGGACATCTGTACCTGGAGTTCGCCGGTTATGCGGCATGCCATGATGCCGAGCGCGTCATCGAGACGGCCGCCTACGAGCCCGAGGCCGATCTGCCCAACACGCCCGATTCGGTCTTTTGCGCCCACGGCGCCGGCTATACGGTCAAATGGTACGACGTGCCCGCCGCGGCACACGTAAAGATCGATCCCGCCATCTTCCGCCCCTATCGCCCCGCCGACGCGGAATTTTTCGGCTACATGTGACAAAGGGACAGTCCCTTTGTCACATCGATAATTGAGAGGTTGAAACGTGGTGATTCATACTGAGCGCTTGGTGCTTCGTCCGTGGCGCGAGACGGATGCGGCGAGCCTGTTTGCATACGCGAGCGACCCGGACGTGGGGCCGGCTGCGGGCTGGCCACCCCATCGAAGCATTGAGGAAAGCAGAGAGATCATTCAGACGGTCTTTACGGCGCCCCATACCTTTGCCATTTGCCTGCCCGAGACAGACGAGCCCGTGGGCAGCATTGGACTCATGCCGCCGCGCTGCGAATCGAACGGCCAAAGCGTTGGACTTGAGCTCGAGGTGGGGTATTGGATCGCCAAGCCGTTTTGGGGTCGAGGCTTTGCTCCGGAAGCAGTGCGAGCTATGCAACGCTATGCGTTTGAAACGCTTGGCTGCAAGGCGCTTTGGTGCGGATACTATGAGGGCAATAACAAGTCGTTACGCGTCCAACAAAAATGTGGGTTCGTGCCACATCACGTTGAGCGCGACGTGCCCTGCGAGCTTATGGGCGATGTGCGTACCGAGTACTTTACCTATTTGACCTGCGAAGACTGGCGCGGGCGAGCACAGTGCGAGCAACGTGACAAAGGGACAGTCCCTTTGCCACATTCGATCAACAGGAAAGGAAGCGATGACGGTGTCGCAACAACCAAGCGCTATTGAGGTACGCGGCGCGCGTGTCCACAACCTCAAGGACATCGATATCGATATTCCGCTGGGAAAGCTGGTGGGTATTGCCGGCGTATCGGGTTCGGGCAAGAGCTCGCTGGCGCTGGGGGTTCTTTATGCCGAGGGCTCGCGTCGCTACTTGGAGGCGCTCAGCACCTATACTCGACGTCGCCTGACGCAAGCCGAGCACGCCCAGGTGGATGAGGTGCTGCACGTGCCGGCGGCGCTCGCATTGCATCAGCGCCCCAGCGTGCCGGGCGTGCGCTCGACCTTTGGCACCATGACCGAGCTCAACAACAGCCTGCGTCTGCTCTTTAGCCGCTGCGCCCATCACGTTTGCCCGCACTGCGGGGCGCGCGTGGAGCCGAGCCTTAACGTCGCCGCGGGCCTGTCGCTCACGTGCCCCGCATGCGGCCGTGAATTCTACGCGCCGAGTGCCGAGGACCTTGCCTTTAACAGCGGCGGCGCGTGTCCTACCTGCGGCGGTACCGGCGTCATGCGCGAGGTGGACGAGGCGAGCCTGGTGCCCGACGAGTCAAAGACTATCAACGAGGGCGCGGTGCTTCCTTGGGGCACACTCATGTGGGATCTGATGAAGCAGGTAGCCGGCGAGATGGGCGTGCGTACCGACGTGCCGTTTAGCCAGCTCACGCCCGCCGAACGCGACATCGTGTTCCATGGTCCGGCGGTTAAAAAGCACATTCTCTACGTTCCCAAAAACGGCGAGGGTGCCACGCCGCTCGACTTTACCTATTACAACGCCGTCTATACCGTTGAGAATGCGCTCGCCAAGGTTAAGGATGACAAGGGGCTCAAGCGCGTTGCACGCTTTTTGCACGAGGGGCCGTGCCGCGACTGCGGAGGCACGCGTCTTTCCGAGGCCGCGCGCCAGTCTCAGGTGCGCGGTATCAATCTGGCGCAGGCGGCGGCCATGACGCTGGGCGAGGCGATTGAGTGGGTGCGCGGGGTGCCCGCATCCTTGCCGACTGAGATGCGACCCATGGCCGGGGACATCTGCGATTCGTTTTTGAGTACGGCTCGCCGCCTGGTCGATCTGGGCCTCGATTACCTTTCGCTCGACCGCGCCGGTGTCACGCTGTCTACGGGTGAGCGCCAGCGCGTGCAGCTTGCCCGCGTGGTGCGCAACCGATCGACGGGCGTGCTGTATGTGCTGGACGAGCCTTCGATCGGCTTGCATCCTGCCAATGTCGACGGCTTGGTGGACGTGATGCGCGATCTGGTGGACGACGGCAACACCGTGGTTGTTGTCGACCACGACACGCGCGTGCTGGCAGAAGCCGACTATCTGGTCGAGATGGGCCCCGTTGCCGGAGCAGGCGGCGGCCATGTAATCGCCGCCGGTACGGTAGACGAGGTCGAACAATCGCAGGGCAGCCGCATCGTCCCGTTTTTGCGCGCAGAGCCCAAGCGTCTGCGCCCGCAGGTGGCTGACGACGAAATGTTCGACCAAGGCCATATCCGCATGGCGATCGATGCCATCCATACCGTCAAACCACTCGAAGTCGATATCCCGCGCGGCCGCCTTGTCGCGGTGACGGGCGTTTCGGGTTCGGGCAAGACGACGCTGGTGCTCGAGACGCTCATCCCGGCACTCAAGGCGCAGGCGGCCGGCGAGCGCCTGCCCAGGCACGTGCGTTGGGTCGATGCCGAGGGTATCGCGCGCGCCAACCTGATTGACGCCACGCCCATCGGCGCCAACGTGCGCTCGACGGTGGCAACCTATGCCGACATCCACGATGAGCTGCGCCGTGCCTTCGCCCGCACGCCCGAGGCCAAGGCGGCGGGGTATAAGGCGGGTGCCTTTAGCTACAACACCGGCGCTTTGCGTTGCCCTACGTGTGATGGCACGGGCTCGATATCGCTTGACGTGCAGTTTTTGCCCGATGTCGAGATCGTCTGTCCTGCATGCCGTGGCTCGCGTTATGCAGACGCAGCATCACATGTCCATCGCGAGGGAAAGGACGGCAGCCTGCTTACGTTGCCGCAACTTATGGATATGAGCGTGGATGAGGCCCTCGACGCGACCGTCGGACTCAAGAAAGTTCAGGCACGCCTGCAGACGCTTCACGATCTGGGGCTGGGATACCTGACACTTGGCGAGCCCACGCCGGCGCTCTCGGGCGGCGAGGCGCAGCGACTCAAACTTGCGAGCGAGATGGGCCGCGTGCAGGACGATGCCATATTCGTGTTCGACGAGCCCACCATCGGTCTGCATCCGCTCGATGTTCAGGTGCTGCTGAGCGTGTTTGATGGCCTCGTTGCCAAGGGCGCCACGGTTATCGTGATCGAACACGATCTCGACCTTATCCGTAACGCCGACTACGTGATCGATATGGGCCCGGGCGGCGGCGATGCCGGCGGGCAGGTCGTCTGCGCCGGCACGCCGGACGACATCGCGGCCTGCCCCAAGAGCATTACCGGCCGCTACCTCTAACCGAATGTGACAAAGGGACGGTCCCTTTGTCACATTCCGGGAAAGCCTGTCTGACGCAGGGCCTCGTAGAGGACGATGGCGGCGCTGTTGGAGAGGTTGAGTGCGCTGATGCGGTAGTCGTTCGGGTCGACGAAGTTGCCGCAGATATCCTGTTGAAGGACGGCCTCGTGGCTGTCCTCGGTATGTCCGAGCGATTCCTCGTGGGCTTCCCATGCCTCGGCATTATCGAGTGAGTCACAATCGCGCAGCATCGGGATGCGCTCGCAGCGCTCAGGCGCCGCGGCAAGCAGTGGCTCGGGAATCCCCGAGCTCTCGCTGCCAAAGACCAGATAGTCACCGTCGCGGTAGGTGCTTTGCGCATAGGTGCGGCGCGCTTTTTTGGTCAGCAGGTGCAGGCGCTCGTCGGCGGGGGAGAGACCGTTGCGCGCAAGGAAATCCTCCCAGCTGGCATATGTCGTCACGTTCAGGTTTTGCCAGTAGCCCAGGCCGGCTCGACGCACCGTCTTGTCGTCGAGCGAAAAGCCCAGCGGCTCTACCAGGTGCAAGCGAGTGCCAGTGACCACGCAGGTACGGCCGATATTGCCTGTATTGGCCGGAATCTCGGGTGCGTATAGCACGATATTGAACATGAATCTCCTTGGCTCAGAATGAAAAACCACCACGAAGGGGACAGGCACCTTCGTGGTGGTTTGGCGGTTGCGTAGGCGGAAAAATGCCCGCTTGGATAAACCTAGGCGCGGTGCCAGTCGGTCAGGCAGGCATCGAGGGAGGCGATGAGCGCATCCTTGTCCATGTGACGGCCGATGATGCACAGGCTCGTCATGCGGTCGCCCGTCTCGTCGTCCCAAATCTGCATGATCTCGGGGTTCTCGTCGATGATCTTCTGCTTCTCGCCCTCGGGCGCCGAATCGACAAACAGGCCGTTCTCCATCAGACGCATCTGGTGGCCAGCCTGCTCGAACATGTAGCACATGTCCGGATCGCCGGTCTGCCACAACGGACCCTTGACGCGGATGACCTCGTCGGGCCACTCCTGCTCAACAAAATCGGTGAACTTCTGCAGGTCGAACGGCTTGCGGCGCGAGTACACAAAGGTCTCGATGTCGTACTCGAGCACCTCGGGGTCGTCGTGCTCCTCGGGATGCTCCATGGCCTCGATCCAAGCGGCGGAGTTATAGGCGCGCATAAAGTCGAAGCGGTCGGTGTCGAGCAGCTCCTCCATGGGGACCTCGCCGTTTTGGGCCTCGACGATCACGGCGTCCTTCTGCAGGCTGCGCACGATAGCCTTGAGCTCGGCGATCTGCTCAGGCGTCACGGTGTCGGTCTTGTTGAGGATCAGCGTGGAGCAGAATTCAATCTGCTGGATGAGCAGGCTCTCGATGTCGTCCTCGTCGATATCCTCGGCCAGCAGGTCGCGACCGCCGTTGAACTCGTCGTACATGCGGGCGCAGTCGACCACTGCCACGATGTTGTCGAGCGCGAGCTTGGGCTCGCCGCCCACCTTGGCCTCGTCGCAGAAGCTCGAGATGGTGTAGGCGATGGGGATGGGCTCGCAAATACCCGATGCCTCGATGATGATGTAGTCGAAGTCGCCCGAATCGGCGATGCCCTGCAGCTGGTTGGCCAGGTCGTCCGAAAGCGTGCAGCAGATGCAGCCGTTGGTGAGCGGGATAAGGTCGTCGGTCTCGGAAAGGCCGCCGTCGGCGATGAGGCTGGCGTCGACGTTGATCTCGCCGATATCGTTGACGATCACGGCAGCGCGGATGCCACCGTCGTTGGCGAGGATGTGGTTGAGCAGCGTGGTCTTGCCGGCACCGAGGTATCCGGTAAGCATGATGATCTTCACGGGTTTGTTGGGCATGTGCCCTCCTTTGTTAGACATGGCTTACAGCTGAATCTTATGCCAAACGCCTGCTCTTATACCCACGCACGGGCAAATAACACAGGCTACTCCCAGGCTCCCCATACGTCGGGACAATAGCCGACGGTGGCCTTTTTGCCGTTGCGCACGATGGGTTCGGCCAGAACCTGCTGGTTCTCGAGCAGCTTATCAAAGCGCTGACTGGGGGTGAGATGCTGGATGAGCGCGAGCGTCTCCTCGTCCTTGGCTTTGGGGTTGAGCAGCTTGTCGATGCCGCCGACCGCCTGCATCACGCTCGTGAGCTCGCCCTTGCTCATCTCCTTTTCCTTAAGGTCGATAAACTGCACCTTAATGCGGCGCTCCTTAAAATAGCGCTGGGCCTTCTTGGTATCGAAGGACTTTTTGGTACCGAAGATTTGAATATTCATGTATTTGTTCCGCCGTTCTAACGAACGGCGGTCACCTCGACGCTGCAAAGCCATCTGATGGGCAATCTGCCTTTCAATCGTCGGGCGCGGGCAAAAGCCCAGCGCCCTCCTCTTTCAAGGCACCTTGCCTCATCAGCTGGCTTTTCGCTGACATTGATAGAACATCAAGGTGACCACCGCTGGAATTATCGAATGAAGTTGGTCCTAGCGCGATCGGCCTGGGGGGCTTCGATGCCGGCGGCCTTTCCCGCCTCGATGCAACGCAGTAGCCAGGCCATGTTATTGCCGATGTTTCGCATGGTGGCGAGGCCCTCGGCGTCTTGGGTGGCCTCACCCGGCATGGCACCAAAGACGTTGTTCCAGTAGGTGGATGCTACCACGGGCATCTGGTTGATGGTGAAGTACTTGTTGAGTACGTCAAACGTGGTCGACGTGCCGCCGCGGCGGGCAACGGCGACAGCGGCGCCCGGCTTGTGCGCAAAGGCCTTGCTGCCTGCATAGAATGCGCGGTCGAGTGCCGAGAGGATGCGTCCGCTGGGATGTGCGTAGTAGACGGGCGAGCCAAAGACAAAGCCGTCTGCCTGCTCGGCAGCGGCAATCAGCTCGTTGACCACATCGTCGTCAAAGGTGCAATGGCAATCGAGCTTGCCGCACTGGCCGCAACCGATGCAATCGCGAATAGGCTTGGCGCCCAGCTGAAACATCTCGGCCTCGATGCCCTCGGCGTTGAGCTGCTCGGCGACCTCGGCGAGTGCGCGGGCCGTGTTGCCGTTTGCCTTGGGGCTGCCATTGACCAAAAGAACCTTCATCACAAACTCCCTCTGCTGTCGGTGACTTCTGCGGAGGATTATCGCACGTTGTGTGCGACGGCGTTGGCACGGTGCAGGCGATGTTTATTTCGCAACGTTCTTAAGGGCGTTCATGCCCAAGGCCATCTAGGGGCATTGCGGTGCGGCATGGGGATACATCGGGAAACGTTCGATAAATGCTTATAAACACGTTTTTGACGGCATACGTTGACAGATATACTTGTTTAGTTCAAAAGCATGAGAACGGAGATGGTTGCATGGCACAGCCGGAGACATCACGCACGGTGGGGCTGGCGCTTGAAGGCGGCGGCTACCGCGGTATGTATACGGCGGGCGTGCTCGACGTATGGATGGAGCATGGCTTAACCTGCGACCATATGGTGGGCGTCTCGGCGGGCGCGGCGTTTGGCTACAACTTTAAATCGCGCCAGATTGGCCGCGCCATTCGCTACAACAAGGCCTATTGTGCCGACAAGCGCTATGCGAGCGTGACGAGCTGGCTACGAACCGGCGATATGTTCAATGCCGAGTTTGCCTATCACGAGGTGCCTATCGAGCGCGATCCTATCGATCTTGAGGCATATCGCGCCTGCCCCATGCGGTTTACGTGCGTATGCACCGATCTTAAGACGGGGCAGGCCGTCTACCATGACCTGCCCTATGGCGACGAGCGCGATATCGAGTGGATCCGGGCGTCGTCGGCGATTCCCGTGGCGACGCGTCCTGTTGCCATCGAGGGTCGTAAGTACTTGGATGGCGGTGTTGCCGATTCCATCCCCAGCGCTTGGCTGTTTGCGCAGGGCTATGACCGCAACGTGGTGGTGCTGACACAGCCGGCGGGCTTTGTGAAGCAGCCCAATAGCGTGATGCCTATTCTGCGTCGCGTGTATCGTCACTATCCGGAGTTTGTTGCGGCGCTTGAGCATCGACATGAGGTCTACAACGCCACGCTCGATGACCTGGCGCGTCGCGAAGCCGCTGGCGAGATCTTTGTGGTGCGGCCGAGCGAATCGGTGAAGGTGCCGTCGCTGTGCCGCGAGCCCGATGAGCTCGAGCGCATCTATCAGATCGGCCGTCGCGATGCGGAGGCGACGCTGCCGGCGCTGGAAGCGTATCTGGCGGGGTAGGGGCCACGGCGGAAAGCGCATCCCAGAATGGACGTCCAAACTGGGATGCGCTTTCCACTATTGAAGATATGGGGCTGCGGAGCAGCTGCTTGGCATGGGCCTATGCCTGCTGCCAGGTATCGACGAGCTCCTTGGCTGCGGCGTAGGGGTCGTCGGCACTGCAAACGGCGCTCACCACAAAGAAGCCATCGACGCCGGTGGTCTTGAGCTGCGGAAGATCGGCCGTTTTGACGCCGCCGCCCACCACGATGGGCACGGGGCTTGCCGCATGGAGGGCAGCCAGGTCCTCAAAGCTCTTGGTGATGATGGAGCCGTCGGCCGCACGTCCGCAGTCGCGCTTGGTTTCGGTCTCATGGAGCGGGCCGATGCCCAGGTAATCGACCAGGCTCATGTCGGCGGTCTTGACGTACTCGAGCATCTCCTCGCAGCGGGCCGAAAGGCCCACGATGGCATCTGGGCCCAAAAGTTTGCGGCAGACCTCGACGGGGATGTCGCTCTGGCCAACATGCACGCCGTCGACAGCGATGCCCTGTTCGCGTGCGGCGAGTACGCAGTCAAGACGGTCATCGATCAGCAGAGCGACCTGTCCGGTTTTGCCGGCCTGAGCGATGGCCTGCGCGGCATCGCCCGTCAGTGCGATAATCTCGCGGGCACTTGCCACCTTGGAGCGCACCTGGATGCAGGTAAAGCCGGCATCGAGCGCCTGGGTCACCACATCGCTCACGGGGCGTCCGAGGGTGTTTTCGGGGCCGAGTACCAGGTAGGCCGAGATATCAAGGTCGTCGCGGATGCTCATCGTGCTTCCTCCTGCTTTTTGATCTGCGCTTCCATGCGCTCGAGTTTGCCGGTCATGGTGTCGGTAAATCCGGGTCGAATATCGGCTTTGAGCACGACTTCGGTGCGGATGCCCTTGCTCGCCAACACAAAGGTTGCGTCGCGCACGACCTGCATGACCTCGTCCCAGTCGCCCTCGATTTCGGTGAACATCGAGGTGGTGCGGTTGGGAAGGCCGCTCTCGCGAATGACGCGTACGACCTCGGCGACTTCGGCAGATAGCTCGTCGCCGGTGCTGCACGGGGCGATGGCCACAGCGACGAGTGTGTTCATGCCGGCATTGGTTGCGGGCTTGGTCATGGCTTATGCCTCCTCGAGCTCGAGTTGGTTATCGGCAATGTCCTGGGCGGTTGCGCGGTAGAGCTCGTCGATAAAGGCGACTTTAAAGCTTGCCGGGGCATCGGCAACGGCGGCGGCACGCGTGCCGGCAACGTTGTAGACGGCGGTGCCGCAGATGGCCGCCGTAAACGGGTCGGTGGCGCAGGCGTACACGGCCAGCACGCCGCCCTGCGAACAGCCGCAGCCGGTGATCTTGGACATGAGTGGGCTGCCGCCGTGGGACTTGGCAACGGTCGTGCCGTCGGTAATCAGGTCGACTTCGCCCGAGACCACTACGGCGCCGCCGGTGTAGCGGGCGAGCGCCACGGCGGCATCACGGGCGGCGTCTACCGTGTCGGTGGTATCGACGCCACGCACGCGGCTCAGATCGGCCGCTTCGCCCTCAAGGCCCCACAGTCCGGCGAGCGCGATAATCTCGGAGGCATTGCCGCGCACGATGGCGGGCTTGCACTGCTTGAGTTCGTTTACCAGTTGGGTGCGCAGGCTGCCGATGCCCAGGCCCACCGGATCGAGCACCCAGGGCTTGCCGGCGTCGTGTGCCGCCTTGGCCGCGCGGGGAATCGTCTGCTCGTAGATGGGGAAGAGCGTGCCCATGTTCAGATAGATGGCGCCGCCGCCGGCAACGAGTGCCTCGCCCTCGTCGGGCAGATAGACCATGGCGGCCGAACCGCCCACGGCGAGCTGCGCGTTGGCGACAAAGTCAATCGTTACCGTGTTGGTGATGGAGCCGGCCATGGGATTGGTGGCACGAATCTCCTCCACAGCCTTGACCACGTTTTGCTTAAGCTGTTCCGAATCGATCACTGCACATGCCTCCTTGGCATAGAAAAGGGGCGCTGTGCATAGACAGCGCCCCTAAAAAGGCGGCATGCTCCCTACGCCAGCATTAACTGACAGGTTCAAAGGATTGGGCCCCATGCCCTCTCAGCCTTGTGGTTTGCACCGCCGGCACTCCCGCATCGAATCTGTTGTTCCCTATACTAGCGCATCGGTACAATGGTTAGGATGAAAGCGACTGGGGGACCTTATGATCAAACTCGTGCTGACCGATATGGACGATACGCTGATTCCGGCCGGGCATGACGGCGCCAGCGACTATGCCATCGAGGGCATTCATGCCATGCAGGCGGCGGGTCTGCACTTTGGTCCGGTTTCGGGTCGCCAACCGTCCGCGATGGGCTGGATGTTTAAAAATCATTCCGAGTGTTTTTCGACCGGCGCATTCTGCAACGGCCAGGTCATGTTTGTCGATGGCGAAGTGGTCGCCTCGCGTGCGACCGATAACGATGCGCTTATGCGCTTGGCCGCCTATCTGGAAGAAGAAACCGACGATACCTATCTGAAGGTATACAGCTTGGGTGATGGCTTTTGGGATAACGATGCCTATTGCGTGACACGTGATGCCGAGCGTGTGCGCCGCGCTATGGAATCGGGCGGCAATGCGTGGCTCAAGGGCGAAGAGGCCCCGTGCCGCCCTGTCGTCGATGATGCGCCGGTGTTCAAGGCGAATATCTGGAGCGCCCGTTCGCGTGAGGAGCTCGCGGAGCTACGCGAGCGCGTTGCCGCCGAGGTGCCGGAGCTCTCGCTTGTGTTTCCCAACAACCGTGTGCGCCTGTTCGACATCCTTCCGGCTGGTTGGGACAAGGGCTGCGCTGCGCTGGAGCTGGCGCGCGCTTTGGGCCTAACGCCCGACGAGGTGGCCGTATTTGGCGATTCCGATAACGACCTGCCCATGATCGATGCCGTTCCCAACTCCGTTGCGGTCGCCAATGCCAACGAGGCCGTCACGGCTGCCGCACGCTGGCATATCGGCGCTGCGGCAGATGATGCGGTTGCCGCAGCGCTGCATCAGATTGCCGCCTGCGCCGCGACGGGTGAGATGCCGTCATTTATGCGTCAGATGAACGCGGCAGACTTCGGCATCGCGAACGTCTAGGGAGAAAGCCATGAAGCTTCAGCAGCTCAGGTACGTTGTAAAGGTTGCCGAATGTGGCAGCATCACCGAGGCCTCGCGTCGCCTCTATGTGTCGCAGCCTTCGATTACCGCGTCGATTCGCGATCTCGAAAACGAGATGGGCGTGCATATCTTTGAGCGCACCAACAAGGGCGTCATTGTGTCCGAGGAGGGCGAGACCTTCTTGGGCTATGCGCGCCAGGTGCTCGATCAGGCTGATCTGCTCGAGGACAAATTCAAAGGGGCATCCGAGCAGGTGCCGCATTTTAGCGTGAGCTGCCAGCACTACTCCTTTGCGGTCAACGCGTTTGTCGATGTGATCCGCGAGTTCGATGCCGCGCGCTACGACTTTACCCTGCGCGAGGAGCAGACCCACGAGATTATCGAGGATGTCGCGCACATGAAAAGCGAGTTGGGCATCCTGTACTTATCCGATCACAACCGCGAGGTTATTGAGCGTATGCTCGCTGCCAATGAGCTTATGTTTGAGGGACTCTTTTGTGCCGCGCCGCACGTTTTTGTATGCGCCGACCATCCGCTGGCGACCCGCTCCAGCGTGACGCTCGAGGACTTGGAAGATTATCCGTTCCTGTCCTACGAGCAGGGCAGCTACAACTCGTTTTACTATTCCGAGGAGCTGACCTCGACGTTTGAGCGTCGCAAGAATATCCGCGTGCGCGACCGCGCGACGTTGTTCAACCTGGTCATGGGCCTCAACGGCTACACGGTGTGTTCGGGCGTGATTAGCCACGAGCTCAACGGCCCCGGCATTATCTCGATTCCGCTCGACGTGGACGAGTACATGGAGATTGGCATCATCACGCGCAAGAACACGACGCTCACGCGCTACGGTCGGGCCTATATCGACGCGATTCGTCAGCATATCTAGGCTGCTGTGTTCCCCACGGTTCAAGTCCCTTTATGGCAGTCCAGAGTGACATAGGAAGCATCTATATCAAACTGTTATAAACGTATATTTTACGATGGCCATATGAACGCTCATACTCTGTCCCGGTAAAGCAACCAATGCAAAAGGGAGATATCTATGAGCACTTCGATTCAACCGAACGCACCGTTTCGCGCCGATATCGTCGGCAGCTTTCTTCGTCCGCAGGCCGTAAAGGACGCTCGTGCTGCCTATACGGCAGGCACGCTTGATGCCGAGGGACTTAAGGCCGTCGAGGACGATGCCATCCGCGATTTGGTGGCAAAGCAAAAGGCCGCCGGCCTGCAGGTCATCACCGATGGCGAGTTTCGCCGCAGCTACTGGCACCTCGATTTTATGTGGGGGCTGAACGGCGTCGAGCGTCGCACCTCGCGTACAGGCTATATGTTCTACGATGAGGAGACTACCGCCGACACCGCCGTGGTAACCGGTCCCATTAGCGGCGAGAATCATCCGTTCGTCGAGCACTTCAAATTTGTCAAGGCGCTCGAGGGGGAGGGTCAGGTCGCGCGACAGACCATTCCGGCGCCGATTCAGACGTTCTCCGAAGTCACGCTCGACCGCTGCGATGGCCAGCAGGAGAGCCTGCGCGCCGTCTACAAGACCGACGAAGATCTCGCCGATGCCATCGCCGCAGCATACCGCACCGTTATTGCCGACCTGTATGCCGCAGGCTGCCGCAACATTCAATTTGATGACTGCACCTGGGGCATCTATTGCGATGCCGACTTTGTGTCCAAGACCGGTATGAGCCCGGTTGACCTGCAAAAGGTGAGCGAGCTGGGCGTGGCGCTCAACAACGCCGCCATCGAGGGCAAGCCCGATGACCTTGTCATTAACACGCACGTGTGCCGCGGCAACTATCACTCCACCTATGCTTTTGAGGGCGGCTACGACCCCATCGCGCCGTACCTGTTCGCACACGAGAACGTCGATGCGTTCTATCTTGAGTTCGATACGCCGCGTGCCGGTGGCTTTGAGCCGCTCAAGTACGTTGCCCCCGGCAAGAAGGTCGTGTTGGGCCTGGTGACCACCAAGGCGGCAGAGCTCGAGAACGAAGACGCCATCGTCGAGCGCATCCGCGAGGCGACAAAGTACGTGCCGCTCGAGAACCTGTATCTGTCTCCGCAGTGTGGCTTTGCCAGCTGCGAGATTGGCAACAAGCTGACCGAGGACGAGCAGTGGGCAAAGATTGCGCTGGTCAAGCGTATTGTGGAGCGTGTCTGGAAATAACGATGCCGTTCGCAGGCAGCGGCGCGTGCGAGGCGCTGCGTATCGCGTACAATGGTTCGGATCGTATCGTTCGGGCAGTTTATCCGATATGCCCGATCGCCCTTCAATTCGAAAGGACATCAATGTCCCAGTCCTCGACGCCCGCCGTCAGCGATGCCATCTACGACGCATCGTCGCTCGGCCGCCCGCGCATGTTCCTGCTCGGTCTGCAGCACCTGTTTGCCATGTTTGGCGCCACGGTGCTGGTACCCGTGCTCACCGGTCTCTCGGTGTCGGCAACGCTTTTGTTTGCCGGCTTGGGCACGCTGCTGTTCCACTTCCTATCGCGCGGTAAGGTGCCGGCATTTTTGGGCTCATCGTTTGCCTTTATTGCCGGTTATGCCGCAATTGCGCCCAACGGCGAGGCCGAGCTTTTGCCCTACGCCTGCCTGGGCGTTGCCTGCGCCGGTCTGCTCTATCCGGTGCTGGCAGCGCTGTTCCGCGCCTTTGGCGCCAAGCGCGTTATGCGCTTCTTTCCGCCGGTGGTGACCGGCCCCATCGTCATTTCCATCGGCCTGATCTTGGCAAGCTCTGCTATCGCCAACTGCCAGACCAATTGGCTTGTTGCCGTTGTCGCTGTGGCCGTCATTGTCATCTGCAATATTTGGGGCCGCGGCATGGTCAAGATCGTGCCGATCCTGCTGGGCGTCGTGGTGAGCTATGCCGTCGCGGCTGCGTTGGGTGAGGTCGATTTTTCGGGCGTTGCCGCCGCTCCGTGGGTCGGTCTGCCCATCGTGTGGGACAACACTGTGTTTGCGCTCTTTGGCCCGCAGTTCGATAGCGGTCTTGCCACGACGGCCATCATCACCATTATGCCGCTGGCCTTTGCGACCATGATCGAGCATATCGGTGACATCTCGGCTATCGGCTCCACTTGCGAGCGTAACTACATCGCCGATCCTGGTCTGCATCGCACGCTGCTCGGTGACGGCTTTGCCACGATTCTGGCTTCGCTCTTTGGCGCTCCGGCCAACACCACCTATGGTGAGAACACCGGCGTGCTCGCTCTGACGCGCGTGTTCGACCCGCGCGTGATCCGCATTGCCGCGTGTTGTGCCATCGTGCTTTCGTTCTGCCCCAAGTTCGCCGCGGTCATCGCAGCCATGCCGGCATGCGTTATCGGCGGCGTGTCGCTCGTGCTCTACGGCATGATCAGCGCTGTGGGCGTCCGTAACCTCATCGAGAACCAGGTCGATTTCCAGAACAACCGCAACGTGCTGGTGGCCGCTCTGGTGCTTGTGCTTTCGCTCGGTATTGCGTACAACACCGCCGGCGCCATCGTGCTGGAGCTGGGCGGCGTGACGATTTCGCTTTCCGGTCTCGCCGTGGGCTCGCTGGTGGGTATCGTGCTCAATGCGATTCTGCCCGGCAATGATTTTGAGTTCGATACTTCTGAGCTTGAGGAGGCTGCTAAGTAGCAGCTGCGTTCAGCTAAAACAAGATATGGTGCCCATGCGTATATGCGCGTGGGCACCTTTTTTAATGCGTCAGTATCCAGTGGATGCCGCGCGCCATGCGCAGGTCAGTTTGGGCAAAGTGATTGCCGGGGTTGAGCTCCAGCGTTGTTGGAATGTCGCGCTCGATAAACAGCTCTTCCATCGCGCGCGTATCGTCGAGTACGTGCCGCATCATGCGGTTGGGCGTCTTGGTTTCCTTTTTACCGAGCGACAGATAGGCGGCGTCGGGCGTAGCTGTCATCGTGCGCTCGCGCGCGTAGTCGATAAAGCCGGGGAACCACAGCGACCCCGACGCACTCGCCGCGCGCTCAAAGACATCTGTTTGCCAAAGTGCCCACAGTGCAAAAAGACCCGCCAACGAGTAGCCGGCAACGCCGCGCCAGGAGGGCGGTTGCGGGAGCGATGATTCGGCCTGGGGGATTATCTGCTTCAACAACTCGTCAAGAAAACCAGCAGCCTGTCCGCCAAAGGGCTCGGCATCTCGTATAGCTCCGTCGCATGCCCAGGGGCTCAGCTCGCGATTCCAATCGAGCCCTCCAATGGCGACAAGGGTGAACGGCGGGCAGTCGAGCTCTCGGCAGCGCTTGTAGACTTCACTACCGTCGCCCATGACAACGGGGAGGTAGATGACGGGCGCGCCTTCCGCACACTCTGAATAAACGGTTATCTGCTTATGATGCGCTTCCAAGGCAGGCTTCTCTCGGTGTTGTGATATTGACAGCCTCAATTGTCGCACGCCGGCACGGGGACAGACGCTAAAAGAAAGGCACGGAGCCGCTCGATGCGACTCCGCGCCTTGTTGTTTTGCGTTAGCAGACTATGCCGTTACGCCACGAAGAAGTAGACGAGGAAGGCAAGGGCTGCGATCCACATGAGCGGCTTGATCTTGGAGGCCTCGCCCTTAAAGAGCGCGACGACCACGTAGGCGATAAAGCCCAGGCCAATACCGGCAGAGATGGAGTAGGTGAAGGGCACGCCGGCGACAATCATGAACGCCGGGAAGCCCTGCGACACGTCGGACCAGTCGATCTCGGAGACCTCGCTCATCATGAGGTAGCCGACGTAGACCAGGGCGCCGCAGGTGGCGGCACTGGAAACGATGGAGACGACGGGGGAGAAGAACGCGGCGAGGATGAACAACACGCCGGTGGTGACGGAGGTGAGGCCCGTGCGGCCACCGTCGGCAGCGCCGGAGGTGGACTCGACGAAGGTGGTGATGGAGGAGACGCCCATAAAGCCACCGGCAGCGGCGGCCACGGAGTCAACGACCAGGATGGGGCGGATGTCCTCGACATTGCCGTCCTCGGTTAGGAACTCGCCCTGCTTGGCGACGGCCATCGCGGTGCCCATGGTGTCGAAGAAGTCACTCATGAGCAGCGAGAAGGCAACGACGAGCAGCATCGGGTCGGTCAGAACCTTCACGATGGCCATGTTGCCGTCGGCGGTGCTGGCAAACGGGGCGCCAAAGGTCGAGAAGTCGAGCGGGGCGATAAGGCCCTCGGGCGCATGGGTGACGCCCAGCGGGATACCGGCGATAACGGCGACGATGATGCCGATGAGCAGCGAGCCCGGCACGTTGCGGGAAGCCAGGGCAACCGTCACGACGATGGAGATGATGCCGACGATAAAGGTGGGGGAGGTGATGTCGCCCAGGCCGACAAGCGTACCGGCGCCAGCGGTGATGATGCCGGCATCGCACAGGCCGATCATGGCGATGAACATGCCCAGACCAACCGAGATGGCGTGGCGCAGGACCACGGGGATGGCGTCCATAATGGCCTCGCGCAGGCCGCAAAGGACGAGCAGCAAGATGACGACACCCTCGAGGAAGATAACGCTCATGGCCACGTGCCAGTCACCGCCGCACATGGTGGTGGTGATGCCCGCAATCATGGCGTTGATGCCCAGACCCGACGCGCAGGCGAGCGGGCGGTTGGCGAAGATGCCCATGCAGATGGTCATGATGCCGGCGCCCAGACAAGTGGCGCAGGCGAGCGCTCCCGCATCGATGCCGGCGCCCGAGAGCACCGCGGGGTTGACGGCGATGATGTAGGCCATCGCCAGGAATGTTGTCAGTCCAGCGCGAAGTTCGGTCCCGATTGTGGACTTGCGCTCACTGACGTGAAAAAGTTCGTCCATGCATACCCTTTCCTTGTTCGGCCCCGAGTTTAGGCCGATTGACACGAACTTCCTTACTATATCGCCTTTTTATAGTTAGTGTTCCTCGCATGTTGATGTTCGGCGCTTTGGGGGCAGACGTGCGGTATTTTTCGTATGAAAATGTGTAGGTACCGTATACTTAAGCGGTTACAACGAACTCTTTGGAGGAACGTATGATTAAAGAGCTCTGCCGCGACGAGGTCATCCTGTCCCAGCGCTGCGAGGTTGCGACTGTCGAGGACGAGTCGGTCGCACAGGACCTGATCGATACCATTAAGTCGCTCGAGGATGCCGGCTGCCTTGCCGCCAACCAGATTGGCGTCACCAAGAAGGTCTGCGTCTATCTGGACGATGCCGGCGAGCCCCACGTGCTCTACAACCCCCGTCTGGTGTTTGGCCTGGGCGCCAGCAAGATGGAGGAGAGCTGCCTGACGCACGACGAGATCACCAAGTCCACGCGCTACATCAAGTGCAAGGTTGCCTTTGACCAGATCGTCGACGGCAAGATGAAGGAGTGCCGCCGCGACTACGCAGGTTTTGAGGCACAGATGATCCAACACATGATTGATCACTGTCTTGGCAAGTTGGTCTAAGGGGACCAAAGCACCGCACCTTGCCGCTCAATCGTCGCTCGCGTACCTTAAGTACGCTTCGCTCCTCTTTCGTGGCAATCTGCGGCACTTTGACCCCTTAGACGACCTGCGGGGTTGACTTGGTTGGGTCTATCTTGCTTGTAAAGTCCGGGTATGACATTGTTGTCATGTCCGGACTTTTTGTTTAGCGCTCCTTTGTTTGGTGACAATGAGCCTAGTAAGAACATTGAGCTAGGAGGCGCTATGTGCACGAGCATTCGATTTACCGATAATTCTGGCCACATGTATCTAGGCCGCAACCTCGACTGGAGCTTTGACTACGGCCAACAGGTTCGTGTGATGCCGCGCGGGTTTCACATTCCGTATTCGTTTATCGACGATGCGTCGGCGGCACACGCGGTAATCGGCATGTGCATCGATTACAAGAACTATCCCATGTTTTTTGACTGTGGTAACGATGCGGGTCTGGCTGTGGCGGGGCTCAACTTTCCCGGCTATGCCGAGTATGCCGAGGGCCCGGTTGATGGAAAGACCAATATCGCGGCCTATGAGTTTCCCCTGTGGGTGGCAGCGACGTTCTCGACGGTCGATGAGGTCGAGGCCGCGCTGCGCGACACGGTGATTGTCGCCAAATCTGCCGGAGAGGGGCTGGGCGTGTCGCTGCTCCATTGGATTATCGGCGACAGCCAGCGCAGCATCGTGGTCGAGATGATGGCTGACGGCCTGCATGTATACGACGATCCGGTCGACACCCTTGCCAACCAGCCGACCTTCCCGTGGCACATGGAAAACCTGCGCACCTATATCACAGCCACAAGCGATTTTCCGCAGACGGCGACATGGCGCACCGCCGAGCTCAAGCCCTATGGCGCGGGTGCCGGCATGCGCGGCATTCCCGGTGACTGCTATTCGCCGAGCCGTTTTGTAAAGGCGGCGTACCTCAATGCCAATTACCCGCAAAAGGAGAGCGAGGCCGAAAACGTCGTCCGCATGTTCCGCTCACTCGAGGGCGTGGTGATGATTGAGGGGGCGTCCAGGATGGGCGATGGCAAGTTCGAGAAGACTATCTACACCGGATGCTTTAGCGCGCGCACGGGCAATTATTACTATGCGATGTATGAGGATCCGTCGATTCGCTACGTGAGCCTGATGGATGCCGAGGGCGCGAGCCCCGATAGGCTCGTGGTTCCCGAGCCGCGTCGTTCGTAGCCGTTAACTTTACTGCAATGCAAAGCGGCCCTGCGTCTCTCGTGAGGTGCAGGGCCGCTGTCGTTGATTTGTGACGTCGCTAGAAGTTGGCGTCGTTGAGTTGTTCGTTCTCAAGACCGTCGAGCTGTTGCTGTTCGGGCGTATCGGCGACGCTCTCGAGCAGCTCGGTGGGATCGACGTTCATGTCCCTACCGGCCTCGTTGCCGTTGACCAAGTCGTCCGAGAAGATGTCGACTTCCATTTCCTCGGCCTCTTCGATCTGAACCTCGAGCGGCACCTGGGTGCGCACGAGCTTAACGGCCGGGCGCATGCGGGCAAACAGCGGCACGTACTCGATGATGATGGCCGAGTTCTCAAGACCGTACCAGCGTGCCGGGCTTCCGCAGGCGCGGCGGACGGCGTACTTGATGGCCATCACGCGGTGGTCGTTGCGGTTGATGTCCGTTTCGGGGGCGAGCATCTTGCGCAGCATGCAAAAACGGAAGTCGCCCACGTTGCCGCGCGTCTCATAGATGGAGTAGGTGTGGTGCTGCGGCGGCAGCTCGCCCGATGCCATCAGGTCGCCAACGATCTGGCGCAGGTAGGCATTAACGCGCTGGTTGACCTTAAAGCCCAGGTCCAGGCGCACGCGGAACAAAAAGTCCGTGCCAAAGGTCTCGACGGAATACTCGTGCGTATAGGGCTCATCGGTGACATGCACGTTAATGAACCAGTATGCCTTGGCGCGCTTGGGATGTTTGTCCAGGATGGAATAGAGCACGTCGCGGTCGAGTGTGAGCGGATCGGGGCTGTTGGTGAGGAACACCAGGTTGTCGGCGAGCACGGGATAGGTCTCGTCGTTGCGCAGGCGGTTGAGCTGATCGATGTACTTGGAGACCGGCAGCAGGATCGTCTGCGTGCGCTCGATGGCGGTGCCGCGGCGCCACACATACATAAGGCCAAACAGCAGCGAGGCCAGGAAGATCATCACATAGCCGCCGTCAAAGAACATGGTAAGGCACGAGGCGAAGAAGCACAGCTCAATGGCACCGAAGAGCAGGGCGAAGACGCAGGCACCCAGCTTGTGCTTGAGAATGCCGGCGATATAGCTCGTCAAAAGCGTCGTGGTCATGAGCATGGTCACGGTGATGGCGAGGCCATAGGCGCTTTCCATGCGCTCGGAGTTCTGGAACAGCAGCACGATAAAGATGCAGCCGACCCACATGAGTTTGTTGACGAGCGGAATATAGAGCTGGCCCTTGGTGTCGCTGGGGTAGTGGATGCGCAGATGCGGCATAAGGTTGAGGCGCGTTGCCTCGGATACCAGCGAGAACGAGCCGGTGATGAGCGCCTGTGAGGCGATGATGGCCGCCACGGCCGAAAGCACGATGGCAAAGGGGCGTAGGGGCTCGGGGAGCATCATATAGAACGGGTTGACGATATCCATCGCGAGCATCTGGGGGTTGGAGTTATTGGCGAGTAGCCAAGCTCCCTGACCCAGATAGTTGAGGATAAGGGCCGCCTTAACAAATGGCCAGGATGCATAGATGTTTGCCTTGCCCACGTGGCCCATGTCCGAGTAGAGTGCCTCGGCACCGGTTGTCGACAGGAAGACAAAGCCGAGCACCATAATGCCCGAATGGTTGATGGGCGAGAACAGGAACATAATGCCGCGGATGGGGTTGAGCGCGCGCAAGATGGACAGGTTGCCGAGCATGTTGAACAGACCGGCGCCTGCCAGGAACAGGAACCACAGCGTCATGAGCGGGCCGAACAGCTTGCCGATTGACGAGGTGCCGGCGCGCTGCATGGCAAATAGGCCGCAGATAATGATGATGGTAATAATGATGACGTTGGTCTGGCCGTCACCCAAAAGCGCATGGCCCCACTCGATGGTGCGCAAGCCCTCGATGGCCGTGGTAACCGTGACGGCGGGGGTGAGGATGCCGTCGGCGAGCAGCGCCGCGCCGCCGATCATGGCGGGTAGAATCAGCCATGGTGCCACCTTGCGTACTAGGCTGAATAGGGCGAAGATGCCGCCCTCGTTATGGTTATCGGCCTTCATGGCGATCAGCACGTACTTGACCGTGGTCACGAGCGTCATGGTCCAGATGACGAGCGAAAGCGCGCCCAGGATCATGTCCTCGCTGACGGTACCGATGCCGCCGTTGTTGGCGACGATTGACTTCATGGTGTACATGGGGCTCGTGCCGATGTCGCCATAGACGACGCCGAGCGTTACGAGCAACATGCCAGCGGAGAGGGGGATGGCGCCATGCCCGCCCTGACTATGCTGGTCTTGGAGGCTTGCCTCCAACTTGTTGTGTGCCACGTGGACTCCCTTAGACATCCGGTTATCTGTCCTGAGCAGATAACTTTTATGCCGTCTTTATACATACAAGAGCAGTTTGGCACATCGGGTATTTTTAGACAATAATCCCCAGCTGGGGATTATTTATGTACGCAGGTAGCATTTCAAAACAGGGGCTTTTAAGCGCGTACTGTCTGGGCGATACCGGCCTTGGCGCTTGCGCGCTTGCCAGCGAGTTCGCAAAAAATCGCGCCGCCGATGATAAGTGCGGCGCCCATCAGGCGGACTGGCGTTATGACTTCACCCAAAAGGACGGCGGAGAACACGACGGCCGAGAGCGGCTCGAGGTAGCCGACAACCGCGACGGTCTGCACGGGCAGCTTGGCGACGGCGCTAAAGTAGAGCAGGCAACCGATGCCGGTGTTGACGACGCCGAGCATAGCGACGGCGCGCCAATCGATGCCTGCGGCGATGCCGGGGGAGAAAAACGAGGGAGCGCCTTGGGTGACGAGCGTAAGGACCAGCGCGGTCACAAAGGCGGCGCTCAACTGGAGCGCGGAGTTCTCGAGACCCTCGATGTGTGGCGCACCCTTGCTAGCGATGACCATCAGCGCATAGCAAAATGCCGAGGCGATGCCGCAGACGATGCCCGCAATGGGCATGTTGCCGCCGAGACCTTGCGCTGCAATGAGAAAAGCGCCGCAGGCGACGGCGATAAAGCCGGCGATTTTGCTGCCGGTCAGTTTTTCGCCAAAGATAAACGGCGAGAGGGCCATGACGATGATGGGGCCGCAGTAGTACAGCAGCGAGGATACGCCGACGCCGATCGTCTGGTAGGCGCGGAACAGAAAAATCCAGCTGGCGCCCAGCGCGGCTCCCGAGAGAAGGAGTGCTGCGGCTTCGCGGGGACGAGATGGCGCCTGCAGCTTATGGCGTTGGGTGATAACGAGGATGGTGACAAGCGAGAGGGCTCCCAGAAAGGTGCGCAGCAGCACGATATCGGAGCTCGGCAGCGCGATGGCAGCGGCGATGATGCCGTTGGAGCCAAACAATAGCAATGCTGCTAAGTACGTAAACAGTCCGTTGTTCATGTGCTTCCGTCCCCTTTATATCCGAACATGTTCACTATGGGTGAGGTGGCTATAGAAGAAAAGCGAATATAATGCATGGATAACATGACAAAAACTCATGTAAAGGTGGAGGGGTGCCGTGGAAACGAATATTCAAAAGATGCAGGTGCTGCTCGAGACCGTGCGCGCCGGCAGTTTTACGCGCGCCGCCGAGCGGCTGAGCTATTCGCAGTCGGGCGTGAGCCGTATGGTGGCCGATCTTGAGGCAGACTGGGGCTTTAAAGTGCTCGATAGAAGCCGCGAGGGCGTAGTGCTTTCTGCCGATGGGCGGCAAGTTATGCCGGCGGTCGAGGCGTTATGCGAGGAATTTGTTCGTTTGCAGCGACGGGTGGATGAGATGCGTGGGCTCATGCGCGGCAAAATCTGCATCGGTACGTTTTCGAGTGTGGCGACCCATGTGCTGCCGCCGGTGATTGCGCGCTTTCGTGCCGATCACCCGGACGTCGATTATGAGTTGCTGATGGGCGATTACTCGGAGATTGAGCAATGGGTGGCGGAAGGGCGCTGCGACCTGGGCTTTATTCCGCGTGAGCCCCGAGGAAACGGCATGACATCGCGGGCGTTGGTGCAAGATGAGCTGATGGCGGTGGTGCCGGCAAACTCTTCACTTGCCACTGCAAAGGCCGTTTCTCTTGCTGATTTGGCCAACGAGCAGTTTATTCTGCTGGAACGTGGCAGTGACGATGAGATTACGCCACTGTTCCGTCGTGCGGGCCTGGCGGTGCGCTCGAAGCTGTCAACCTGGGATGACTATGCGATTATGGCCATGGTCGAGGACGGTCTGGGTGTGAGCATTCTTCCGGCGCTCATCTTGCGCCGCTGCCAGTTCGATGTTGCCGTGCGTCCGCTCGAGGGACATCCTCATCGGCTGATCAATGCGATATATCGCACGGCCGATGTTTCGCTTGCCGCCGCTCGTTTCCTCGAATACCTCTAAACGAGCGCACGTCGTTATCGCCTTGGGATAAATCTCGAGGTTTGGCTCATTTTATTTTTGAAATTGAACTTTTCGAAATAGCACGGCGTTATACTGCTGCCTAAATTGAACTCAGGTTCAATTCGTGTTCTACAAATTGAACTTTGCCAGCAAGGAGGTTCTAGTGGCCCAAGAGACGTTTAGCGATCGCCTGCGACAGGCTATGTCCGATCGCGACGTTCGCCAGTCGGACGTGATCCGCGCATCGGAGATGCTCGGCAAAAAACTCGGCAAGAGTCAGATGAGCCAATATGTGAGCGGCAAGACGATTCCGCGGCGCGATGTGGCAGAGCTGCTCGCCCGTATTTTGGAGGTCGATGTTACCTGGCTGCTCGCCAGTGACGCCGATCAAGGCGAGACATCATCGCCCCGCAACGTTTCCAAACCCGAACCCAACCCCTCGGCTCAAATTGCAAGGAGCGCCACCATGCGTACTTTTTCTAAATCCAGCAAGCTCGACAACGTCCTCTATGACGTGCGCGGTCCCGTCGTTGACGAGGCCGCCCGTATGGAGGACGAGGGCGAGCGCATTCTCAAGCTCAATATCGGCAACCCCGCGCCCTTTGGTTTTCGCACGCCCGACGAGGTCATTAAGGACATGCGCCAGCAGCTGCCCGACTGCGAAGGCTATTCCAACTCGCGCGGCCTGTTCTCCGCGCGCAAGGCGATCATGCAGTACTCGCAGATCAAGGGCCTGCCCAATGTTCAGATGGAGCACATCTACACGGGCAACGGCGTGTCCGAGCTCATTCAGCTTTCGATGAACGCACTGCTCGATAACGGCGACGAGATCCTGATTCCCAGCCCCGATTACCCGCTGTGGACGGCGTGCGCAACTCTTGCCGGCGGACATCCCGTGCACTATCTGTGCGACGAGCAGGCGGATTGGTATCCCGATCTGGAGGATATGGAGTCCAAGATCACGAGCGCGACCAAAGCCCTCGTGATCATCAACCCCAACAACCCCACGGGTTCCGTCTATCCGCGCGAGGTGCTCGAGGGCATCGTCGAGATTGCACGCAGGCATCAGCTGATGATCTTTGCTGATGAGATCTACGACCGTCTGTGCATGGACGGCTACGAGCACGTCTCCATTGCATCGCTTGCCCCCGACCTGCCCTGCGTTACGTTTAGCGGCCTGTCCAAGTCGCACATGATTGCAGGCTATCGCATCGGTTGGATGGTGCTTTCGGGCAACCAGCGCTGCATGAGCGACTTCATCATGGGCATCAACATGCTCTCCAACATGCGCCTGTGCTCCAACGTGCCGGCTCAATCGATCGTTCAGACGGCACTCGGTGGACATCAGTCCGTCAACGACTACATCCGTCCCGGCGGCCGTGTCTACGAGCAGCGCAACTTTGTGTATGAGGCGCTCAACAAGATTGACGGCATCTCGGTGGTCAAGCCGCGTGCGGCGTTCTACATCTTCCCCAAGATGGATGTTAAGAAGTTCAACATCACCGATGACGAGCAGTTTGCCCTTGACCTGCTGCACGAGAAGAAGATCCTGATCACGCGCGGCGGCGGCTTTAACTGGGCCGAGCCCGACCACTTCCGCATCGTGTACCTGCCGCGCATGGAAGTACTAAAGGAGTCGCTCGAGGACCTCGCCGACTTCTTCGATCACTACCGCCAGAGCTAGTGGGATAGAAGTTCCGCACTATGAAAAGCTCCCTGCAGTTGCTTGGCTGCAGGGAGCCTTCTTGAATTGGCGGAACTATATAACGATTCCTTGGCAGTGGTCGATTTCGTGTTGGATGATCTCGGCGGTGTAGCCTGAGAAGTTTTTGATGCGGTGGACAAAGCTCTCGTCCAGATATTCCACCTTAATGCGGCGATAACGAGTGCAGGGACGCTCGCCGACGAGCGAAAGACATCCTTCACTCGTCTGGTAGGCGTTGACCTTCTCAAGAATTTGAGGGTTGTACATGAGCAGCGCCCTGTTGTCGTCCTTTACGCAGATGATGCGCTTGCGTACGCCGATCATGTTGGCGGCAAGGCCCACGCACTCGTGCTCGTGTTCGTGCAGCGTGTCCAGAAGATCCTGCCCGGTCGCGGCGTCGTCGGGCCCCGCGTCTTCGGAAGGCAGGCGCAAAAAGAACTCGGATTTCATGATGGGCTTAATCATGGCGGGCTCCTTAAGGTGGATGCGTTTGGTTCGGGCCATGATACCGCGACATGTCGCATTAATGTGTGCACATAGATTCTGCAGCTAGATTGGATGGCGACACCATAAACTAATGGACGTTTTGCCGAGAGGCATGAATGTTTAAAGCGCAAAGAGTGCGCGACGGGCCCCGCGAATGGGGCGATGATGCCCGAGAGGGCCAAGAAGGAGTCTCATGTCCGAGAACGAAGAGATCATGAACGAGACCGAGAACGAGACCATGGCTGCCGAGGTTGAGGCAGTCGAGACCGTGGAGACCGAAGCTGCCGAGGTTGAGGCTGCTGACGAGGTTTCCGCCGAGGAGGAGGCCGAGGTTGTCGAGGCCGCCGCTGATTACGATGACGAAGAGCTGATGGACAAGATGCAGAAGGCCGCCCGCCTGCTGCGTAGCCGTCGCTTTGCTATTTCCAAGGAGGAGGAGGCCAAGGCCGAGCGCATGGCGAACATCGAGCGCGCCATCAAGCTTCTTGACCTCAAGCCCAAGATGGAGCAGAAGGAAATGTCCGATCTGCTGGGCATGCGCCTTCGCGAGCTCGATGGCCTGATGGCCGAGGCCGAGGCTGCCGATCTGGTCGGCCGCATCGACGACGCCGAGGGCGATATGCGCAAGATCGTTGTCTTCGCTGCCGAGGATGCCGCTGAGGGCCTGGTCGAGCTTGCCAATAAGAAGGAGAAGCTCCTGCCCGAGCTTTCTTACGAGGAGGCCACCGAGCTGATGGCCGCTCTCGATAAGGTTATCGCTCCGCTCGTCGCCATGGGCCTGGATGAGGACCGCGGTCCTCGCGGCGGCCGTGACGATCGTGGTGGCCGTGGCGGTGACCGTGGCGGCCGCGGCGGCTTTGGCGATCGCGGTGGCCGCGGTGGCGATCGTGGCGGTCGCGGTGGCGATCGTGGCGGCCGTGGCGGATTTGGTGACCGTGGCGGCGACCGTGGCGGTCGCGGCGGCTTTGGCGGCAACCGTGGTGGCTATGGCGACCGCGGTGGCAACCGTGGCGGCTTCGGCGGCAACCGTGGTAACGACCGCGGCGGTCGCGGTGGCGATCGTGGCGGCCGCAACGGCGGCGGCTTCCGCGGCAACCGTTTCTAATTAGTTACGGCGTTTTACCAAACGCCGTAACCACTTGACGCTGCGCGCCACCCAGGGCGACAATTTGTCATTCAAAAGGCAAGGCATGACCAGAAGGTCTATGCCTTGCCTTTTTCATGCCAACTTGTTCGCCCTGGGCGGCGCTCGCTGGCGTTTCCGAAACATCAGCGTAATTGCTGTTGCCAAAATGATCTGTTGGGTAGCTTATTTCCGGCACTTGGGGACGTTCCTTTTCTGCTGACACTTGGGGACACTCCTTGTGGTTGCTGGACGTTCTTGTTTGACTAGTTGTTTAAGAACGTCCCCAACGACTACATAGCATGAGAGTGGATAATCTCCCGGTTTGAGCCTGTATTCAAACTCAAAGTGGGAGATTATCCACTCTCATTTGTTGTGTGTCTGAAAATCCACGCTCGTTTCTACTCCGCCTACATTTGTAGGAACAGTTCGTGGAGGTGGGTGTCGTCGTCGAGTTCGGGATGGAAGGTGACGCCGAGCTGGTTGCCCTGGCGGGCGGCGACGATGCGCCCATCGACTTTCGCTAAGGCCCTGGCGTCGCCGTGGACCTCGACGATGCGGGGCGCGCGGATAAACGTCAGCGGCACTTCAGCGTCGATGCCGGCTACCTGCCCCTTGGTTCGAAAGCTGCCGAGCTGCCTGCCGTAGGCATTGCGCTCGACAAGTACATCCATGGTTGCCAAACGCGGCGTGCCCTTATCGTCATGGGCGGCAAGGTCGTGAGCCAGCAGAATCAGGCCGGCGCAGGTGCCCAGGACGGGCATGCCTTTGGCGATACGGGCGCGAAGCTCCTCGAGCATGCCCAACTCATCAAGCAGCTTCCCTTGAACGGTAGACTCGCCGCCGGGAAGTACCAGACGGTCAAAGTCCTGCTTCAAATCAGCCGCCTGCCTCAGCTCAATACAACGTGCGCCCAGCTCGGACAGCCTTGCCTCGTGCTCGACAAAAGCACCTTGGACCGCCAGCACGGCGACCGTCTGGTCTGCGTAATCGCTCATGTGCGATCCTTTCTACCGGACTAGCGTCCGCGCTCCTCCATGATGATCTCGATCTCGTCGGCGTTGATGCCGACCATGTCCTCGCCTAGATCCTCCGAAAGCTCAGCGATGAGCTTGGCGTCGGTGAAGTTGGCCACGGCCTTGACGATGGCGGCGGCGCGCTTGGCCGGGTCGCCGCTCTTAAAGATGCCCGATCCGACAAAGACGCCTTCGGCGCCCAACTGCATCATCAGCGCGGCGTCGGCAGGGGTTGCTACACCGCCAGCAGCAAAGTTCACCACGGGAAGCTTACCCGTGGCATGGATATCGCGCACCAGCTCGACCGGAACCTGCAGTTGCTTGGCTGCCTCAAAGAGCTCATCGTCACGCAGGGCGACAACGTCACGGATCTGCTTTTGGATCTTGCGCATGTGGCGCACGGCCTGGACCACGTCGCCCGTGCCCGGCTCGCCCTTGGTGCGAATCATCGTGGCGCCCTCGGCAACACGGCGCAGCGCCTCGCCCAGATCGCGGGCGCCGCAGACAAACGGCACGTCAAACTGGGTCTTGTCGATGTGGTAGACATCGTCGGCGGGGGAGAGAACCTCGGACTCATCGATGTAATCGATCTCGATGGCCTGAAGGACCTGCGCCTCGACGATGTGACCGATGCGGCACTTTGCCATGACGGGGATGGAGACGGCCTCCTGAATGCCCTCGATCATCTTGGGGTCACTCATGCGCGACACGCCGCCGGCGGCGCGGATGTCGGCCGGGATGCGCTCGAGAGCCATGACGGCGCAGGCGCCTGCCTTCTCGGCGATGCGGGCCTGCTCGGGCGTGGTAACGTCCATGATGACGCCGCCCTTGAGCATCTGCGCGAGCTCGCGGTTGAGTTTGACGCGATCGGCCTTGCTGGTCTGTTCTGCCATGGTCGCTCCCTTGATTGGCATGTGCATTGCTTGACGGAACATCCTATCGGGGAGCTGGGTATGGCGAAATACTCAGTTTTCGAGATAATAACAAGGCCAGACTAATACCAGATTGAATGACTCGATAAGGTCAGATGATAGACTCATGCTTGACTACAATTTGGAACAACGCGGCGAAGCGTCGCTCTATGAGTATGTTTACCAGCAAATTCGAGATGATATCGTTGCTGGACGCATTGCGGCGGGGGAGCATCTGCCGTCTAAGCGCGCCTTTGCCAGTCATCTGGGAATCAGTGTCATTACCATCGAGAATGCATATAGTCAGCTGCTTGCCGAGGGTTATATTCGCTCAAAGCCGCGTCGCGGCTACTATGCTTGCGAGCTTCCGGATGCACCGATTTTGGCTTTGGTTACGGGGGATATCGACCGGGATACTGTCTCTATGGACCCCGGGGCGCATGACGCCGATGGACAGATCGAGCGATTCGATGCGCTTTCTCCTTCCGCTTTGGAGGCGGCTAGGCTTTGGCAAGGCACACTACGGGCAACGCTGACATCCGAAGACGAACGCGAGATCTTTTCGCCCGCACCAGCGCAGGGCACCGCTCGGCTACGACGCGCAATCGCTCGCCATCTGCGCGGGACACGGGGCATGAATGTTAATCCCGACAACATTGTTATCGGTGCGGGCGCCCAGCTGCTCGATACCATGTTGGTTCAGTTGCTTGGCGCGGACAAGGTGTATGCCGTCGAGGATCCGGGTTATTTGCGTCTGACACGCATCTATCAGGCTATGGGTTGCGAAGTTCGCCATATCCCGCTGGATGGTGAGGGCGTGGACTTGAGCGCTTTGCAGAAAACCGGAACAGATGTCCTTCACCTGATGCCGTCCCATCAGTATCCGACCGGCCTTGTGACGAGCATCGCGCGTCGCTATGCGCTGCTGAGCTGGGCTGCCGAGCGGCCAGACCGGTATCTCATCGAAGATGACTTCGATTGCGAGTTTCGCCTTGCTGGCAAGCCGATTCCCGCGCTCGCGTCGATCGATGCCGCTCAGTCGGTTATCTACACCAACACGTTTTCGAAGAGCCTTTCCTCGGCGTTACGTTTGGCGTATATGGTCCTGCCCGATGACCTGATGGAGCGGTTCGGGCGCGACCTTGGTTTTTACGCCTCGTCGGTGAGCTCTGTTGACCAGGTCGCTTTAGCGCGCTTGCTGGAATCGGGTGATTACGAGCGACATGTGAACCGCGTGCGTGTTCGTGCTCGCGAGGCGCGTGATGGCCTGGCGGCGCTTGTACGGAAGACGTTTCCGACGGGGGAGGTCTCGATCGAACATGCGGATGCGGGTCTTTACTGCATCGTGGTTGTGGAGCGTGGCGCGGGCGGAAGCTCTTTTACGCTGGCCCTCACGCGCTCGAGTATCCCTTTTATCGATATCAGTGACTGCTTTTGGTGTGCCGATGGCGCATCTGTCCCTGAAAGCTCGACTCGAATCCTTGCCCAGTATGACGACTTGAGTCCAAATGCGCTTAATACCCTGGAATCGCAGCTAATGGGGGTGTCCTCTAGCCTAAGTGAGTAGACCTTTAGCTCTTTGGCGACCAGGCAGTTTTGTAACAAGCTATCTACCTGCGGTTTTGAAAAGCAGGATGACCGGCCTGCTCGGGATGTTCCAAAAAGTCTACTCACTTGCCGCGCAAAGCTTCTCCATAAGAAAAAAAGGGGTTTTCAACAGGGCTTCGTCCAGTTCTTGGCAAGCTATTGGTCAGTTGGGGAGGGCTGTTGAAAACTTAGCGGTCCGCTCGGTGCCATTTTTGGTGCGTTCGCGCCAATGCGGGACTGGCTGGGTTGAAATTCGTGTTTTCCTGTGCCTATGAAGGATCTACTTTGTGACATATCGGCTTTTAGGTACTGGCGTTTGCCTCCTCAAGCCCTCGCTTTGTGTCCGCCACTTCCACGACCGGAAGAAGACCGGCAGCGATATGGCCTCGCCCGTAACCCGACGGCTGCGGTCGTGCTCGGCTTGCCGTTGCATACATTGGTTGGGACGAGAAATAAGCGGACTTGTCCTGCCAGCGTTAGGCAACGGCTGTTCCTTGGTGAGCTTCCCAGGGAATCCGTGCTGGAAACGGAACATGGGTTTCTGGTCACATCTCCTTTGCTGACGGCATTCATCATGTCGCGGCATCTGACGGATCTCCAGCTGCTTTTGGTATTAGCGGAGATGTGCGGCTTGTTTACGGTTTGTGCCTTGCCAGCAGCACTCGAGGCAGAGCTTTCGCGTGCAATTGAGTCGGGCGCGATTCCGGCAACCTTTGGTTGGGCACGTTGCCCGTCCGAGGACGGTGCCGCCTCAAATTTGTGGCGGCGCGACGCTTTGGTTTTGGGCGGAGACCTTGACCGTTTTTGTTCAGATGTTTGTGGGATGCGTTACGGCAAGCGATTTGTCGCGGTATCGCATCTCGTTCCACTGGGCGCCGCATCGCCTTTTGAGGTTGAGACGTATTTGTTGCTTGGGTTGCCACGATCCCTGGGAGGCGAAGGTTTTTGCGGCATAGAGCTCAATGTCGAAGTGGCGCTAAGCGCAAGTGCTCGGGCGATTGTAGGCAAGTCCCGCGTATACATTGACCTACTTCTGTCTTCGCTGGACGGAGAGCGACAGGTGGCCATTGAATGCCAAGGAAAGGGCTCGCACGGGCGAGCCGGGGATGGTTTGCGTGACGCCGACCGCATGACGGCGCTTCAGGCAATGGGCTACGATGTATTTCTCCTGACACACGGACAGATATCCGATGAGGATAGATTCCGCGCGATCGTTAAGGCCGTATGCAGGTTGCTCGATGTTGAATATCGCGATAAAAGCTCGGAGGAGCAAGGGGCCGAGGCGTTACTCCGGTCTGAGCTATTCGTTGACTGGTCAAAACTGGGAGAAATCGACAAAAAGATGCCCGTTAGATACAAAAAGGCCCGATCGTGGACGGCTGCTAATCTAAGTGAGTAGACTTTTAGCGTGATGGCGACCAGATTGTTTTGCGGCAAGCTATCTACCTGCGGTTTTATAAAGCAATACGGGTGGTCTGCTCGACAAGTTCCAAAAAGTCTACTCACTTAGTTTTTGACGCGAAGCCGATGTCAAAGGTGTTCCTATTTTTGGGACGTTAACTGGTTCGCAAGACACGAAAAAGGCCCGAACCATGCGGTCCGGGCCTTATCGAGCTAGAGATTATCTCTCAGGCGATTGGCTTAGCCAAAGTAGCGCTTGAGCAGGCCGGCGAAAGCCTTGCCGTGGCGAGCCTCGTCGCGAGCCATCTCGTGTACGGTGTCGTGGATGGCATCGAGGCCAGCGGCCTTGGCGCGCTTGGCAAGATCGGTCTTGCCGGCGGTGGCGCCGTTCTCGGCCTCAACGCGCATCTCGAGGTTCTTCTTGGTGGAGTCGGTCACGACCTCGCCCAGGAGCTCAGCGAACTTGGCGGCATGCTCGGCCTCCTCGTGCGCAGCCTTCTCCCAGTACAGGCCGATCTCGGGATAGCCCTCGCGATGAGCGACGCGAGCCATGGCCAGGTACATACCGACCTCGGAGCACTCGCCTTCAAAGTTGGCGCGCAGGTCAGCAACGATATCCTCGGAGACACCCTCCATCTTGGCGACGCCCACGACGTGCTCGGCAGCCCACTCGAGCTGGCCCTCCTCCTGCTTCAGGAAACGAGAACCGGGAACGCCGCACTGGGGGCATTTGAAATCCTCGGGCAGCTGGTCGCCGTCGAACTCTTCCACATAACCGCAAACGGGGCAAACAAACTTCATGATTCGATCCTTTCGATCGATGGCGATGGAGCGCTCGTCCGGTCCCGTAAGGGTCCTCTCCGGACGAGCGTCTTGACGAGTTCTATTATCCATAAATGCAACCGAATGTGAAGCCTATTAGGAATGATTTTTAATAAAAAATTTTGAGCTTGTGAAGATGTTGATTGATTAACGATTGGCAGGCCGCCCGAGACCTCCGATGAGTACAATCGGTCGAGCAAATGTTGACCCATCAACAAATGAAGGAGCTTCCTTTATGCATCTAGCCCGTCGCGCCTGGTGCCGAACGTATCAGATGGTTTTTCGCATCGCATTGCCGGTGCTGCCCTATACCGAGCCGCATATTCTGGAGCATGCCGAGGATGTCCCCGCGGTGCTTCAAAAACGCTCGATACAGCGGGTTCTTATCGTGACGGATCCCGGTATTGTCCGTCTGGGGCTTACGGCACCGCTCGAGACGGCGCTCGCGTCCAAGGGAATCGGCGTTGCGATCTATGCCAAAACATCGGCAAACCCTACGGTCTCAAACGTGGAGGAAGCGGCGTCCCTGTATCGGGAGAACGCCTGCCAGGCCGTTATCGGCTTTGGCGGCGGCTCGGCCATGGACTGTGCCAAGGGTGTGGGCGCACGCATCGCACAGCCAAACAAGCCCATCAACAAGATGCGTGGCCTGCTGCGCGTTCATCGTCGCCTGCCGCTGCTCATCGCCGTCCCCACTACGGCGGGTACGGGTAGCGAGGTCACGCTCGCAGCGGTCATTACCGATGACAAGACGCACTACAAGTACCCCATTAACGACTTTGTGCTTATCCCGCGCTTTGCGGTGTACGACCCCGAGTTTACGCGCGGCCTGCCCGCCTCCATTACGGGACAAACGGGTATGGATGCCCTGACGCATGCCGTCGAGGCCTTTATCGGCCGCAGCACCACGCCCTATACGCGCAAGATGGCGCGTCAGGCGGTACAGCTCATCCACGATTATTTGCTCGAGGCCTATGAGCGCGGCGACAACATGCGTGCGCGCCGCAATATGCTTTCTGCAGCGTATAAGGCGGGCGTTGCGTTTACGCGCTCCTACGTTGGATACGTTCATGCCATTGCACACAGCCTGGGCGGACGATACGGGATTCCGCATGGCCTGGCCAACGCCATCATCCTGCCGCATATGCTTCGCGCTTATGGTGACGCCGCCGCCCCCAAGCTCGCCGATCTTGCTCGCATGGCGGACATTGCGCCGGCTACCGCGCAGGACGGTCTTGCGGCCGAGGCCTTTATCGATTGGGTCGACCGCATGAACGTTGCTCTGGGTATCCCCAAATATGTGACAGGCATTCGCCGCTCCGACATTCCCGAAATGGCAATGCACGCCGATGCCGAGGCTAATCCGCTATACCCCGTTCCACTTTTGATGGACCGTTTGGAGCTCGAGCGTATGTACGAGGCCGTAGCGGGTGGTATGTTTGAGGGCGAGAACTAGGAGGGCCCATGAACACCGAGGAAATCGCGCGCATCGTTGCCGATCAACGCGCCTATTTTAAGACGCATGCCACGTTTGATGTCGATGCTCGCCGTCGCGCGCTCGTGAGCTTGCGTGATGCGGTACAGGCGCACGAGGCCAATATTGCCCATGCGCTCAAGACCGATTTGGGCAAGTCGCACGACGAGGCATATATGTGCGAGATCGGCACGTCGCTTTCCGAGATCCGTCATCAGATTGCGCACGTGGCTCGATGGAGTCGCCCGCGCCTGCGCCCGTGTGACCTCGCCAACGCCGTGAGTGTGTGCAAGACGCAGGCCGTGCCCTATGGCGTTACGCTCATCATGGCTCCTTGGAACTATCCGTTTTTGTTGACGCTCGAGCCGCTTGCCGGCGCCCTTGCCGCGGGCAATACCGTGGTCATCAAGCCGAGCGCCTATGCCCCGGCTTCGAGCGCGGTGCTCAAGCAAATCTGCGAAGAGGCATTTGATCCGCGCCTGGTAACGGTTGTCGAGGGCGGGCGCGCCGAGAACGAAGCGCTGCTCGATGAGTGCTGGGACAAGATTTTCTTTACCGGTAGCGTTCCGGTCGGCAAACTCGTCATGGAGCGGGCAAGTAAAAACCTTACGCCCGTGACGCTCGAGCTGGGTGGAAAGAGTCCCTGCATCGTAGATGCAACGGCAAACTTGAAGGTCGCGGCACGGCGTATCGCCTTTGGTAAATGGCTCAACGTGGGGCAGACCTGCGTGGCGCCCGACTACCTGCTGGTCGATAGACGCGTGCACGACGAGCTGCTGGGCCTTATCAAGGAGGAAGTCCGCCGTATGTTTGGCGAGCATCCGCTCGACAACGAGGATTACGGCCATATCGTCAACGCCAAGCACTTTGCGCGCGTGCGTGGGCTGATCGATCCCGATAAGGTTGTGCTTGGTGGCGCGGCGCGCGAGATGTCGCTCAAGATTGAGCCGACGATTCTGGATGGCGTGACCCCCGATGACGCCGTAATGCAGGAGGAGATTTTCGGCCCCATCTTGCCGGTGCTGACGTTTGAGAGCCTGGATGAGGTCGAGGCGTTCATCGCGAATCGCCCAACGCCGCTGGCCCTGTACGTCTTTAGTCAGGACCGTGCGGTTCAGCAGCGCTTTGTGCGCTACGTGCCCTTTGGCGGCGGCTGCATTAACGATACGATTGTGCACCTGGCCACGAGCCATATGGGCTTTGGCGGCATGGGCGCGAGCGGCATGGGGCAGTACCATGGCCGCGAGAGCTTCGATACGTTTAGCCACAAGAAGAGCATCGTGAACAAGGCAACCTGGCTGGACGTGCCGTTTCGGTATGCGCCCTACGCAAGCTGGAAACACAAATTCGTGCGCATGTTTGTGCATTAGAATCGATGACACAGAGACAAGCCAAATGGCCGCCCCCGCGTAAGCGAAGGCGGCCATTTCTCATGCCCAAGCGCTGGGGCGTGGAGCGTTCTGATGGCAACGCGCAGGGGCGGGACGCCAGATCGGTGCTAGAATACGGGACGACCGCAGCAAAGGGGAGATTATGCATATGTTCGAGAGCTACATGGACTGATGACGCTCAGGCTGTCTCGTTTGGTTTTCATATGCATGAGGGGTTTGCTATGTCCCGCCTTCTTTCTCCATCGCACCGTTTGGTTGCGGTAAATTTCTTTATACAGCTTGCATTTCAGTCGACGTATTTTGTCGGCATCATTGGCTGCGGCACCTACGTTCTCGGGGCCGGCGCATTTGAGACGTCCGCACTCGTGTTTGGACTCAACCTGGTGCTCATCTTTGCAACGTTTTGCTCCGGCGCACTTGTGGACTCCTTGGGCCCGCGTCATGTGCTTCTAGCCGTTTGCGTCCTGCTTTGCGCATCGGGCGTTTTTGGTCTTATTGCTCCCGTGTCCTATTCCGCGCTTGCGCTACTCGCCATCTCTACCGGGCTGTTGTTTGGCGCGGGGACTACGGCCATGGACGCCTATCCGCGCTTTTTGACGGAAGTCCCCGATGAGCTTCTGCGCATTAACGGCCTCAATAACATCGCGACAAGTGTCGCGGTGATCGTTGGACCTGCGCTTGGAGGCGTTATCGCTTCGGTCTTTTCCAACCAAGGGGTGTTTTTCCTGCTTGCGGTGGCACCTGTTCCCGCTCTGCTGCTTGCGACCTCGTTGCGTGAAGGCGCTGCTGTTCAGGGCTTCGCTAAGCCGGAGTCTCGCGCTGAGGCGACGGGCTTGCGATCGCTTTGGGAAGGCGTTATTGCCACGGCAGCTGATGCCGACCTGCGCCTGATTTTTCTCATGGGCTTTATGGGCTTCTTTTCCTACGGGGCATTCGATTCGCTCGAGTCGCTGTTCTACCGCGATGTTCTCTGCGTGGGTACGGAGTGGATGGGATGGTTGTCGGCCATTGCTGGCATCGGCGGAACACTGGGGTCGTACCTAATCATGCGTGTGCCGTCGGGACGCATCAGGCTGGAGCTTCTGGCGGCGATGCTGCTGGTGACGGGTGTGGGCTCCGTTGTGTATGTGGGTACCGCCTCTGTTGCCGTCGCTGCAGTGGGGCAGCTTGTCTGTGGCATTGGTTTTGGCGCCATGGGACCGGTGCGCGTCACACTCACCCAGCGCTTGAGCGACCCTGCCAAGGTGGGGCGCGTGCTGGGCGTGATGCGCGTGGGCCTCAACGGCGCAGGCGTGCTGCCTCTGGTCGTTGCTCCGTTTTTGGCCGACGCCTTTGGCGTGCAGGGAGTGCTTGTTGGCGCAAGCCTGGCAACGGCCGCTATCGCCTGCACGTTTTGGGCAATCGCCCGGCGTCGGGGCTAGGCTCTCGGCATTCCGCTTGCCTTGCTGAATAGGTCGCATGGGGAAAGCGAAATGCGCGCAGCCGCGATTGCGAGCGCTCGATCCTGCGCTATGACGCGGGGCTCGATGTTAACGGTCACAAGTCCGCAAGCTGCGACTGGAGCCTTGGATTCTTCGAGCTGTGATTCTCGAACCATCACAAAGGTATCCACTTGTGGTGAGTTTTCCATAGATTGGGGGAGTTGTTATGAAACGGCTTTTAATCCGTGCCGATGACATTGGGTATTCGTATGCCGTTGACCTGGGAATCGCCCGCAGCGTCAACGAGGGTCTGGTGCGCTCGGTAGGCCTTATGCCCAATATGCCCGAGGCCGAACGTGGCTGGTCGCTCGTGGCAGACGCCGGTGTTGCAGTGGGCCAGCATACCAACGTGTGTCTGGGTAAGCCGTGTGCCGACCCGGCGCTCATTCCGAGCATGCTCAACGAGAACGGTGAATTCCATAGCAGCCGTACCTTCCGTGAGCATTTTAAGCGCGGTGAGGAGTTGATAGACTTCGACGAGGCCTGCATCGAGATCCGCGCGCAGCATGACCGCTTTGTCGAGATCGTGGGTCGCGAGCCCGATTACTTTGAGGCCCATGCCGTCATGAGCAAAAATCTTAACCGAGCTATCTCGGCGGTTGCCCAGGAACTGGGTCTTAAGGAGCAAAAGGCGAGCTTCGACCCTGTGGCAGTGGTGCATTGCGGAGATGCCGACCTGCGCATGGTGATGCGCTCGATGGAGCCGGGCTACGAACCCAAAGAGGCAATCATGCAGACGGTCCGCGAGATGGTAGAAGGTGAGACGGTGATCTTTGTCTGCCATCCGGGTTATCTCGACCGCTTTATCCTCGAGAACAGCTCGCTTACGACCGATCGCACCAAGGAAGTCGATGCTCTGATCGATCCCGGGCTTCGCGCTTGGCTTGAGTCTCAACCCGATCTTCGCCTGATCGACTACCGCGACCTGTAAGGACCCAAGCCGCCACAAAGGGGACAGGCACCTTTGTGGCGGTTTTGGCGCCGTTGCCATTATGGCGGCGGCGCCTTTTTTTCCATGCGGCGCAATAGAGTCAGGGCAACGTGTCATGCGTGCCTTTTTGTGCATTAGAGTCGATGGCATAGGAATAAACAAAGTGGCCGCCCCGCGTAAGCGAAGACGGCCACTTCTCACGATGAAAACGTGTATCGGAGTTGGCAAGACCCGCGGCAACGGGTGCCATCCGTGTTCCCATCTTATCTGCAAGCGCTCTGTCGCGCAAGCGTTGCGGCAAACGATTGAAGGATGCAGACAGGATGAATTTGTGTCCGCACGGGCCCGTAGACTTCTCAACTATGTGGTGGACGCTCGCTAACCGGCAATGGAGGCGGTCATGTTTGATGATGACGAACTGTTCGATCTGACAGACGATCCGTTTGAGTGGGATCTGCTGCTCGATGATGACGAGCTGGGGCAGGACCGTAAAAAGCGGCAGGACAAGAAAGCCCAGGGCGACGCTTCGAAAAAGCAAGACAAACGTCGCCGGGGTCTGTTCGGCGGGCTCTTTGGGTAACTGTTGCATCGCTGCGTCTGTATACTAAACAGGTCTTATAGGCATTGCGAAATGAGGACGTAGACGATGATGTGGTTTACCGCCGACCTGCACCTGGGTGATACGAATATCTTGCACGACATGGATCGACCGTTTGGTTCGATCGAGGAGATGAACCGCAAGGTCATCGATGCCATCAATGAGTGTGTTGCTGCGGATGACCGCCTCTATATTCTGGGTGACTTTACCTATCGTTTGCCCCTGGCGGAGGCGGTGCGCCTGCGCGAGCGTATCGAATGCAAGAACGTGGCGCTCATTCGTGGCAACCATGACGGCGATTGGGAAGATCCGGACGCGCCGCATATTTGGGATGAAGTGCGCGATTATCTGGAGGTCGCTCCCGGTTACGCCAAGGGCCATCGTCTGGTGATGAGCCACTACCCCATGCTCAGCTGGAATGGCAAGGCGCGCGGTGCCATCATGCTGCACGGGCACATTCACAGCAGGGGAGACCGTGCCAACGTCCGCAACCGCGATCGCGAGCGCCCGGTTCTGCGCTATGACGTGGGACTTGACGCTAATGGCTACAAGCCCGTAAGCCGCGACCAGATCCTAGACTTTTTTGGGCTGTAATTCTCGAACCACCACAAAGGGGACAGACACCTTTGTGGTGGTTTTGGCGCCGTTGCCATTATGGCGGCGGCGTCTTTTTTGTCCGTGCAGCGCGGTAGAGTGTATGCGGTTGATATTTGCGTCCATCGAGGAGCTGCCATGAACGAGATTAAGTGCCCGCATTGCGGCGAAGTTTTTAAGGTCGATGCGTCCGGCTATGCGGATATCGTCAAGCAGGTGCGCGATACCGAGTTCTCGCACGACCTGGATGAGCGTGTGAAGGCGGTCCAGCGCGAGGGCGAGCGGGCGCTGGAGCTTGAGCGCTCGCGTTCGGCGGCCGCTTTGCAAAAGGCGGAGTCCCAACGTAACGCCCAGCTTGTCGAGCAGAAGAATGCCGCAGCTCAACAGCTGGCGCAAGAGGTCGCCAAGCGCGATGCCGAACTTGCCGAGCTGCGCGCCAAGCTCGAGGGCGCTGCTGCAGAGCGCGAGAGCGCAAGCCAGCGCGCGGCGGTAGAGGCCCGCGCCGATGCTCAAAAGGAGAACGCCGAGCTCCAGCGCGAAATCGACAGCTTGCGCGCACAGCTGGGACGTAAGGATGACGAAGCCAAGCTTGCCGAGTCGGCGGTGCGTAACGCTGCTCAAAGCGATCTGGCCGCACGCGATGCGCAGATTGCCGAGCTGCAGGCCAAGCTTGCCGCGGCGGACAAGGCCCAGGAGATGGCGCTTGCCGCGGCCGCGGCCGAGTCGCAGCGCGCGCTTGATGCTGCTCGCAGCGAGGCTGAACGCACATTTGCTGACTATCAGGCGAAGGTGCAGGAGAAGTTTTCCGCCGCAAAGGCTCAGTCTGAGCAGGAGGCTGAGGGCCTGCGCGCCCAGCTGCGCGAGCAGGAGCTGACAGCAAAAATGAACCTGTCGGAGGCGGTTGCCGCGGCGGAGCGAGAGCGCGACGAGGCGCGTGCCAAGCTGACGAGCGAGCTGGCGGTGCGCGATTCGCGCGAGGAGCAGGCCAAGGCGGCACACGAGCTCGAACTTGCGCAGACCAAGCGCGCGAACGAGGAACTGATTCGCTATAAGGATGAAGAGATTGAGCGCCTTAAGGACATGAAGGTCCGCCTGTCCACCAAGATGGTGGGCGAGTCGCTCGAGCAGCACTGCGAGACCGAGTTTAACCGCCTACGCATGACGGCGTTTCCCAACGCGTACTTCGAGAAAGACAACGATGCGTCCGAGGGCACCAAGGGCGACTTTATCTTCCGTGAGTGTGACGCGAGCGGCAACGAGATCATTTCGATTATGTTCGAGATGAAAAACGAGAACGACGAGACCGCGACCAAGCATAAGAACGAGGACTTCTTTAAGAAGCTCGACCACGATCGTCGCCAGAAAGGCTGTGAGTACGCGGTGCTCTGCACGTTGCTCGAGCCCGAGAGCGAGCTTTATAACGCAGGAATCGTGGACGTGAGCTATCGCTACGAGAAGATGTACGTGATCCGCCCACAGTTTTTCATTCCCATGATTACGCTGCTGCGCAACGCCGCTATGGGTTCGCTTCGCTATAAGCAGGAACTGGCGGAGTACAAACAGCAGAATATCGATGTCACGAACTTCGAAGCCAAGATGGAGAAGTTCAAGGATGGCTTCTCGCGCAACTACAACCTGGCGAGCAAGCAATTCGAGTCGGCAATCAAGGAGATCGATGCCGCCATTAAGCAGCTCGAGAAGACCAAGGACGACTTGCGCCGCAGCACCGAGAACCTACGCTTGGCCCACAACAAGGCCGATGAGCTTACCATTCGCAAGCTCACATGGGGCAACAAGACCATGAAGACAGCGTTTGACGAGGTGCGTGAGGTGGCGGCGGACACGGTTGATGAGCCCGCCGATGCCGATTCGTATGAGGTCGAGGATGCCGAGTAAGGCATAACGTATAATGCAAAAGCGGGGCCGCTGGCGATGTTGCCAGCGGCCCCGCTTCATTTCGTTCCAGTATGTACGGCTAGTCCTCGAGCAAATCCTCGATAAAGCCGACACGGTAGTTCTTGAAAATAACCTCGCCGCCGTCTTGCGTGGCATCCAGGTCGACATCGCCCATGATGCCAAAGTCGTGGTCGCCGTCCTCGTCGGCAAAGATCTGGTGCACGTGCCACACGTGGAGTGCCTTCTCGTCGGACTCGTCGATCGAGAACATGGCGGAGCTGCGCGCGTCGCCGTTGGTGAGAATCTCCTCGTGCTGCTCATGGTAGGCATTGAGCGCTTTTTGCCAACGGATTTCGCTCATGCCCCAGTCCTCGTCGAGCTCGCCTAGGTCGCTCGTATGCTCGCGGGCGGCAAGGGTTACGCGGCGGAAGAGCGCGTTGCGCACCAGCAGCGTGCAGCCGCGGCGGTCGGCTACGACTTCGTCGATGCCCTGCGGCGGTGCGGCGTCGAGTGCGGCGGGGTTGCCGGCGTTCTCCCACTCGTCCACCAGGCTCGAGTCCACCGAACGCACCACAAAGCCCAACCACGAGATAATGTCGCGCAGGCACTCGTCGCGCTTCTCGATGGGTACGGTGCGGTCGAGCGAACGGTAGGCCTCTGCCAGGTAGCGCAGCAAGATGCCCTCGGAGCGGGCGATTCCGAGCTTTTGGATATAGCCCTTAAAGTCGCTCGCGCTCTCCAACATGTCGCGCAGGACGCTCTTGGGCGAGAGCTGGTAGTCGTTTGCCCAGGGCACTTCCTGGCAGTACTTGTCAAAGGCGGCATCGAGCAGCTCCTCGAGCGGCTTTTCGTACGTGACGTCCTGAATGCGCTCTAGGCGTTCCTCATATTCGACGCCGTCGGCCTTCATCTCGGCCATAGCGCGGTCGCGCGCGGCACGCTCCTGGGCGCGGAGCACCTGCTTAGGGTCTTCGAGTGTGGCCTCGACCATGCTGATGAGATCCATGGTATAGGTCTCGCTCTCGGGGTCGAGCAGCTCCAGCGCGGCAAGCAAAAATGGCGAGAGCGGTTGATCGAGCGCGAAGTCCTCGGGTAGATCGACCGTCAGCGCATAGTCGATGTCTGGCGTGGCGTCGGCCGGGGCGTTGGGTGCGGGCGGCACCTCGGTACGCACGACGACGCCGGAATCGATGAGCGTGGCGAAGATTTCGTCGGCGCGAACCTCGAGCTTGGCCTTTTCCTCGGGGGTCTGCAAGCTTGTCTCGATAAGGTCGTGCACGCGGGCGCGGGCGTCGCCGTCCTGCTCGACTACGCTAATCACCATAGAGTGCGTGATGCGCAGGCGCGGCTTGAGTGTCTCGGGCTGCGTCTCGATCAGGCGCTCAAAGGTCTGCTTGTTCCAGGTGACAAAGCCCTCGGGCGCCTTCTTCTTTTTAATCTTGCGAAGCTTCTTGGGATCGTCGCCCGCCTTTGCCATGAGCTTGGCGTTTTCAATCTCGTGCTCAGGTGCCTCGGCAATCACCATGCCCTCGGTATCGAAGCCCGAGCGGCCGGCGCGACCGGCAATCTGGTGGAACTCGCGGGCACGCAGGCGACGCATCTTGTAGCCATCGAACTTGGTGAGTGCGGTGAGCACCACGGTGTGGATGGGTACGTTGATGCCGACGCCGAGCGTATCGGTACCGCAGATGACGGGCAGTAGGCCCTGCTGCGCCAAGCGCTCGACCAGCAGGCGATAGCGCGGCAGCATGCCGGCATGGTGCACGCCGACGCCGCATCCGAGCAGGCGCTTGAGAATCTTGCCAAAGGCCGTGGAGAAGCTCGTGCCCTTGGCCGCCTCCTTGATGGCCTCGCGCTGCTCCTTGCTGGCAATACCAAAGTTGGCGAGTGACTGCGCCGTTGCAAGTGCGGCATCCTGGCTAAAGTGCACGATATAGAGTGGGGCTTCGCCACGGCGCATGGCGAGCTCGACCGTACCCTCGAGGGAGGTCGTCACATAGTCGTAGCTCAGCGGAACAGGGCGTGGTGCATCGACGACCAAGTCGCAGGCAGCGCCGGTGTGCTCCTCGAGTGAGGCGGCGATGGCGGTGACATCGCCGAGCGTGGCGCTCATGAGCATAAACTGCGTGTGGGGCAGGGTGAGCAGCGGTACCTGCCAGGCCCAACCGCGATCGGGGTCGGCAAAATAGTGGAACTCGTCCATGGCGACGCAGCCCACGTCGGCATCTTCGCCCTCGCGCAGTGCGTCGTTAGCAAGGATCTCTGCCGTGCAGCAGATGACGGGCGCCTTGGTGTTGATGTGCGTGTCGCCGGTGATCATACCGACGTTATCGCGGCCGAGCACCTGTACCAGGTCGAAGAACTTTTCGCTGACCAAGGCCTTGATAGGGGCCGTGTAATAACAGCGTTTGCCCTGCGCCATGCCCATAAAAAGCATGCCCAGCGCGACGAGCGATTTACCCGATCCGGTCGGCGTGCCTAAGATGACGTGATCGCCGGCGGCCAGGTCCATGAGGGCCTCTTCTTGGTGGTCCCACAGCTCAATGCCGCGGTCGCTCGTCCATTCAAAGAAGCGCTCGAAGGCCTGATCGGGCGTGAGCCACGGTTCGGGCTCGCTGCCATCCTCGGGCTCCCACCAAGTGGGGGAGAGCGCGCCGAGCGAGCCGAACTCTGCCTCGGTTCCCGTGCCGCCCGAGAATGAGCTGGCAGCGCCGGCGCCGGAGACGGTGCTGGCGGCGGTATCTGTCGTGGTCTGTGCCATGTGGTTGCTTTCTCTCGCGTTTGTCCGCCAACTATTATGGCGTAGCGTCGCATCGATGCGTTCGCAGGCAAGAAAATGCAGGAAATGGGCGTTCTGCCCAGCTGTTTGGGGCGGCCGCTAACTAAGTGAGTAGACTTTTTGCGATATCGCGAGCACGCGAATTTTACGCAAGGGCTCTACCTGCGATTTTAGTTTTCGCCATACGGGTCGTGCTTGGCTATTGCCAAAAAGTCTACTCACTTAGGTTTGAGGGTCGTTCGTCGGCGCCTATTTGCGTTTGGCTACCGGCGCCGCGACTGCCAAAAGCCCCTAGGACTCTTGCGGCAGGCGCTTCTTGCCCTTGCGGGCGCGGTTTTTAAAATTCTCGACGGCCTCTTCCATGCCCAGGGGCACGTACGTGAGCTCATTAAGGTCGTCGGGCAGGTAGCAGGCAAGACTTTGCTCCTGCATGCGCCCCGCCGTGAGCTCATCGTCACCGGGCTGTGCGCCGGGTGTGGCGCAAATGCCGTAGACAGCGGCACCCATCTCGCGCGTACGGCACTCATATTCGGTCTCGGGATACTCGGGATGGTCGCGGCGGACGTCGTCACTTATCCAACGCGTGTCGTAGCCTGCCGCGGCAAACTGCCCCAGGGCGTAGTCGCGCAATGGTTTACTGTCGGTGCGCAGCGTGACGGTGGCGCCGGCTGCAAGGAGCGGGCGGTAGAGCATCAGATGGTCGACATGGACGAGCCGCTTTTTGGCGTACTTGGCTTTGGGCTGCGGCGTGGGAAAGTTGATGGTGATGGCATCGAGCTCGCCTGCGGCAAACAGCGCGGGCAACGCTGCAGCTCCGCGCGGGAGTACGAGCGCGTTGGGCAGCCCCTGCTCGCAGATTTTCTGTGCGGCATAGGCGATGCAGATGGGCTCCTGGTCCATACCGACAAAGAGCGTGTCGCGTTCACGGCGAGCTCGCTCAACCAGATAGGTGCCTTTGCCGCAGCCTAGATCCAGATGAAGGCGGGTAAAGGACAGGCCGCCGGCTGGCGCGCAGGCTTCGCGCCAATTCCCGGCATAGGCCTCGGGGTTCGTCTCAATCGCATCGGCGTAGCGCTCCAGGCGCTCTTCGAGCACAAAGTTCTTAGGCGTGCGAACGTGGACGGCTCCCATGAGGCTCCTTGGTTATACGCATGGAACGCATGACTGCGCGTTCGGTCAACGGGCTGGAAAAGGTGGGCATGGTTTGCCCGGAAGTTGCGGCGCGACTCGGCGGCGGGTCGCCGATGCCTACAGGCGCTTGAGGATCACATAGCGGTTGAGCTCGCCGCTGCGACCGTCGGCGTGGAAACGCTCGAGCTCGCGTACGGGAACCTCGCCACTCTTGTAGAACGTACGAACGCCGCGCACCAGGTCGGTGATCTGCTGATCGTCAAAGTGATGGCAATAGCGGTAGGCATGGCGGTCATTTTGCCATCCAATGAGGTGATCGCCGGCTTCGAACTGCGTGGAATCGTAGCCCTCAAACGGCGGGGTGAGCTCGGCGCGGGCCTCGGCGCGAACGGCTTTGCGTGCCATACGCTCGTCGTTCATAAACTCCCAAAAGCTGATGGCAATGATGCCGCCCGGGCGCGTCTGGCGCACCAGGGCGTCGAGCACGCGCACGCGATACTCGCACGACGGCACGTGGTGCATAAAGCCAAAGCAGACCGAGATGTCGGCGAGCGGGGCGTCGAAAAGCGCGTCGGGTGTCTCGGCGGGGTTGAGCTTCATGAGGGCATCGAGCACGTCGAGTTCCTGGAAGTGCAGGTTGGGGATGCGCAGGGCGTGGCCATGAGCATCGATGGCCAGGTCTTGGCACGAGTCGACGCCATAGAACTCAAGCGGGCAGCTGGCGTCTGCCGAGGGACTCGTGCCGTCGACGCCTTTGGCGGCAAGTGTGCCGCCGGCGGCAAAGTTCTCGAATCGCATATTGCCGCAGGCGAGATCGAAGACGCGGACGGGATGCTCGATCGTGGCGACGTCGAGCTGCCCGAGCGCGATGTCCATGGTGCGCACCCAGCCGGGCCACGGGGCCTGGCGCGTATCGGAAAAAGAGGCGGAGTGCTCGCGATAGAACGTATTGTTGAGCTGGATGAGCGATGAGGCGAAATCGCGGTTCACGGCGCGGAACTCCCTCCGTTGGCGGTGCGGAATAAACAGTACGACCATACTACCGTTAACGCCGCAACGGGGACAACCGAGCTGCGGGTCATTGCTTTGTTTGGACGCATTTTCGCAGCTCATATGTGCCCGCAACCGTCGGTTGTCAAAAATCTCACTAGAATAGGTGGCATGCTTTTGGCGGTGGCGGATAGATTTTTAACTGTGCAAGGCGCCTTAAGAAAAAACGGTCCGGCGGCACGGCTGGCATCGCATAGGAGGAACCATGAATGTAGAAACTGCGCAGCGGCTCGCCGACCTTCGCCGCAGCAAGGGCTTTAGCCAAGAGGGATTGGCGCGAAAGCTGGGACTGTCGCGCCAGGCGGTCAGTAAATGGGAGCGCGCGGAGAGCTCGCCCGATACCGAGAACCTGATCTCGCTCGCCAAGCTCTATGGTGTGAGTCTGGACGAGCTGCTCAATCCGAGCGACGAGATCGAGGACGATATCGAGTTTGAGAATGAGGACCGCGCCCGCCAGCGCGAGGCCGAGGCGGCGGAGCGAGCCCGTACCCACGAGGCGGCGGCACGCGCTACCGAGGCCGCAACGCAGGCGAGTGATGCCGCGGCTAAGGCGGCGCAGGCTGCAAGCTGGAGCGCGCAGGCGGCTAACGCCGCGACGGCGCAAGCGACGAACGCCGGTGCGGTCAATCCGACTCCGGTGAAAGGACCGTTCCAGTCGTTCCCGTATTGGGCTGTGTGCTGGATGCTGTTCTTTCTGCTGATGTTCCTGTTTGGCGCCGGTCCCTTTGCCGCGCTGATCTTCTTTACGATTCCCATCTATCACTGGGTGGCGCGTGCGCTCGATGGTGATTGGGCGCGCGGGGATATTCAGGTTGGTCCGGCGCCGGTGGCAGCCAAGGCTCAGGATGATTTCCCTGCGGTTGATGCTGACGCGGCTGCTACAACCTCCGCTGAGACGAGTACCAAAGAGGGTGATGAATGATGAAGCTTTCGCATGAATCCAAGGTGCGCTTGGGCGTTGGCATCGGAGCGTTTGTGCTCATCATCGGGCTTGTCTTTGGCATTTCGCGGCTATTGGCTCATTCCGATATGGTGCGTACGACCGGTATTCTATCTGGCAATTTGTCTGATTTTGACGATATGTTTGACGACGATGATCTCTTGGATAGCGGTAACTATTCCGCTCGGCCTCAACAACTTTCGAGCGAAACGTTTGATGCCGACGCGTTCACATCGCTTGACTTGGACGTGACGTCGGGCACGGTCGAGGTCAAACACGTCACCGGCGGCCCGGTGCGTGTTATCGAAAGCGGCCGCGTTGCGAAGGGGACGTCTGCTTCTGATGCGGCTACCCGGAACCTTGCTGAGGTCAAGGGCTCTACGCTCAAGATCAGTCAGCTCTACTACGATGATAAGCGCGCGATTGACCGCACAATTACCATTGAGCTGCCGCGAGATGTTGCGGATAACTTGGTGGGCATTACGGCGAATGTAGGATCAGGCGACCTGACGGTCGCGGACATTGCGTGCCATGATCTGGATATAACGTTGAATTCGGGAGACGTCGAGTTTACGGGCGCCGTGACCGATACCCTGAATGCCGAGGTTGGTTCGGGCGATGCGACGTTCGAGCTCTACCAGGCCCCCGCGAGCTCGATGGACGTTACCGTGGGCTCGGGCGATGTAGAGATAACGGTTCCGAACTCTACGGGCTTTAAGGCGAGCCTTACCCTGGGCAGTGGCGACTTCGAGAGTGATTTCCTTCCGCTTGGCTACGATGGCGAGACCATATTGAATTCTGAGTTCGACAATGGCGATAAGTCCGCCACGTATCGTTTTGAGATCGGCTCGGGCGACGTGTCGTTTGATTCGGAGTAACGGGCGCTTTTCGAAAACCCGTAAGCATAGACGCGCTGTTTGATGAAGGCGCCGGGGCCGTGGTCGGCTTCGGCGCCTTTGCCTTTACAATGGGGGGCATGGAACAGATTATCTTGAACATACTCGAGGCTCTGCGTCGCGGCGAGACCGTGGACGACAAAGCGCTCGTCAAACTGATACATGCCGAGGCGCGCCGTGAGGGTGCCGACAAACGCGATTTGGCCAAGCGCCGTCTGTTGCCGTTCTACCAGCGGGTAAAACGTGAAGAGCCGGCTCGTTGGGCTGGGTGGAACATCGACGCCAGGCTTGAGCGTCAACTGCTGCAGGTGTTGCGTATGAAGCCGCGCCGCACGGCTTCGGGCGTGGCGACCATTACTGTCATCACCAAGCCCTGGCCGTGCTCGGGCGATTGCCTGTTTTGCCCCAACGACCTGCGCATGCCCAAAAGCTATCTGCACGCCGAGCCGGCGTGCGCCCGTGCGGAGCAAAACTGCTTTGATCCGTATCTGCAGGTGAGCGCTCGTCTGACCGCGCTTTCGCAAATGGGGCATGCGACCGACAAGATCGAGCTCATCGTACTTGGCGGTACTTGGAGCGACTATCCGCAAGGGTATCAAACATGGTTTGTGTCGGAGCTTTTCCGTGCGCTCAATGACGATGCCGTGGCCGGCGTGGCAGCCAACCCCATGTTGGCGCGTCCGGGCATCAGCCGTGCCGAGGCGGGGCGCCTGCTCGATGACGCTCCCGCCGATGCCCTGCCGCCGGTGGTGGCGGTGCGTCGCGAGCGCTATAGGACTGCCGGCATTGCGACCGATGAGGCTGAGCTTGCCGCCGGCGTTGCCGGCGAGCAAGGGCGTGTGGATGCTGCCGTGGGTGGCTATAACCGCGCGGTGCGAAAGCTCTATGGCCCCGGCACGCCGTGGGGCCGGGTTGCCGAGTGGCAGACGGCAACAATGGAGGAGCTTGAGCGCCAGCAGCGCATCAACGAGACGGCGAAGCATCGCGTGGTGGGGCTCGTTATCGAGACGCGCCCCGATGCCGTGACGCCGCAGGCGCTCACGCTCATCCGCCGTCTGGGCTGCACCAAGATTCAGATGGGCATCCAGAGTCTCGACCAGCACCTGCTCGATATCAACGAGCGTCGCATTTCGGTGGCGCAGATCGATCGGGCGTTTTCGCTCGCGCGCCTGTTTGGCTTTAAGATCCACGCACATTTTATGCTTAACTTGCTGGGCGCCACGTCCGCGGGGGACAAGCGCGACTACGAGCGCTTTATGACCGAAGGGGCCTTTATGCCCGACGAGGTCAAGGTCTACCCGTGTGCGCTCATCGAGGGCTCGCGTCTGGTGGGCTGCTATGAGCGTGGCGAGTGGCGCCCCTATACCGAGGACGAGCTGCTCGATGTGTTGGCCGATGACATCGTGGTGACGCCGGCGTTCTGCCGCATTAGCCGTATGATTCGCGACTTTAGTTCCGACGACATTATGGTGGGCAACAAGAAGCCCAACCTTCGCCAGCTGGTCGAGAATCGCCTGGCGGCGCAGGGCAAGGGCGCCAAGGTGCGCGAGATTCGGTATCGCGAGATTAGCACGGCGGGCGCCGACCTGGGCGAGTTGACCCTTAACGAGGAGGTGGCGTACGAGACGCCGGTGACGCATGAGCGCTTTTTGCAGTGGGTAACGCCGCAGGGCAAGATCGCGGGCTTTTTGCGCTTGTCGCTGCCCGACCGCGCATTTGTTGCCGCGCATGCGGACGAGTTGCCGACGACGCCGGACGAGGCGATGATTCGTGAGGTACACGTGTATGGTATGGCCGCGCGCGTGGGCGATCAAGGCCAGGCGGCTCAGCATCATGGATTGGGGCGCTCGCTGGTGGAGCGCGCGTGCGAAATTGCTCGGGATGCGGGCTATGCGCGCATCAACGTGATTAGCGCGATTGGCACGCGTGAGTACTATCGCCATTTGGGTTTTTATGATCATGGACTCTATCTGCAAAAGGAGCTCTAGATGAACAAGCCGAGTGTTTCTGCCGGTGTCGTTGCCGGCGTTGCCCTGGGAGCCGCGGCGCTCGGTGCGGCCGCCGTTGCTGTTCGCGCTGCCTGTCTGCAGGTCGCGAGGACCCGCAATGGGCTGGCGCGCGTGAAGCGCGTGCACGATGAGAACGGCGACGAAGTCCGCGTGTTGGTGCAAGGCGGCGTGTACCAAAGCGCGACCTATGTTGGCGAGCGTTGGGCAGAGCCCGTCTTTGTGTACTATCGTGCGTTTGACGATGTGTTTGAGGCCGAGGATGCCATGCGCGATGCTTGTAGTCATGGCATCGACCGCATGCTTATGCTGGGCGGCGGCGGGTTTGCCTATCCCAAGTTTGCGCTGATGTCGCACGAGAACTTGCGCATGGACGTCATTGAGTACGACGCCGAGATTACGCGTCTAGCACGTCGTTGGTTCTATCTGGACGAGCTGGAGCGCACGGTGGGAGACCGCTTGCGGGTGATTACCGCCGAGGCTCGCTCGTATCTGGGCGTGACGAGCGTGGGGCATCGTCGCTACGATGTCGTCGTGAGCGATTGCTTTGGCGGTGCCGAACCCGTGCGCGAGCTGGCGACGATTGAGGCGCTGCGTTTGGTGCGGGGCAGCCTGAACCCCGGCGGTATCTATGCTGCCAATATCGTGAGTGCAAACGAGGGGAGCGATGTGACGTTCCTGCGCGATTGCGTTGCCACGGCGCTCGAGGTGTTTGCGCATGCTTGGGTGGTTCCCTGCGGCGATGCGGAATTTGGCGGCGAGGAGAACTACCTGCTCATCGCCAGCGACGGTGACTACACCTTTGCCGAAGCCGTGCCCTTCGATGCCGACTTCCTCGGCGCGGCCCTCCGCGACTAGCCTATTCGGGGCGGGCCTCTTTCGACCAGTCTTTTTGGGCTTTTTAGCTACCCCGGCAGGTAACGCGAACGGTTTGGCTGATTAACGGCAGGGATAGCTAAAAGAGCCCCGTCCCAAATTAGCTGGTCCAGCTGCGGATGCGCTGCTTCATGCCCTCGATATCGAGTACGCCTTCGGCAAAGCCCTTGCGCACGAGTTCCTCAGGAACAAATTCGTCGTAACGATCAAAGTAAGGCACCTCGCCGGGATAGACGAGCTCAATGGGATCGAAGTCCTTCTCGGCCTCGGCGGCGAGCACCTCAAAGAACGTCTCCTCGTCGGCCTTCATCTTAAACTGCATATAGTACGGTCGCGACGGGTCGAGTCCGCGAAGGCCCAGCTCAGCGGCACATTTAATCTTGAGCATGCGCTCGAGCGCCAGAAAGGCATAGCTGCCCAGCCAGGGGAAGAACGCCCAGGTGTCGCCGCCCAGGTTGATGAGCGGCTTGGTTCCTGCGCCCGAAATCTCGGCCGTATGACGAGCCTGCGCCAAGCGGGCTCTCGCGTTACCCATGAGGTACGGATATGCCGCGTGCTCGTTAAGCGCTTTGCGCATACGCTCGAGTACGTGTGTATTAATGTCGCCGGGGCAGTCGCCAAAGTAGGCCGGCACGCGACCTTTGACCTGTGTGGCAAAGACGGTATGACGCTTCCAGTCCACTTCCTCGACAATCCAGCAGTGTCCGGCGATGGCGATGCGCTCACCGGGCGGTGGCGGATTGACGATCGTGCCCAATTCGGCCGACTCGCTGCGAACGGTGAACTCCTCGTTTTCCTGAAATACGGCGTAGAACTTAAAGTTGTTAATGATGCGCTCGCCTGCGAGACCCACGATGAGCCCGCCGCCCTCGGTGATCTGAATATGGTCGATGGTAATGAGGTGACGGAGCAAGACGCGATAGTCATCGGCCGAGATGCGGTGAAAATAGCTGAGCGTGAGCACACGCTGGGCAAGTTCTGCCGGCGTGAGCTCACCGGTGCTGGCAAGTGTCGACATGGTCTGGTGATAGAGCAGGCTATAGGGGAGTCGATCGAGCTCGGGTGGCTCGACCCACTTTTTCTCACGATAGAGTTGTACGAGCGCGATGCCCTGCAGGAGCTTCCACGGAATGGTTTCGGGCATCATCGTGCGCGGCTCGGGCTCTTCCTCGCGCATGACAAACCACATCTCGGGTGGAAGATCGCGGCGTCCTGTGCGGCCCATGCGCTGCAAAAAGGAGCTGACGGTAAACGGTGCATCGATCTGGAACGCGCGCTCCAGACGACCGATATCGATGCCGAGCTCCAGTGTGGAGGTGGTGACGGTTGTCTGTGCCTGCTCCTCGTCACGCATCAGCTCCTCGGCGGTCTCGCGCAGCGATGCCGAAAGATTGCCGTGGTGGATGAGAAAGCGGTCGGGCTCGTGTCGGCTCTCGCAGTAGCTGCGCAGCATGGAGCATACGGCCTCTGCCTCCTCGCGCGAGTTGGCAAAGACCAGGCACTTGCGGCCGCGCGTATGTTCAAAGATGTAGCCCATGCCGGGGTCGGCGTTTTCGGGCGCGGTGTCGGTGGGGTTGAGAAGCGCCTGCTCGGTCGCCCGCGGGATATCGACTTCGCCCTCGGGGGCCGAGGAAGTGCGACGATCCCTGGAGGTAACCTTGCCCCGTGCCTGTTCGCGACGCTGACGGCGCTCCTCCTGCGTGAGCTGTCCGCTGTGACGTCTGTCTTGGGTGCCGGCGGGCAGTGCCGTGGACGCTGCCGCCTCGATGCGCTCGCACGCAAGCACCTCGGCCTCTTGGGGACCAGCACTCTCGAATCCTCGCTGCTGCGCCTGGGGGCCCGAGTTGTAGAAGTGCTCCATGGAGATGCGCCACACGCGACGCGGTTCCTCAAAACGGGGGATAACGCAGCTGCGTCCCGTTCCCTGCGAGAGAAAGGCGCCCGTGCGCTCGGGGTCGCCGATGGTAGCCGAAAGGCCAATGCGTCGGGGCTGCACACCTGCCATGCGCGAGAGGCGCTCGATAAGGCAGAGCGTCTGCCCGCCGCGGTCGCCACGCATAAGCGAGTGAACCTCGTCGATGACCACATAGCGCAGGTCGCAAAACATGCGCGGGATCGCCATGTGCTTATGGATCAGGAGCGCCTCGAGCGATTCGGGCGTAATCTGCAAGATGCCGCTCGGCTTTTTAATGAGCTTTGCCTTGTGCGACTGCGAGACGTCGCCATGCCAGTGCCAGACGGGGATATCGGCCTCTTCGCAGAGGTCGTTGAGGCGGACGAACTGATCATTGATGAGTGCTTTGAGGGGACCAATGTAGAGGGCGCCTACGCTTGTGGGCGGGTTTTCCCAAAACTCGGTCAGGATGGGAAAGAAGGCCGCCTCGGTTTTGCCGGACGCTGTGGATGCCGTCAGGAGCACGTTGTCTTGCGTGTTAAAGATGGCGTCTGCTGCTGCAACCTGGATAGAGCGTAAGCTCTCCCAATCGTGGGAGTAGATGAAGTCCTGGATAAACGGGGCGTAGCGGTCAAAGGCGTTCACGGGGCCTCCTTTCAACAACGGGTTATCAAACGCAACGGGCAATGGGTCGTCGAATTGCAATATCGGCATTTGCCGAGATAAAACCTACCAAAATAAACCTGTCCCTTTTTGGCAGGTTAGATGGTGAACTCGGCGAAGTTGCGGTCGCCGCCTGCGGTGCCGGTGTTGTCTGTTGCGGCTGTCGGCGCCAGCGCGTCGCCACCGACGCTTTGCAGCAACTCGGCTACGCTAGCGTCGGGGTTCTGACACAGGATATCGAGCAACTCGATAAAGTCACGAATGACTTCACGCGGCGTCAGGTGCGTATCGGCTCCCACGCGACCGAACTCAATCTTGAGGAAGTCCACCAGGTCGTTCTCGGTAAGCGTGGGCGTCCAGCCAAAGTAGCCGGCATGGATCTGCATGAGTTTTTCGATGAGCACCAGCAGCTCCTCATAGGTGAGTGGCTGCAGGCGGATGATGGGCGCGAGCATGTCCTTAAGGTCCTCGCGTGCAAAGCGGCCCTGGGCGAGTCGGCTGCGTAGGGCCTCGTAGGAAAACACACCGCGGCGGCGGTCCTCGATGGAGGTCGGCGTGCCGCCCATGATCATGCCCAGGTATTGCGCCTTGCCCTGAAGTGTGTCGTTGTACATGGTCAGGATTTTCTCGTAGTTGTACTGGCGCGTGATGGCGTTGGGAATCTTATACAGATTCACGAGCTCGTCAATGAGCACCAGCATGCCTTTGTAGCCGCTGCAAACCAAAAAACGCGCGATGAGTTTGACGTAGTCGTACCAGTCGTCATCGCTGATGATGGTTGAGGAGCCCAGCTCGGCGCGAGCCTCGCTCTTGGTGCGGTATTCGCCGCGGATCCATTTGGTCACGCGGCTCATGGCCTCTTCGTCTCCCTCGGATACGGCCGCGCGATAGCGGCGAAGCATGCGGGTGAAGTCGAAGCCGTGGACCATCTCCTCGAGCGGGGCTAGTTGGGCATTGACGACCGACTCGTCGACGTCGGCACACGAGGCGACCCAACGATCCAGGATAAGGTTGAGGGCACCGCCCTCGGGGCGCGTTTTAGTCGATATATTGCGGATGAGCTCGCGGTAGGTGGCAAGGCCCTGTCCCTGACCGCCCTGGAGACGGCGCTCAGGGGATAGATCGGCATCGGCGACGACGAACCCCTCGCCCATGGCGTGCGTGCGGATGGTTTGGAGTAAAAAGCTCTTGCCGGCGCCGTAGCGACCGACCAGAAAGCGGAAGCTCGCGCCACCGTCGGCGATGAGGCTCAGATCGGTGAGCAGGGCGCGGATCTCGACCTCGCGTCCTACGGTGATGTAGGGAAGGCCGATGCGCGGGACCACGCCGCCCTTGAGCGAGTTGAGAATGACGGCGGCGACGCGCTTGGGCACGCGGGGTGCTGCGGATGCGGTATCACTCATGGTCTAGGTATCCTCTCACGTCTGCTTCGTAGTCCTCAATAATCTGCGGTCCTGCAGCTCCAAACTCAATTACGGTGTCGCCCACCAGGTCAAAGAGCGCCTCGTTGATGTGATCGACGAGCATGTCCTCGCTCTGCCCCGACCTCTCAACCGCCGACGCCGCCTGCGCCGCGTTCTGCTCGAGCAGTGCGCGCAGATAGACGGCTGCGGCTGGTGCGAGTTCGTTCGCAGCGTCAGCGGAGGCAGTTGCTGCGGACGTGGGCGTTGGCGCGAGAAGCGGCGCCACGGCACCAAACTGGTCGGTGGATATGGTCGGCTCGTCGGCATCATCCTGCCCCATGGGCACCGTGACCGCCTCGGCAATCACGTCGGACGCGGGCTTGGCTTCCAGCTGCTCGGAGCCCGCCACGTCAACCTGTGCGAGCGCATCGTCCTCGCGCTCCTCGTCGATCAAAAGCGCCTCGCGCGTTTGCGCGGCGGCGCTCCGAATGTGCCCCAGCTGACTCAGATCGATATCGATCTTGACGGGCTGGTGTGCGGCGTCCCATGAAAGCCATGCCACAATCTCGTCATCGATAATCTTGGCCAGATATTTGGGGACCTTTTCTTCCTTAAGGGGATGGGCGGGGTCCAGCGCCAGGCGCAGGCGTTGGTCGCAGGCGCGCATCATTTCACCGAGCTTGCTGCTCTTTTGCCTACTACCGTGGATACGCATGCATTCCCAAAAGCCGTTTTGGCAACGGTAGATATGGATAGGATCTAGGCGATATTCGCAGTCCTCGTGGCGCTCGGGCGCAAAGAATACGGCAGAGGCAAACATGGTGTAGGGCATGGCCGTCTCCTCCCCAAATAAACTCGCCACGATGCCGGTCTTTCGGTGCGTGTCATAGTAGCGCGCCATGCGGACATACACGGCGCACGCCACGTGGCGCAGATCGCGGTGGTGGCTGCGGTCGAGCCGCGAGTTACTTAGGTTATACGTGGAGAGGGCATTGATAGCGGCCATGAGTCGCTCCTCGCGCACCTCATCGGGCGGAAGGGGGAGCGTGGGCTCGGAGGTTTTGCGACGCTTGGGGGGCTGGCCGGACGGTGCCGGTGCTGGTACAAGGTCTCGTGCCGCGCGCCGCAGCTCGATAAGGGCGTTATCGAACATGACGGTTTTAGAGTCACGAAGCAGCTTGGGGTCGAGCCTGTGGAACACGGCGTAGTCCTGCAGCCACACGCGCGCAAACCTGTCGATGCCGGGCTCGAAGGCGCGATAGACATCCCAAAAAGCCTCGATCTTGTTAAAACCATCGAGCGGGTCATCTACGCCAATGCCGCAAATCAACTCATAGAGATACAGAAAGGCAAACGAGGTCGATGTCTCCTCAATATTCCCGCGGCGCACTTGGGCGCGCCAGGTAAAGTAGCCGCGCAGCTGCCGGTCGCTCATGGCGTTGTAGGTGGGAAAGTACGACTTAAAGGTGCCGTTGTAGGGACAGTCGTCCTCAAAGTCGGCCATCAGCAGGCCTTGGCGGTAGAAAAGCTCGGCCTCCGAAAGCCAACGGCCCGCGCCGCCCTTTGGGTCTTCTTGCCAACGCGATATCTCACGCATCTTGCGGTATTGGTCGGGGAGGAAGTTCTGCATCTGTCGGCCGGTCTTGAGAATCGGCTCGTCTGCGTAGATTTCGTTTGAGAAGCGGGCGGACTGATGGGTCCGGGCCTCGGCCATAATGCGCTCGATGAGCATCTTGATGTCCTGGTCGGCCACCGCTCCTCCTCTCGAACGCAGCTACGGTGACCTCATATCATAGCACAGCATCAAACAGATGTTCGAGATACCGCTGCGTAGATAGATTTAGAACAGGAGGGCGTAGATGACGGCGATGATGACGGAGGGAAGCATATTGGCAGTGCGGAAGGTCTGAGGGCGGATGAGGTTGACGCCGACGCAGAAGATGAGCATGGAGCCTACGAGCGAAAGGCTGTCGAGGGCTGCCGTGGTCATGATGGGGGAGAGTGCACCGGCAAACAGCGTGATCGTCCCCTGGAACAAGGCGACGGGCAGGGCGGAAAAGATGCAGCCGCGGCCAAGTGAGGCCGTCATGGTGCAGACGATGATGCAGTCCAGTGCGCCCTTGAGGGCAAGCGTTGACCAGTCGCCGAGCAGGCCGTCCTGGATCGATCCCACAATGGCCATGGCGCCGATACACACGGTGAGTGAAGTCGAGACAAAAGCGTTGGTGAACTCGTTATCGCCCTCGCTGCCGGTTTTGCGCTTGAGCCATTCGCCAAGGTTCTCAATGGCGGCCTCCAAGTTGACGGCCTCGCCGATGAGCGAGCCGAGGGCGAACGAGACAATGAGCATGGTGGTACCAGTGGTCGCCAGCGCCTTCCCATCGATAAGGAGCATCTTTTGCATGGTGCCGCCAAGGCCGATAAACAGGACGCACAGCCCCGACGCTTTCATGAGCGTGTCTTGGATACGCGGTGTGATAAAGCGACCGCCCGCTAATCCCAAAAGACCGCCCGCAACTAAAAGGACAACGTTGATGATTGTTCCCAAGCCCGGCATGAGCCCTCCTGTATTGATGCCAACGTGGCAATCGTAGCAGAATGGAATGCGAGGCACATCGCGACTCATCTAATACGTTATATAAGTGGTATTAGGAATGATGCGCAGTATTTAAGCCTCAGGTGGTTGTCGGGACATAGGGATAGTAGTCAAAGCGCAGTGTCATAAGCCGCTGTGGGGATTCAATAGCCGCGGCGATGATATTGGCATCGCGGGCACGATCAAACCCTTCGAGTTCGATCTGATACGAGACGTCTTGCATAATGTCCAGACGTCGCCAGGCTAGGAGTGTGTCGCCATCGAATTCCAAGGTCTTGCCTCCGTCTGGGGCAACGGCGTATAGGCGCAGTTTAGCGGTGGTTGCAGGGTCGACAACCGTGACCTTTTTAATTTCGTTTCGAGTATTCTTGGCGCCCAACAAGGTGAGCAGTGTTGGGGCCACGACCTCGCCCGATGGCAAAAAGACGACTTCGATGGATTCAGGAAATGCGATGATGGCCGACTTGCGGACGGGCTGATTGGCGGCGGCAACTTCGATGTTCGCAGCGTCGATGACCTCCGTGTGGTCGAGCGCGGCAAGCACGCAGCAGTTACCTTCATCGATCTCTTGAGGATCAGCAAGCCCCAGACTGTCCGCGAGCTCGGGATCGTTTTGATCGGTAGCGGGCTCATTCGGTGCTTCGAAAGAAGCTGGGACGCTGTTTGTCGGCGACGGCGTGTCGCCCGCACCCGCTTCCTTGTCCGCGCTCTCTTCTTGTATGGTTGCGTTGATGGGTTCGTCGTTTGAGGAGAGCGTCTTGGCGTCAAGCGCGGAGGGGAGAATTCCGATGGCTCCGGATCCGTTCCACTCCATTTCGAGAAGCGCCGGGTCGGCAAGAATGCGTTGCCTGCTTTGCGCGTGGGCATCGATTTCAATAGGGCCTGCTTCTATCCCTCGTGTAAGGCTGAGTGATCCGGCTGGCTTCTCGAAATGAGCATCTGTGTCTTTGGTGCTGACGGCGTAGAACAGCAGGGACGCTTCTCCCGCCGCGATGGCATCGGTGCCGGCTTTGGTCAGCCGCAACGATGCCGTGAATGAGAGGGTGGGCTGCGTGTCGTCTGCATTCGCGGCGGCGCAGCCCAGACATATACCGCCTCCTTTCTCGAAAAACGCACCGTCGAAGGCGACCTTCGCTCCGTTCGCCGAGTCATCGACCGAAGCGATGTCGATGCGCAGCTCTAAATTGCATGGATCGCCATCTGCATCGAGCACAACCGAGCGCCACGTGCAGACGGCGCACCCCGCCTGGGAGCCGTTTGCCTTGTTCGAACGATTGATATCCACGACTATCGAGCCGTCCGTATTACGGCGAAGGCATCCCGAGGTTGAGATTGCAGCCTGTGCGAACGAAAAACGCTTGCACGCAATGGCGCTCGACGGGTTTGGTGCGGGGCTTAGGGCTGCCGGTAAGAAGTCCGCCATGACGGGAGTCGCCCAGGCGGCGACAGGCGTTCCGGTTGCGAGCGCGCCGCAGAGTGCGACGACGGGCAAAAGGTTCTTCGATGCCATGGGGTCTCCTTAGCTAATTTAGTGCGGCCTGTCCGTGTTTTGTTTCTGGCTGCGTTTGATGTGCAGACCGAGGCCGGCGGTCCCCGCGCCTGCTGCTGTGGCGCCTGCTGCCAAGAGCCATCGTCTGTCGCCTGTCTGCGCCAACGGTTCCTCGCGGTCGCCACGGTCGAGCTCCGAGAGGTCGACCGTCACTTGCGTGGCGGCCTGTGCCTGTTCTTGCTGGGCAAAGGCCATGGCTGGCTCAAATGCTAGGATGCTGACGGCGGCGGCCAGGGCGACGGCCTTATGCCGTGTGCGCACCGGGCTCGACCGTCCAGGTGATCGTTGCAACCTGATCGCCTTCGCCGGTTACGCGGAAGATGTCGCGCGTGACGCGGGCGACGTTTCCGCTTGTCTTGAGCTTAATTTTGTCCGTGCCACCGGCAATGCCCTGGTAACCCATGTCGAAGGCTGCATTCTTGGAAAGATCGAGGCCCGTCTCCTGCATTGCGGTGCTAGCGTTCTGGAGTGCGCCGTCGGGGCCGACCTTAAAGTCGATGGAGTTCTGCGCGGTTCCGGCCTTGGCGTCGGCGGCAATGGTCCAGGTGTTCATGGCGTCGATCTTCATGTTGGTGACATGGATGCCGTAGGCCGAATGATTGTCGATGGTGGTCGCGTCTTCTGAGGGGCCCTGAAGCGTGCCGTCGGGCTTGGCGACGAAGGGAATAACCGTCGGAACTTTGAACTCAACGTTGTCGATCTCGGTCCTGACCATTACCTTCGTGGTTCCAACGCGCCCGGCTGCCATAGCTGGCGTCGGGGCGGCGCCCATTGCGAGCGCGAGCGCGAGCCCTGCGCCCACGACGAGCGCTCTGGCTCCGTTCATGTTCCTGGTGATGTCCATGGTCGTTCCTTTCTATTCGCCGCGGGCCGTCCCCGCGATGATTGGACAAATGCCGGTGAATTGCGTGCGGTGCCGCGTCGGCCGGAAAGCTAGTTCTCGGCTTGCTCAACCCGTACCTTGACACGTGTCGGATTGCCGTGGCTGTCGAGGGTCTTTGCATCGAGTGCCTGGATCTCGATGTATGCTTCGCCTTCTTTGATGTTGCCGGCGGGGCACGTCTCGATTGTCTTGCCGGTCTCGACCACACCGGATTCGTACATGGTCTCGTCGTTTTGGATGACGCGGAATCGCTGGGGAAATTTATTGTCTTGGACGTTTTGCACGTTGATGCGCAGCTTGCCGTTCTCCTGCAGCTGAGCGACCGGCGCGACCGAGATCGTCATCATGTTGTCGCGGACGATGGCATCGAGCTCATCTTGGATTTCTTGGCGCGATTTACCCTCTGCCGTCGTGACTGAGGCACCCGCTTCGGGCACGGGTTGCGACTGCCAGGCGTATAGCCCTACGGCGATGAGGGCGCAGACGATAGCCAGGCAGACAACGACGAGTTTCTTGCGACGTCCCAGTCCTGCGAGGCGGGGCGGCTTCTTCGCACTCATGCGGCATCCTTGGTGGTGTAGACACGTGCGAACGTGGACGGGTCCGCTCCAAAGAGCATGTGAAGCATCAGGCGGCGCGAGTAGATGAGCTCGTCGAAGTCGTGAGGGAGCTCGATGTCGTGGATACGCGCGATGTGGTGGGCGAGCGCCGAGAACGACTCGGGGTCGCAGATAACATCGGTGGTGACATGGTAGACCGCCGTATCGGGGAACGCCTCTTCGTCGAAAGGCAGGAGATAGGGATCGTCGTCGACCTCGATGGCGACGCCGTACTGGGGCCAGTAATATGCCATGGGAACCTCCCTGCTCTTGGGCCAAAACTTCTATCGGTTTTGGCTGTCGACGCCGACCCTATCAGTCGCAACTTGACCAATTTCTGACCAAATGCTTGACGGATTGGTTTCTCCGCAGGTAAAAGGCAGCAAAAATTACTTCAACTTTTTTCGAGCGACAATCGAGCAATCGGCGACGGCGTGGCCATATGTGTTAAAAGCATCGTCTGTCGAGGAAGACTTGCCGTTCGCCGAATTGCACGAACGTAAAAAACGCCAATTATGGAGACGGTCTCGAACACGTCGACGAAACGATGCGGTAACATCTCCCTGCAAACACTGTAGTTAGCTAAAGGGGGAGTTCGCGTGTCTGCAACCATCAAACCCTTCACCGACGAGTTCGAAGAGTATGGCCGCGATGAGTCTCGCACATCGGGCGAGGCCTCAAGCATCTCGTTTCCGACAACGGAGAACGAGGTCCGCGCCATTTTGAAAAAGCTCCATGCCGAGCGTGTCCCGGTGACGGTTCAGGGCGCCCGGACCGGTCTTGCCGCCGGCGCTGTGCCTCATGGCGGTCACATTCTCAATACTTCCCGCATGAATCGCTACTTGGGCCTTCGCCGCGATGAACAAGGCCGCTTTCTGCTGCGCGTGGAGCCGGGCGTTGTGCTTTCGGAACTGCGCAAGCAGCTGGGCAAGAAGGTACTGCCGGCCGCTGGCTGGGACCAGGCATCGCTTAAGGCCTACGATGAGTTTCAAGAGGCCCGCGAGCAGTTCTTTCCCACCGATCCCACCGAGGCATCTGCCTGTCTGGGCGGCATGGCGGCATGCAACGCCTCCGGCGCCCGCAGCTACGCTTACGGCCCCATGCGCCCGCATATCACGGGACTCCACGTCGCGCTGGCTGATGGCGATTTGCTTGAGCTTCAGCGCGGCGAGGCTTTTGCCCAGGGCCGCCACCTGTCGCTCGTGACGGCAGAGGGCCACACACTCGAGCTCGATCTTCCTGGCTACACCATGCCCAAGACCAAAAATGCCTCGGGTTATTTTGTTGCGGACGATATGGACGCCATCGACCTCTTTATCGGCGCTTGCGGCACGCTCGGCGTTATCACCGAGCTCGAGATTGCCCTGCAAGCGGCACCTGCGGTCGTTTGGGGTGTGAGCTGCTTTTTCGATAGCGAAGACAAGGCCGTGTCCTTTACCGATTCCGTGCGCCCTGTCCTGTCCCATGCGGCTGCCATCGAGTACTTCGATGCTGGCGCCCTGGATATTCTGCGTCGCCAGCGCGAGCAGTCGACGGCGTTTGCCTCGCTGCCGGTGCTCGACAAAGAGGCCAAGGTCTGTGTCTACGTGGAGCTCGACTGCGATGACGAGGCCCAGGCGACCGAGGAGCTGTACCACCTGGGATGGGTGCTGGAGCTTGCGGGCGGCCGCGACGATGCGACATGGGTCGCGCGCACCGAGGTTGATCGCGAGTGCCAGCGGTTCTTCCGCCATGCGGTCCCCGAGAGCGTCAACATGCTTATCGACGAGCGCCGCCGCATGGATCCTACCATCACCAAGCTGGGCTCGGACATGTCGGTGCCCAATGCACACTTGGCCGATGTCATCGCCCTTTATCGTCGCACGTTGGCCGAAAGTGGGCTTGAATCTGCCGCCTGGGGTCACATCGGTAACAACCATCTGCATGTGAACATCCTGCCGCGCGATGCGCAAGACTACCGTCGCGGTGGAGAACTCTTTGCCCAGTGGGCTTCCGAGGTCACGGCCATGGGCGGTGCCGTTTCTGCCGAGCACGGCGTCGGCAAGATCAAGGCGGGCTTCTTGGAGACGATGTACGGCCACGAGGCCATGGTCGAGTCGGCGCGTCTCAAACTCCAGCTCGATCCTGCCGGCCAGCTGGGTCGCGGCAACCTGTTTGCGGAGAAGTTCTTGGATGGACTCGTCCAGAAGGGGGGCGCGTGAAGATGAGTGATTTCCATATGGTGGTGTGCGTCAAGGCGGTGCCCGGAAGCACCGAGGTCAGGATGGACCCCAAAACCAATACTATCGTGCGTGATGGCAAGCAGGCGGTCATTAACCCGTTCGATGCAAGCGCTCTGGAATGCGCGCTGGCGCTGAAGGACGACTTTATCGGCTTTGGCATGGACGTGCGTGTGACGGTGGTGTCGATGGGCATCCCCGCGACCGAATCGCTGCTGCGCGACTGCATCGCCCGCGGTGCCGACGACGCGCTGCTGCTGACCGACCGAGCCTTTGCGGGTGCCGATACCCTAGCCACCACCTATGCCCTCAAATGCGGTATCGAGGCACTCAATGAGGACTTTGACCTGCTCATCTGCGGCAAGATGGCAGTGGACGGCGATACGGCCCAGATTGGCCCCGAGCTGGCCGGCGCCTTTGAGATCCCCTGCGTGACCGACGTGAGCTGTGTGCAGAGTGCGGGATTTACGACGTGTGGCTCGCTGGCGCTCGTCCACGGCTGCGATGCCGGCGAGGAGACGGTGTACCTGGAGATGCCGTGTGCGATGACGACCGCCAAGGAGATTGGCCAGCTGCGCATGCCGAGTATTGCCGGTATTCGCGCGGCCGAGGATGCAGACGTGCGCGTGGCTAGCGCTGCCGACGTAAACGCCGATCCCTCGCGTTGCGGACTTGCCGGATCACCGACGCAGGTCGTGCGCTCGTTTGTGCCCGACCGTGACCAAACGTGCGAGGCCGTTGAGGGAACGGCGTCCGAGCAGGCGGTAAAACTTGCCAAGATTATCGAGGAGATGGCATAGATGGGCGGACTGATAATCGATAGCGAGGCCTGCGTTGGCTGTGGCCGCTGCGTTCGCGCCTGCGCCTCGGGTGGCATTGTGGTGGAGGGCGAGCGCCCCAATCGCTGTGCCCACGTAACCGACGGCTGCATCCTGTGCGGCGGGTGCGTCGACGCCTGCCCCGTCAACGCTATCTCGATTGAGCGCGACGAGGCCGCCGGCGCGGTGGACCTTGACGCATATCGAGACATTTGGGTCTTCGTACAGACTGACGAGCATGACACCGTGGCTCCTGTGGCCTACGAGCTCATGGGCAAGGGGCGCGAGCTTGCCGATGCCCGCGGCTGCCGTCTGGTCGCACTGGTCGGTATGGGCCCCGAGGGTTCTCTCGGTGACCTGGAGCATCTGGTTTACGCCGGTGCAGACGAGGTCCTAGTCTGTCGCGACGAGCGCCTGTGTCAGAACGACGCGGAGGTCTACGCCCGGCTGATCTGTGATTTGGTAGCCGAGCGCAAGCCCGAGGCAATTCTGTACGGCGCGACCGCGTTTGGCCGCGAGCTGGCGCCTGGCGTTGCCGTGCGCCTGCAGACGGGCCTCACGGCCGACTGCACCGTGCTTTCGATGGATGCGGAGACGGGCTTGCTGCAGCAGACGCGCCCGGCGTTTGGTGGCAACTTGATGGCCACCATCATTTGCCCCAGCCACCGTCCGCAGATGGCAACGGTGCGCCCCGGTATCTTTAAGGCTCCCGACTTCGACTACGGCCGTTCCGGCACGATCACCCAGATATCGCTTGCGGATGATGCTAAGGCCCGTGTCGAGATCTCGATTCCCGCCGAGGAGTGGGGACAGCAGGCCTCAATTGCCGATGCCGAGCGTCTGGTCGTGGTGGGCCGCGGCATTGGCTCCAAGAAAAACCTACCGCTGATGCGAAAGCTTGCCGAGGCTCTGGGAGCCGAGCTTGGCTGCACGCGCCCCGTGGTGGAGGCCGGCTGGCTGGAGTATCGCCATCAAATTGGCCAGACGGGTGTATCGGTCTCGCCCAAGCTCCTCGTGAGCATCGGTGTCTCGGGTGCTATCCAGCATCTCGCCGGCATCGGTGGGGCGGAGTGCATTATCGCCATCAATGAGGACCCGGATGCCCCCATCTTTGGCGCCGCCCAGTACAAGGTTGTTGGAAACGCCGTCGAGGTCGTTGAGGAGTTGCTGGCTCAGCTCGAGTGCTAAGCGCTTGCCAGCCAGCGGCGCAGCTCGTCCTTAAGGCGGCTCCAGGTTGCCTGCGTGGTGGGGTCGATAAAGGGCCGCGTAATGCCAAAGGGCGCGTCGAGCAGGCGATAGATATCGCCTTGCTCGCGCGCCAGCGCACGGCTTGTCGGATAGACGAGCTCAAACATAAAGCAGATGAGTCCCACCAGGTAGTCTGCGGGCTCGTTGCGTTCATCGCGTGCGACGCAGCGGTGCTCGTCAAAGGCGGCCAGCGTCGGTGCCGAGAAGCGACTGGCTACAAACGCGTCCTCATCCACTTTGAGGATAGTGTCGACAGTGCTGTCGGCGATGGTGCGCATAATGTCGATCTTGTCGCCATCGCGCACGATATCGCAGAAGCTCCGCGTGCGCTCGTCGAGCTGCGCGGGTAGACGGAAATCACTGTGATAAGCAATGCTCGCTCGGATGAGCTCATCTTCTGCCGGGTCATCGATAAAGTCGCGGATGCTCGTTACGGCGGGTGCATCGGCGGGATTCTCGCCAAAGAGGACCTCGATGCCCAGCGCTGCATGGCTCATGCTCTCGGCGTCCTTAAAGGTGTCCCAGCGCCGCAGCTGTTCAAAACGACCCATATCGTGCAGCAGTCCGCACAGCCACGCCAGGTCAATGTCCTGCGGTGACCAACCCTGTTTACGTGCCACGGCATCGCATGCCTCGGCAACATGGTACGTATGCTCGATTTTGAGTGCGATACGTGGATTGGCGGCATCGTAGGCATCGGTATAGGTCTTAAAGGCCGCAGCTGCCCGCACACGATCGATAGCTGTCATAATGACTTCCTAAAAAGTTGTGTCTTTCTGTATCTTTCGATCCGGTGGCAATTGTAGGTGATGTCGGTTGCTGCCGGGCGATGATTCTGCCGTGTCGTTGAATGCGGCTCGGACAGCTTGTCGGGACGAGGAACGTTATGGTGCTCAAGATCTTAAAAACCGTCTGGCCGGTGATGCTTACCTATGTTGCGATAGGTGCGCCGTGCGGAATGATTATGGCGCAGGCGGGGATGGAACCATGGATGGTTTTTGCCCTGAGCAGCACGTTTGTGACGGGCTGCGGACAGTTTATGGTCTGCAACCTGTGGCTGGCGGGCGTGCCTGCGGCATCGATCGTCGCTAGCGTCGCCGCAATCTCCTCGCGCTTTGCACTTTACTCGGCATCGATCGCACCGCATCTGGCGGGCGCCTCGAAGCGTCAGACGCTGGCCGTTGCCGCGACGCTCACCGAGGAGGCATATGGCATCTCGCTTGCCAAGTTGATTGAGGGGCAGGATTGGGGTCCGCGCGAGTCCTTTGCGCTCAACGTGATCCTCATCGCAACATGGGGCGTTTCGTGCACAACGGGCGCCGTTGTCGGTGCCGTTGTCGATGTCCCCACCGCTCTTGCAGGTTTTGTCTGCACATCGCTCTTTATCTGCCTGCTCTTTTCGCAGCGACTGTCGCGTGGCAATGCCGTAGCTGCCGTTTTGGCTGCGGCATCCGTCGCCGTATGCAAGTTCTTGGGGTGGACGAATGTCGCCGTGCCGGTAAGCGTACTCGTCGGCGTTGCCGCGGCGCTCGTGTGCGATGCCCTCGCCGAAGGAAGGGGTGCTCGCGATGCCCGTTAACGAGTTTTTGGTCCTGTGGCTTTCGTCGTGGGCGGCCATCGCGTTTTTCCGCATTGCCCCGGCGTTTGCTTTGCGTGGGAGAACGCTTTCACCCCGCGTTACCGAGGCCTTGGGCTATATTCCGCCCGCTGCCTTTGCGGCGCTAGTCGCTAACGACCTGATAAGCCCCGGCGCTTTCGATGCCGGCTTGTGGCAGGGCTTGATTCCCTGGATCGCATCTGCCGGCGTCGTGGCGGTGGCAATCAAGACAAAGTCGATGCTGTGGTGCTGCGTCTCGGGCATCGTGCTCTATATCGTTTTGAGCCTCGTATAAGAGCAGGGCGCGTTTACCGTCTCGACTTTGCGAATCGAATTTCTCACCGAGCCTGTCTGCTTCTTCTGGTACCATGGTCAAACTTTACTGTAGCAAAGTATGACGTGGGCTTTTGTGTCCCGTCAACGGAAATGGGGGTTTCATGGCACAGGAAGCGACCGCCAACGAGCAAAAGAAATTCAAAGTACCGCGAATCCCGGGCGACATCATGATCTACCCGATGATCGTCGGTCTTTTGCTCAATACCTTCTGCCCGCAGGTCTTCGAGATCGGTGGCTTCTTTACCGCCGCCTGTCGCGGCGGTTCCAATACCATCGTCGCCGCGATCCTGCTCTTCGTGGGTGCCGGCATCAGCTTTAAGTCCACGCCGGGCGCTATCAAGACCGGCGTCGTCGTACTGATCCCTAAGCTTGTGGTGGCAGCCGCGCTGGGCCTGGGCGTTGCGTATTTCTTTAACGACAACTTTTTGGGCCTGAGCTCGGTCTCCATTATCGGCGGCATCACCTTCTGCAACATGGCGCTCTATACGGGCATCATGGGCGAGTTTGGCGATGAGTCCGAGCAGGGCGCCGTGGGCATCCTGTTCTTTACGGCCGGCCCCGCCGTCACCATGATCATCCTGGGCGTTTCTGGTCTTGCTAACATCCCGCTGGGCACCATCGTCGGCTCCATCCTGCCGCTTGTCATCGGTATGGTTTTGGGCAACCTCTTCCCGTTTATCAAGAACCTGCTGGTTCCCGGCACCAATCCCGCGATTGCCGTCATCGGATTTCAGCTTGGTGCATCCATGAGCCTGTCGAGCTTTGTCACTGGTGGCATTTCCGGCATCTTGCTGGGCCTTGTTACGTTGTTTGTCGTCGGTCCCATCACCTTTGCGTTCGAGCGCCTGTGCGGTGGTAACGGCAAGACCGCCGTGGCTTGCTCCACCATCGCCGGCACGGCTATGACCACGCCGGTTGCTCTTGCCGAGGTGGCGCCGCGCTATGCAGAGCTTGCGCCCGCCGCGTACGCCCAGATCGCCACCGCTGTTATCATCACGGCGATCATGGCTCCGATTCTTACTGGCTGGGTCGATAAGAAGTTCTGCCAGGGCAAGGAGGACCTGTCGCCCGCCGGTGTCGAGGCCATCGAGGAAGCCGTCGCGACCGACATCTATGGCGAGTAGCAATCATCATTCATCAATGATGCCGGCGCGCAATTCGCGCCGCTCGAGCGTCCGAACGGAAGCTGTCTTGCAGTAATGTTCGGACGCTCTGCTACTATTCCCCTTACCCCTGCGGGTAGGGGTGTTTGTTGCCCAGACCCGAATCGGGCGATTCTGACCACTTGGATATTGAAGGGATGGCGTCTAGTGGTTAAGGCACTCAAGATTGAGATATTCCTGCTCTGCATGATTGTTCTTATCGGGCTTGCCGCGCGAAGCCGTCGCTCTTTATTCTCGAGTACCCAGCAGCTATTGTTTAGCATGCTCGGCTATACCTCTGCCGCGTAAATATTATTCGATATGATCTGGACGCTCTCGGATGGTGTGGACGGCACGCTGGGCATTGCCGCCAACTGGATTTCCAACGCGGTTTCGTTTTCACTCTTTGCCATCGCGTGCCTCATTTGGTTTATCTATTCCGAGACAGTGCAGGGCTCTCGCCTTTTGACCGCGCGCTATAAGGTGGCGCTCGTAACGTTGCCTACGGTGCTGGTGGTCGTGCTGGCGTTTACGAGCTGCTGGACGCACGCCCTGTTCTATATCGATGCGCAGGGCGTGTATCATCGCTGCTTTGCCTATATGATCCAGCCCATCGTCAGCTACTGCTACGTTATTCATACGTCCCTGCACGCGTTTGTGCAATCGCGCAGGGTCGAGAGTCTACAAAAGAAGGCCATCTATCGAACCTTGGCATTTTTCGCCATTCCGGCCCTGGTGGGCGGCACCTTTCAGGTCGTGTTTTCGGTGCCCGGGCTTTGTGTCGGCATAATGATTAGCATGCTGCTGCTCTACATCGTCTGCCAGGAGCAGCTGATCTCGACCGATCCGTTGACTGGCCTCAACAATCGAAACCGTTTTGAGACCTATATGCTGTCGCTCTTCTCGAATGCGGATCATACGGGCGATGTGTATCTGCTCATGATGGACGCTGATGGCTTTAAGCAGATTAATGATCGCTACGGACATGTGGAGGGTGACCGCGCTCTTCAGCTCATCTCCACCGCGCCCAAAGATGTCTGCTCGGCGTCTGGTGGCTTTATCGCACGTTATGGCGGCGATGAGTTCGTAGTGCTCCAAAAGGCGATAGCAGAGCAGGACATCATGCGCCTGTGCGAGGCAATCAACAACGAGCTCGCGCGTACCGAGGTGCCGTATCTGTTGCGGATGTCTATCGGCTACGCACGGATGGGTGATGGTGTCGATACCTGGTAAGATTTGCTTCGCGCTGCCGATGCGGAGCTCTACCGCGTAAAGCACGAGAAGAAAAAAGCCGGCGTCCAGATACGCTAGAAAAAAGCGACCACGCGAATGTCCGCTGCAGGTGCGGCATATGCAAGGGCCTGGCTTGTTAGGCCTGTTTAGGTTTGTTGACAATGATGATGCCGCCGCAGACCAGGAACAGGGCCACAATGACGGTAACGGGGCTTGTGCCAGCACCCTCGCCGAGCAGCAGCGCGCTTAGCGCTACGCCAAAGACCGGGTTCATAAAGCCAAAGACCGAAACGCGGCTGACGGGGTTGACGGCGAGCAGGCGAGACCACAGCGAGTATGCGACGGCGGAAATGAGTGCCATATATATGATGAGCGCGATGGCGGGGACGATTTTGGTGGGGGATAGCGCGCCGCCCATCAAAAGCCCGATGGCGGTAAGGACCAGACCGCCGACTAAAAACTGCCAGCCGGCGAGTAAAACGCCGTCATGCTCGCGCGAGAAAATGCCAATGAGGCAGGTCGACAGGGCGCCCGCAACGGTGGAAGCCAGGATAAAGCCCTCGCCGTCGAGCGCAAAGCCAAAGGTGCCATCCGCGCCCGAAAGGTTGACGAGCGCTACACCGGCAAAGCCCAACACGCAGCCAAGCACCTTGGCTGTATCGAGCTTCTCGGTGTGAAACGCCAGAGCGGCAAAGAGGATTGCGAGGAAGTTGGCGCTGGCCTCAATGATGGAGCTCGACATGGCGCTGGCGCGCGAGAGTCCCAGGTAGAAAAAGAAGTACTGCCCGATCGTCTGGAAAAGCGACAAGACAAAGATGGGCTTGATGTCGCGAGCCTGCGGGATGAGTGGGCGGCGCTTCGCCGCGCTCATCCCAACGATGACCAGGGCGCCGGCAAGCGTGAAGCGCAAGCCTGCAAAGAGCAGCTGCGAGGCACTATCGTGCGCGGGAATGCCAAAGAGCTCGTAACCGATCTTGATGCAGGGGAAAGCCGATCCCCAGAGCGCACAGCAGATAAGGCAGCCCAGAATGAGTCCGGGCAGGGTGGCGAGATGCGGCTTGCGGCTTTCCATGATGTCCTTCCTGTATGCGCGAAGCAAAAAAGAACCCGCCACCGGAGGTGCCGGCGGCGGGTGTTGTTACCCGAAGGGATTGTACCCGATGGGAACGTCTTTAGGCGAAGTAGGCTATGCCGCTCTCAAAGATCGGCATGAACTTATCGCCGGGGACATGCTCGGGAACGTTGCGGTACAGGTTGTCGCCGCGACGCTCGGCATGGCCCATCTTGCCCAGGACGCGGCCGTCGGGGCTCGTGATGCCCTCGATAGCGAGTGCGGAGCCGTTGGGGTTGACGGAAAGATCCATGCTGGGCTTGCCGTCCTCGCCCACGTATTGCGTGGCGACCTGGCCGTTGGCGATTAGCTGGGCGAGCACCTCGTCATTGGCGACAAAGCGGCCCTCGCCGTGGCTGATGGCGACGGTGTAGGGGTCGTCCAGGCTGCATTGCGACAACCATGGGGACAGGTTGGACGAGATGCGGGTGCGCACCAGACGGCTCTGGTGGCGACCGATGGTGTTGAACGTCAGCGTGGGCGCGTCGGGCGTGGCGTCGACGATGTCACCGTAGGGCACCAGGCCGAGCTTGACCAGGGCCTGGAAGCCGTTGCAGATGCCCAGCATCAGGCCGTCGCGGGCCTTGAGCAGGTCGCGAACTGCCTCGGTGACCTCGGGAGCGCGGAAGAACGCCGTGATGAACTTGGCGGAGCCGTCGGGCTCGTCACCGCCCGAGAAGCCGCCGGGGATCATGACGATCTGGCTTTGGCGGATGCGACGGGCAAGCTCGTGGGTGCTTTCGGCAACGGCCTCGGGCGTGAGGTTGTTGATCACGAAGGTGTCGGCCTCGGCACCGGCGGCGCGGAAGGCACGGGCGCTGTCGTACTCGCAGTTGTTGCCGGGGAAGACGGGGATAATCACGCGCGGGCGGGCGATCTTGGCGCCGCCGTACACATGGATGTCCTTGGCGCGATAGTCAATGGTCTCGGCCTCGGGCTGCTCGCTGGTGCTGCGGTAGGCAAAGACGCCCTCGATGCCGCTCTCCCAGGCTTCCTGGAGCTCGGAGAGCTCGATGACCTCGGAGCCGGTGTCGATGACATAGCCCTCGACGGTGGTGCCCAGGGGCTCGACGACAACGCCGTCGGCGACTTCGGGCAGCTCGGCATCCTCTGCGAGCTCGACGATAAAGCTGCCGTAGAGCGGGGTGAAGAGGCTCTCCACGTCCACGTCCTCGGCAAGCTCGATGCCGATCTGGTTGCCGACGCACATCTTAAAGAGGCTCTCGGCGCCGCAGCCGTAGCCGGGCGTGGAGATGGCCAGGGCGTCGCCGGTGGCGGTGAGCGCCTCGACGGCGTCAAACGCGGCGAGCAGCTGCTGGGCATCGGGGCGGTAGTCTTCGCCATAGGTGGCGGGGGCGATGCGGACGACGCGGTGCGTCAGGCCCTTGAACTCGGGCGATGTGGCGCGGGCGGCGCGACCCACGGCCACGGCGAAGCTGATGAGGGTCGGCGGAACGTTGAGCTCGCCGGCCTCGTCCTCAAACGAGCCGCTCATGGAGTCCTTGCCGCCGATGGCGCCGGCACCCAGATCGACCTGGGCCATAAGAGCACCCAGAACGGCTGCCATGGGCTTGCCCCAGCGCTCGGCTTCGGTGCGCAGGCGCTCGAAGTACTCCTGGAAGGAGAGGTAGGCGCGCTTGTGCTCAAAACCGGCGGCGACGAGCTTGGCGATGGACTCGACTACGGACAGGTAGGCACCTGCAAACTGGTCGGCCTCCATCAGGTAGGGGTTGAAGCCCCATGCCATGGCGCTCGCCGTGGTGGTCTCGCCGTCCACGGGGAACTTGGCGACCATGGCAGAGCTCGGGGTGAGCTGCGTCTTGCCGCCAAAGGGCATGAGCACGGTGGCGGCGCCGATGGTGGAGTCGAAGCGCTCGGAAAGGCCCTTGTTGGAGGCGACGTTAAGATCGGTGACGAGCGAGGTCATACGCTCGGCAAGCGTGGTGCCGGCCCAGCTGGGCTGCCACACGCTGCGGGCGCAGACGTGGGCGGCCTGGTGCTTGGGCGCACCGTTGGAGTTGAGGAACTCGCGGGACAGGTCGACGATGGCGACGCCGTTCCAGGCCATGCGCATGCGCGGCTCGGCGGTAACCTCGGCGATAACGGTCGCTTCCAGGTTCTCCTCGGCGGCGTAGCCCATGAACTCCTCGACGTCACCGTCGGCGACGGCGCAAGCCATGCGCTCCTGGGACTCGGAAATGGCGAGCTCGGTGCCGTCCAGGCCGTCGTACTTCTTGGTCACGGTATCGAGGTCGACATACAGGCCGTCGGCAAGCTCGCCCACGGCGACCGAGACGCCGCCGGCGCCAAAGTCGTTGCAGCGCTTGATCAAGCGACAAGCGTCGCCGCGTCGGAACAGGCGCTGCAGCTTGCGCTCGACCGGGGCGTTGCCCTTCTGGACCTCGGCACCCGAAGTCTCGATGGACTCGGTGTTCTGGGTCTTGGAGGAGCCGGTGGCGCCGCCGATGCCGTCACGGCCGGTGCGGCCGCCCAGCAGGATGATCTTGTCGGTGGGGGCGGGGCACTCGCGACGCACGTGGTTTGCCGGGGTAGCGCCCACGACGGCACCGACCTCCATGCGCTTGGCCACGTAGCCGGGGTGATAGAGTTCGTTGACCTGACCGGTGGCAAGGCCGATCTGGTTGCCGTAGCTGGAGTAGCCGGCGGCGGCGGTGGTCACGAGCTTGCGCTGCGGGAGCTTGCCCTCGAGCGTCTCGGAAACCGGGACGGTGGGGTCGCCGGCGCCGGTGACGCGCATGGCCTGGTACACATAGCTGCGGCCCGAGAGCGGGTCACGGATGGCGCCGCCCACGCAGGTGGCGGCACCGCCGAAGGGCTCGATCTCGGTCGGGTGGTTGTGGGTCTCGTTCTTAAAGAGGAACAGCCAGTCCTGGTCCTCACCATCAACATCGACCTTTACCTTGACGGTGCAGGCGTTGATCTCCTCGGACTCGTCGACATCGGTCATGACGCCGGTCTTCTTGAGATACTTGGCGCCGATGGTGCCCATATCCATGAGGCAGACGGGCTTGGCGTCGCGACCGAGCTCGTGGCGCATTTCCATGTAGCGGTCGAAGGCCTGCTGCACCACGGCGTCGTCGATCGTCACGTCATCCAGGACGGTACCGAAGGTGGTGTGGCGGCAGTGGTCGGACCAATAGGTGTCGATCACGCGGATCTCGGTGATGGTGGGGTCGCGATCTTCATCGCGGAAGTACTGCTGGCAGAAGGCGATGTCCGCCTCGTCCATGGCAAGACCGCGCTCGGAGATAAAGGCGGCAAGACCGGCTTCGTCGAGCTCGCGGAAGCCGTCAAGCACCTCGACGGGCGCAGGCTCGGGGGTCTCCATGTGCAGCGTCTCGGGTAGGTCGAGTGAGGCAATGCGGGCCTCGACGGGGTTCACCACGTAGTGCTTAATGGCATCGATGGCGGCCTCGTCCAGGGCGCCCGAGATCATATAGACCTTGGCGGAGCGCACGGCGGGGCGCTCGCCCTGGCTGATGAGCTGCACGCACTCGCTGGCGGAGTCGGCGCGCTGGTCAAACTGGCCAGGCAGGAATTCGACGGCAAAGACGGCGCCATCGCTTGCGGGGAGCTCGTTGTAGGTCACATCGACCTGGGGCTCGCTAAAGACGGTCGGCACGCAGGAGCGGAACAGCTCCTCATCGATGCCCTCGACGTCGTAGCGGTTGATGATCCTCAGAGCCTCGATGCCCTTGATGCCGAGAATCTCGCTCAGCTCGCCCTTGAGCTGCTGAGCCTCGACGTCGAACCCGAGTTTCTTCTCCACGTAAATACGAGAGACCATTGGTTCCTGCCTTCCTGATCGGTTGGGCGTACGGTGCGGTATGCGGCAGCGGTCGGTTTGCGGGGCAAGCCTCGCGATCGCCTTGAGCCACATACTTTTAAACCTCACTATGATACGACAGCTCGTGGCGCGTTGAGGACGGCGAGGGTGCTACAGTGGAGCGCAAACAAGAGAAAGGCATCACATGGCATTTGTTTCGCTCGCCATCATCGCACTCGTGGCCTTTGCAAGTCCCTTCATCGCCTCGGCGATTCCCGGAAAACCCGTTCCCGAGACGGTCTTTTTGCTCGTGTTTGGCGCGGTGCTGGGACCTCATATGCTCGGCATTATCCATGTGGATGCCGAGGTCTCGCTCGTGTCCGAGCTCGGCCTGGCCTTTTTGTTCCTGCTTGCCGGCTTTGAGATCGATCCCAAGAACATCACGGGCATCGAGGGGCGTTACGGCATGGCGACGTGGGTCGTCACGTTTGGTATCGCCTGGCTTGCCGTGCGCTTTACCCCGTGGTTTTCGGTCAGTCATTTTGATGGCATCGCCGTGACGCTGGCGTTGACCTCGACGGCGCTTGGGGCGCTCATGCCCATCTTGCGCGAGCGGTCGCTTTCTGGGACGCGCGTCGGCGATTCGATTCTTGCCTATGGTACGTGGGGCGAGCTCGGACCCGTGCTCGCCATGTCGGTGCTGCTGTCTGCCCGTACGGGTGTCGAGACGCTGTTGATCTTGGGGCTGTTCGCCGTGGTGTGCGTGCTGCTTGCCGTGGTCCCCAGCCGCTCCAAGCGTATTGGCAGCCGCTTCTTTGCCTTTATTCAGGAGCGCGCCGATACGACTTCTCAGACGTTCGTGCGCCTCACAGTGCTCATCCTGGTCACGCTCGTGGCGTTTTCCGCTATTTTTAGCCTCGATATCGTACTGGGCGCTTTTGCCGCGGGCTTCGTCCTGCGCTACATCATCCCCGAGGGCAACCATACGCTCGAGCTTAAACTCGATGGCCTTGCCTATGGCTTTTTGATCCCGGTGTTCTTTACCGTTTCGGGCGCCAAGATCGACCTGACGGCTGTAGCATCGCGCCCTGGCCTGCTCGTGGGCTTTATCGTGGCGTTGCTGGTTATCCGTGCCGTGCCCATCGTTGTCTCCATGGGCATCTGCCCTAAGACGCGCGATGTTTCTGCCTACGGTCGCATCACCGTGGCGCTCTACTGCACCACGGCACTGCCGATCATCGTCGCCGTGACGAGCGTCGCCGTCAATGCCGGCGCATTATCGCAAGGCGTCGCTTCGGTTATGGTGGCAGCCGGCGCCATCACGGTGTTCCTGATGCCACTGCTCGCGCAGCTCTTCTACCGCGTGGTCGATGCGGCGCCGGTCGCCGCCGTGGCGGAGGTTGCCGAGCATCCCGCCGATGCGCTCAATATCCTGCGTGCCCATCACGACCTGGCAAGTCTTCTCGCCCGCGAGCACGAGCTATTGACGTCGCATGGACATGGTCGCGTATTCGAAGGCTTGCCTACACTCGACACGATTGCCGAGCGCCTTTCTGATCGGGCGGCGAGCGAACGCATCGATGCGCGCATTGTGGATGCGGCGCATCTGCTTGCCGATAAGACCTATGGCGACGAGATAGATCCGTCCGAGCTCACCCCGCGTGAGCGTCGCCGCCTAGAGCGCGCCAAGCTCGCCGTGCACGAGTACCGCCGTCGCATGCTGGAGCTTTATGCGCACGAAGAAGCCGACGAGGACGACGGCAAGTAGCCGACGCTGATGCGGGGGCGGCATTCCCGTTTGAGGACGGACGCGAAACGGGACACAGTTTCCCTTCAAACAGAAGAAGACGCGCTGTCTGCGGTTGATGTGGACAGCGCGCCTTCTTTGGTTGAGCTATGTTGAGGCCAGGGGCCAAAGCTCGTGGTCCCTTAGGAGCGGGCGGCTCCATCGACGGGGAGCACGGCGCCTGTGACGTAGGCGGACATGTCGCTCGCCAGGAAGACGAAGGCGTTGGCGACATCCTCGGGCTCGCCCATGCGGCCCAGCGGAATGGTGGTGATGATAGGCTTGATGACCTCTTCGGGCAGGTTGGCGACCATATCGGTCTTGGTCACGCCGGGTGCGACGGCATTGACGCGAATGCCCATGGGGGCGAGCTCGCGCGAGAGCGACTGGACCATGCCGTTGACGGCAAACTTGGACGTGGGATAGCCAACGCCGGAGGGCTGACCGTACTTAGCGACCATCGAGCTCGTGGTGGTGATGGTGCCGCCGTGGCCGGCCTCGGTCATGATCTTGGCGGCAGCCTGGTGGCCGTTAAAGACGGCGACGACGTTGAGGTCCATGACCTTGGCAAACTCCTCGGCCGTGTAGTCCAAAAGGGGCGAGCGCTGGGAGATGCCGGCATTGTTGACGACCGTGTCCAAGCCGCCCATATCGGCGGCAGCCTGGGTAAAGGCCTCAGTTACGGCCTCGAGCGAGGTGAGGTCGCAGGAGCGGCCCCAAACCTTGGCCTCGGGATAGGCGGCTGCCAGTTTCTCAACGGCTGCGTCGGCAGTCTCCTGGCGCGAGCCAAAGACCGTGACGGCGGCGCCTTCCTCGATAAAACGGCAGGCGATGGCATAGCCGATTCCGCGCGTGCCTCCGGTGATGATTGCTTTCTTGCCCTTGAGCAGCATATCGCTTCCTCTCTTATGTGCATGGATACTTGCAGCACAGCATAGTGGCGGCAAAAAACAGCTGACGCCGCATATCGGTAAACGGTATCCACGGTTGTTGATGAACGGTCAAGTTGCTCAAACGTTAGTCGACCACTTCGTGCAAAAGATGTAACTAAAAGGGGCTCCCATCCAATCGGATGGGAGCCCCTCATGCGTTATTTGATTTGCCGAGAATCGGGCTAGTTGGCCATGACGCCTTCGGTCCAGGCCTCGACGTCCTCGATGCGCAGGACGTTGGCGATCTCGGCCACGCAGTCGACGCTGGCAAGCTCGGCGGCGGCAGCCTGGACGTCCTTCTCGAGCGCGCGGTGCGTCAGGAAGATGACCGAGCAGGTATCGCTGACGCCCGACTTGCCGTCCTCGACCTGATTGATGAGCGAGATCGAGATGTTGTGCTTGGCGAAGATATCGACCGTCTCGGACAGGGCGCCCACGCGGTCGGCGACTTTCAGGCGCACATAGTACTTGGTCTGGAGCTCGTCCATGGGCTTAAAGGCAAGGTTGTGGCCGTAGGGCTCAATCTCGGGCAGCGGCGCCACGCCGCGGCTGATCTGCTCGGACAGCGACAGGATATCGCCCACGACGGCGCTCGCGGTGGGGAAGGAGCCTGCGCCGGCACCGTAGAACATGGTCTCGCCCACGGCGTCGCCCACCACGTAGACGGCGTTCATGGCGCCGTTGACCTTGGCGAGCATGTGGTCGGCGGGGATCAGCGTGGGGTGCACGCGGACGTCGACGCCGGCATCGGTGTTGCGCGCAATGCCCAGCAGCTTAATGGTGTAGCCGAGCTCGCGGGCCTGGGCGATGTCCTCGGCGCCGATGGTACGGATGCCCTGCTGGTAGACGTCGTCGGTGGTCACACGGGTGCCAAAGCCGATGGAGGCGAGGATGGCCGTCTTGCTGGCGGCATCGAAGCCGTCGACGTCGGCGGACGGGTCGGCCTCGGCGTAGCCCTTGGCCTGCGCGTCGGCGAGCACGTCGGCGTAATCGGCGCCCTCGGCGTCCATGCGCGACAGGATGTAGTTGGTGGTGCCGTTGAGGATGCCGGCGATGGTCAGGATCTTGTTGCCCACCAGGTCGTGCTCGAGCGTGCTGACGATGGGGATGCCGCCGCCGCAGCTGGCCTCGCACTTGACCTGCACGCCGCACTCACGCGCCTTCTCGGCGAGCGTCTCGACGTGACGGCCGAGCAGGGCCTTGTTAGCGGAGACGACGTGCTTGCCGTTCTCAAAGGCCGTGGTGAAGATCTCGGTTGCGGGATGCTCGCCGCCAATTAGCTCGACGACGATGTCGACGGTGGGGTCGGTGACGACATCATGCCAGTCGCTCGTAAAGGCCTCGCGCTCAATACCGGCGGCTTCGGCCTGCTCCCAGGCAAGCGCGCAGGCGCGGGTCAGCTTAAGGTCGATGCCGTAGGCGGCCAGGTACTCATCGTGGTGGCTCTTGATCAGACGGGCCACGCCGCCGCCGACGGTTCCCAGGCCGATCAGGCCGACGTTCACGGTGCGCAGGGGTTCGCTCATAGATAGCTCCTTCGTGCATCTGTATGGATGATTGACCAGTTAAGGTTGAGTGCATTCTAGCGTGAACCAAGGGCGCGTGCTTGCCAGGCAACAAGAGCCGCATAAAACGCTACCCCCGAAACGCTGCGGAAATATTGGAAACACGCTCGCTACAAACGAACTCCCGTAACAAACTGTCAACGTTTGGGCCATAAGGTTTGCCCTGTACCGCAAGACGGCCGCACCGCGGCCAGCGAAAAGGGGGACACCATGTTCAACATCAACAGCACGCTCAGCCGTAGGAACTTCCTCGCCGGCGCCGCCGCGCTCGGCAGCACCGTCGCACTTGCCGGCTGCTCCTCGGGTGGCTCGGACGATGGGTCTGCCGATGACGGCAAGTCTTTCAAGATCGGCGTCATCGGTCCTCTGACCGGTGCCGCGGCCACCTATGGCGTCTCGGTCGAGAAGGGCGCCAAGCTCGCCGTAAAGGATTTCTCGACCAAGGACCTCAAGCTCTCGCTTAAGTCCGAGGACGACGTCGCCGACGGCGAGAAAGCCATCAACGCCTTCAATACCCTGTGCGACTGGGGCATGCAGGCGCTCGTCGGCCCCGTCACCACCGGTGCCGCCGTTGCCGTCTCGGGTGAGATTGCCGACGACATGCTCATGGTCACGCCTTCCGCCTCGTCGCTCGATGTCACCAAGGACAAGACCACGGTCTTCCAGGTCTGCTTCACCGACCCCACCATGGGCACGAGTGCCGCGAAGTTTTTGGCCGAGAAGTACGCAGACGCCAAGATCGCCCTGTTCTACAACTCCGGCGATACGTACAGCTCGGGCGTTGCCGACGCCTTTGCCGAGCAGGCCAAGGAGTCCAAGCTCGATATCGTCGACACCGAGACCTTTAAGGACGACTCTTCCACGAGCTTTACCAATCAACTGACCAAGGCCAAGGAGGCCGGCGCCACGCTCATCTTTGCGCCGATCTACTACACGCCGGCGTCCGTCCTGCTCAAGAACGCCAAGGACATGGGCTACGACATGACGCTCATGGGCACCGACGGCATGGACGGTCTGCTCTCTGTGGAGGGCTTCGATACCTCGCTTGCCGAGGGCGTGCTGCTCATGACGCCCTTCTCCGCCGACGACGAGAAGAACGCCGACTTTGTCAAGGCATATAAGGAGGAGTACGACGAGACCCCCAACCAGTTTGCCGCCGACGCCTACGACTGCGTCCACGCGATCGCCGAGGCCATCGACAAGGCTGGCATCGATACGACGGCCGACGGTGCCGACATTGCCGCCGAACTTGCCAAGGCCATGCGTAAGATCAAGATCGATGGCCTGACCGGCGAGCTCACCTGGAACGACGAGGGCCAGGTCGAAAAGCCCGCTACGGCCTATGTGATTCAGGACGGCAAGTACATCGCCGCCTAAGAGCGTATAAAACGCAACCGGTGAGGCTCTTTTATTCAGGGCGAGGATGCTTGTAACAGAATGGAAACATTACTTTTACACAATAAAGTGGCAGATATGCATAAAGCGGCAAAAATACGCAGAAATATGGATAAAAATCTGAGGTAAAAGAAAAGTTGAAATAATCGCCACTTTTCCTAACTAAAGCGTCTACTATTTTGCGAACGCCGAACACGGCGAAGGATGGCCTGTCGGGTAACCGAAACCCGACGAGATTTGAGAGGAGAGCCGCATGTCGAGCCTCACCGGTAAGTCATTGAACCCTGTTATGAATCGCAGGAGCGTTATCGCGAGCGCAGCAGGTCTGGGGGCGATGTCTATTCTAGCTGGCTGCTCCTCCAACGGCGGCGATAGCGGTTCCGCTTCGAGCGACGCCTCGTTTAAGATCGGCACCATCGGCCCGCTGACCGGTGCTGCCGCGTCCTACGGCAAGTCCGTTACCCAGGGCGTCGAGCTTGGCTGCAAGGATTTCTCGACCAAGGAACTGCCACTTGTCAGCAAGGCCGAGGACGACCAGGCCGACGGCGAGAAGGCCGTCAACGCCTTCAATACCCTGCTCGACTGGGGCATGCAGGCCCTCGTCGGCCCGACCACCACGGGTGCGTCGGTTGCCGTTGCCGCCGAGTGCGGTAACGACCCCAAGACGTTCATGATCACCCCGTCCGCGTCCTCCGAGGACGTTACCGACGGCAAGGATTGCGTCTTCCAGGTTTGCTTCACCGACCCCAACCAGGGCGTCAACGCTGCCAAGTTCCTGGCCCAGAAGTATGCGGACGAGAAGTTCGTTCTGTTCTATAACTCCGGCGACGCCTATTCTTCGGGTATCGCGGATTCCTTTAAGGCTCAGGCCGCTGAGTCCAAGCTCGAGATCGTTGACGAGGAGACCTTTAAGGACGACTCCGCAACGAGCTTTACCAACCAGCTGACCAAGGCCAAGCAGGCCGGCGCCACCATGATCTTCGCGCCGATCTACTACACGCCGGCGTCCGTCCTGCTCAAGAACGCCAAGGACATGGGCTACGACGTCAAGATGATGGGCTGCGACGGCATGGACGGCATCCTGGGCGTGGAGGGCTTCGACACCTCCCTTGCCGAGGGCCTGCTGCTCATGACCCCGTTCTCCGCCGACGACGAGAAGAACGCCGACTTCGTTAACGCCTACAAGGATAAGTACGGCGATACCCCCGACCAGTTTGCCGCCGACGCCTACGACGGCGTGCACGCTGTGGTCGAGGCTCTTAAGGAGGCCGGCTTGGGCGTCGACGCCGACCCCACCGAGGTCGCCGAGAAGCTGCCCGAGGCTATGCTCAAGATCACCGTTGACGGTCTGACCGGCAAGCTTTCCTGGAATGACAAGGGCCAGGTCCAGAAGGACCCCACGGCGTACGTCATCACCGACGGCAAGTACGTACAGGCCTAATAGACCGCCTTACATAGAGCGGTTTTGATCCCAAGCAGGGGAGGTTTTGGCCTTCCCTGCTTGCTTGGTATCTAGGGACGATGTAACGTCCCTGTTTCATACATCAACTGGAAACCTATTCGAAAGGGGGATGTGGAACATGACGGTCTTTATCCAATACCTGGTCAACGGCCTGTCCATGGGCAGCGTCTACGCCATCATCGCGTTGGGCTACACCATGGTCTACGGTATCGCCAAGATGCTGAACTTCGCTCACGGCGACGTCATCATGGTCGGTGCCTATGTCTCGTTCTGCGCCACGTCGTATCTCGGCCTCCCGGGCTGGGCTTCTGTAATTCTCTCTTGTGCGGTCTGCACGGTTCTCGGTGTTCTCATCGAGGGCCTGGCCTATAAGCCGCTGCGCCAGGCAGGCCCGCTGGCCGTTCTGATCACGGCTATCGGCGTGTCCTATTTCTTGCAGAATGCCGCCCAGCTTCTGTGGGGCGCCACGCCCAAGAACTTTACTTCGCTCGTCACCTTCCCGGTGCCGGAGTTCTTGGCCAAGTATAACGTGAGCGCTGTCTCGCTCGTCACCATCGTCGCTTGCCTGATTATCATGGCCGGTCTGGTGTTCTTTACGGGCAAGACCAAGATGGGCAAGGCCATGCGCGCCGTGTCCGAGGACAAGGCCGCCGCTCAGCTCATGGGCATCAATGTCAACCGCACCATCTCGATGACGTTTGCCATCGGCTCTGCCCTTGCCGCCATCGCCGGCGTGCTGCTGTGCTCCTACTCGCCGGTGCTGCAGCCCACGACGGGCGCCATGCCTGGCATCAAAGCCTTCGACGCCGCCGTCTTCGGTGGCATCGGCTCCATCCCCGGCGCCTTTGTCGGCGGCATTCTTATCGGCATCATCGAGGCAATGGCACAGGCCTACATTTCCACGAGCCTTGCCAACTCCATCGTCTTTGGCGTTCTGATCATCGTCCTGCTCGTCAAGCCTGCCGGCCTCTTGGGCAAGTACGTCCCCGAGAAGGTGTAGGTGAGCGTTATGAAGTTCCTTAAAGACAAGCAGACGCGTCACGACTTTGTCACGTACGCCATGTGCATCGTGGCATTCGCCATCGTGTTCTTTATGCAGTCCAACCATATGATCCCGCGCATGATCGCCGGTCAGCTGGTTCCCATCACGGCCTATATCGTCATGGCCATCTCGCTTAACCTCGTCGTCGGCATCGCGGGCGATCTTTCGCTGGGCCATGCGGGCTTTATGAGTGTCGGCGCCTATACGGGTATCGTCACCGCCGTTGCCCTCGAGAGCGCCGTTCCCTCCGATCCGGTGCGTCTTATCATCAGCATCGTGGTCGGCGCTGTCGCTGCTGCCATTATGGGCTTCCTGATCGGTATCCCGGTTCTTCGCCTGAGCGGCGACTACCTGGCCATCGTGACCCTGGCCTTCGGCGAAATCATCAAAGAGATCGTCACCTGCCTTATCGTGGGCGTCGATTCCCGCGGCCTTCACGTGATCTTTAACATCACGGGCAACTCCACGATCGACGACCTTCATCTGCTCGAGGACGGCACCGCCATCATCAAGGGCGCCCAGGGCGCGTCGGGCGTGTCGACCTACTCGACCTTCCTTGCCGGTGCCATCCTGGTCATGATCGCGCTCGTGATCGTGCTCAATCTGGTCCGTAGCCGTACCGGCCGTGCCATCATGGCCGTGCGCGACAACAAGATCGCTGCCGAGTCCGTAGGCATCTCCGTCACCCAGTACCGCATGATCGCCTTCGTGGTTTCTGCCGCCCTCGCCGGTGCTGCAGGCGCCCTGTTCGGCGGTAACTTCTCGCAGCTCTCCGCCACCAAGTTTGACTTCAACACGTCCATCCTCATTCTGGTGTTCGTGGTCTTGGGCGGCCTGGGCAACATGCGCGGTTCTGTCATCGCGGCGGCGCTGCTCACGGTGCTTCCCGAACTGCTCCGTCAGTTCTCGGACTATCGCATGCTCATCTATGCCATCGTTTTGATCCTGGTCATGGTCTTTACCAACAACCCGCAGCTCAAGGCGTTCTTCGGTCGCGTTAAGGACCGCTTTGCTCCCAAGAAGGAGGTGGCAGCCGATGCCCAGTAAGTTTGAGTTCAACAAGGGCAAGATGGTCCCGTATCCTTCTGGCGCCATCGTTCCCGACCGCGACCTGGGCCAGCGCCCGGCGCTCGAGTGCATCCACTTGGGCATTGAGTTTGGCGGCCTTAAGGCGGTCGACGACTTTAGCCTGACCATTGGCAAGACCGAGATCGCCGGTCTGATCGGCCCCAACGGCGCCGGTAAGACCACGGTCTTCAACTTGCTTACCAAGGTGTACCAGCCCACGCACGGCACCATCCTGCTCGACGGCGAGGATACCTCGGGTAAGTCCGTCTACCAGGTCAACCGCATGGGCATCGCCCGTACCTTCCAGAACATCCGCCTGTTCAACACCATGACGGTGGAGGACAACGTTAAGGTCGGCCTGCACAACCAGGAGCGCTACTCCGGTTTTGAGGGCGTGCTGCGCCTGCCGACGTATTGGAAGCATGAGAAGGCCGCCCATGAGCGCGCTATGGAGCTGCTGTCCATTTTTGATATGGAGCATCTGGCAAACGAGCAGGCTGGCTCGCTGCCTTATGGCGCCCAGCGTCGTCTGGAGATCGTCCGCGCGCTTGCTACCAACCCTAAGCTGCTGCTGCTCGACGAGCCTGCCGCCGGCATGAACCCGTCCGAGACCGCGGAGCTCATGGCGAATATCGTCAAGATCCGTGACACCTTCGGCATCGCCATCATGCTCATCGAGCACGATATGTCGCTCGTCATGAACATCTGCGAGGGCATCTGCGTGCTCAACTTTGGTAAGGTCATCGCCAAGGGCACGGCCGAGGAAATCCAGAACAACGACGCCGTTATCGAGGCGTATCTGGGCAAGCAGGATAAGGGGGAGAACTAAATGGCAGAGCCGATGCTTTCCGTCTACAACATCAACGTCTGGTACGGCGCCATCCACGCCATCAAGGACATCTCCTTTAACGTCAACGAGGGCGAGATCGTGGCCCTGATCGGCGCCAACGGCGCCGGCAAGTCCACGACGCTTAAGACCGTCTCGGGCCTGCTGCGCTCCAAGACCGGTTCCATCAAGTTTATGGGCGAGGACATTACCCATACGCCCGCCGATAAACTGGTGAGCAAGGGTCTGGCTCAGGTTCCCGAGGGCCGTCGCGCCTTTTTGCAGATGACGGTTGAGGAAAACCTGGAGATGGGCGCCTATACGCAGCCCAAGTCCACGGTGGCTCCGGGTCTTGAGCGCGTCTACGAGCAGTTCCCGCGCCTTAAGGAGCGCCGCCGCCAGGTTGCCGGCACCCTTTCGGGTGGCGAGCAGCAGATGCTCGTTATGGGCCGCGCCCTTATGAGCAACCCCAAGCTGCTCATGCTCGACGAGCCCTCCATGGGCCTGGCACCGATTCTGATCGAGCAGATCTTCCAGATTGTCGAGGACCTGCACAAGGCCGGCACCACGGTGCTCCTGGTCGAGCAGAACGCGCAGATGGCGCTTTCCATCGCCACGCGCGGCTACGTGCTCGAGACCGGCAAGATCACCATGACCGGCACCGGCCAAGAGCTCCTGCACGACGACAACGTCCGCAAGGCTTACCTGGGCGGCTAACTAGTTACGCGGTTTTACCAAACCGCGTAACGGCTCGACGCTGCAAGTCCGCCAGGGCGGCAATCTGCCTTTCAACTTCGGCGGCATGACCAGAAGGTCAATGCCGCCTCGTTTCAAGGCACCTTGCTCGCTCTGGCGGGTTTTCGCTGTCGTTGCCAAAACATCGACGTTGGGGGTAGTCGTTGGGGACGTTCTTGAATGACTAGTCGTTTGAGAACGTCCCCAATGACTAGGTCAAAAGGCTCCGAGTGCGGCGTGCTCACGCCCGTCGTGGTGTGCCCGAAGGGGGATGGCTGCTACGAGCTCGATCATTTGCGAGTAGAAGACGAACCAGCCGTTGCAGACCCAATATGGATCTCGCCAACCTCGGCAAGCTGCTCGATGAGTGGAAGCCCTGTCGGGTCGTCCATTTCAACACCACCCAGAATGATGGTGTCATCGCGCAGGTCGATCTGCGTGTTGAACACAGCGAGGTTAAAGCCGGAGGCCACAAATCCGATAGCAGCCAGGACGAGCCCCGTGGCAACAAGCCCACCCGCTACGGCAAGGTAAATCTTTTTTACGCTGGACATGGTTGCACTCCTTCCTATGCCGTGAGCGGCGCCGCTTCAGCGCCCATGCGGCTCTTATTGCCCCGATCTTTCCAGAAGGGCGAAACGGCTTTCTTCGCCCAAAGGGCAGAGAGGCGCGCGATCTGCCTGGACGCCGTCCAGGCGCCGGCTCCCGTGAGGAGCGCCACACCGATGGAAGCGAATCCCATTCCCATCGAGGCCAAAACGTACGGAACATGCCCGATAATGATGCCGTCCACGGCGAACAGGAGCCCTACCAGGCCCGCGCCCCCGAATGCCGCGGCCACGATCCACACGCAGAGCGCAAGAACCCAAATACAGATGTAGACTGCAGCGGCAACGGCGACGAACGCGAGCAGCAGCGGAATCCATACCGGAGAGCCCGCGATGGCGAGCGCCCATAGAAGTGCCGTGCTCTTGCGCTTGGTCCTCGCGATCGCGCGCGGCACGGCGGGTAGTTCGTCGAGCGTTGCCTCGGCGACCTCACCGGGCGTGCCCATGGCGGCCACAGCCTCGGCCTCCGTCATGCCGTCCTCCATACGGTCGGCGATGGCCTCCGCGTAGAACTCCTGCGTTTCCTTTACCTGATCTGCCGGCAGGCAGGCCAGAAGCTCGCCCAGCCGGTTCAAGAACTCATCGCGCGTCATGGTGCGCCCCCTCCACGTAACGGTAGATCTCCTGCACGGATGGCCATTCGGCGAGGAACTCGGCGATACGCTCGCGCCCGGCGTCCGTGATGCGGTAGTACCTCCGCAGCCGCCCGTTGTGTTCGGCGGAGCGCGCGGTGATGCAGCCCGCCTTCTCCAGGCGCTTGAGCAACGGATAGAGCGTGGATTCCGTGAGCCCCATACTCGCGGGCACGTCCTTCACGATCTGATAGCCGTAGGATTCCTCGCCCGAGACGGCCGCGAGCACGCAGGCCTCGAGGAAGCCGCGCTTCATCTGTGCCTCCATCCGCACACCTCCTTTCGTAGTATACTGTGTAACACCTACTATATGACACATAGTATATGATGTCAACAGTTGTCGTATAGGGAGTCCGGTCTGTCTGTCCCCTGCGGGTACTCATTGGGGACGTACTTAAATGAGTACCCATCGCTCAAGGTGGCATCTGGGGACGTTCCTTATGTGCCGGCACTTTGGGACACTCCTTGTCAAGGTTTTGTTCCATCGTGCGGGTTGCTATTTAACGTGCGACAATGCCGTGTGGAAATCGAAATGTCTCCTGGGGGCTATCTATGCTATACGAGTTTTGTGCTGAGAACTTTGAGCGGGTGCCGGCGGCTATCGATGCCGGTGCAAAGCGCATCGAGCTGTGCGATAACCTTGCCGTCGGTGGTACCACGCCCTCGGCCGGCGTTATCAGCGCTACGGTCAGCTATGCTCACGAGCATGACGCGCGAGTGATGTGCATGATTCGCCCGCGTGGCGGCGACTTTCACTACAACCAGGACGAGCTGCGCATGATGGAGATGGACTTGGGCCTTGCCGTGAGCGCCGGCGCCGACGGCTTGGTCTTTGGCTGCTGCAAGCCTTGTGCCGGCGGATGGGCGCTTGACGAGCTTACGCTCGGCGCCCTCGTTATGGCCGCGGGGTGTGCGACCGAGGAATGCAAGCGCGAGTCCCTTGACATCACCTTCCACATGGCATTTGACCAGCTCTCGCCCGAGGCTCAACTCGATGCGATTGATACACTTGCCGACTGCGGCGTTACGCGCATCCTCACGCATGGCGGCGCGGCCGGTACGTCGATCGAGGATAATTTCGATCACCTGGCTCGTTTAATCGAGTATGCGGGTGATCGTTTGACCATCCTTCCCGGCGGCGGCATCACTACGGCAAATCGCGACGCGGTCGCGGCAGCGCTAGGCGTCCCCGAGCTTCATGGCACCAAGATCGTGCCGCTGGAGGCGTAGCCCGCGCTGGCTGCGTGTTCATCCCATGGCGCTTGAGTAACAAGGGGAGCGCTCGAACAAAGCGGACAAACTAGCGTGCCATGGCGTCGCGGCCGGCCTCGACGCGCTTGCGCTGGGCGGCGCGCTCCTCGCCGGTCAGTCGCTCAAAGAGATGTCCGATAACCGAGGCGAGCACCTGCTGAAACAGCGTTCCGCACATGACGGGAAACACGACCTCGCCGGGAAAATACTGCGTGGCGATGACGGCGCCCGAAGAGATATTGCGCATGCCGCAGGTAAAGCACATGGTGGTCGTCTCGCTATACGGCAGGTGCAACGCGCGGGCGACCAGAATGCCGACGACAAAGCCGCTGATGGCGAAGGTCAAAATAAAGAGGGCGACTTCCAGGCGCACCGCATTCATGTGCAGCACGTACTCGCTCATGGCGGTGGAGTTGGAGGCGATGACACCCATCATCATGAACTTGCAGGCGGGCGAAAGCGCGGGGGAGAGTTTCTCGTGTCCCCATCCGCGCGTGAACTCGTTGATCACGATGCCGAGCACGGCGGGGATGGCGATCATAAAGGCCATGTTCTGCATCATGCCCGGAACATCGATTGCAACGGTGGCGCCCAGTAGGAGCTTAAGCGTGAGCGGAATCGTGACGGGTGATATAACCGAAGACGTCAGGATGATGGTGAGTGCGAGCGGGCCGTTGCCGCCGAACATGCTAATCCACATAAAGGCGGTGACTGCCACGGGTACGCTGTACTCGAGCACGATGCCGCAGACAAGGTTTGGGTTGGAACCAAAGAACAGTGAGCTCATGGCATACGCCGCGATGGGGATGAGCACGGCCGAGACAAATAACGCCAAAATCAAATGTAGGGGACGGCGGAACGCCTCGGCCACCTGGTGAAAGGTGTTGCTGAGCGCACCTTGGAACGTCATAAAGGCAAACAGGGCGGGAACGATGGGCTTGAGCACGCCGATCTGCTGGGGAAAGAGCACGCCGAGCGTCACGCAAATCGGAACGATGACCTGCATGTGCCCCGCGAGAAACTTGCCCAGTCCAACCCATTGCTTCATATGCTCTTGTGACTCCCTTTGCTCGTGAATTCGTTTTGAATGGATATGCTAGACGCTCGCATGCGTCTGTGCGTCAGAAACGCTCGAATATTTCGAGGCTATTACCGCCCTCGTTTATCGAAACCGCGGCGTGCTGGACGTTGTGCGTCCGCGCTGCACGGTATAATAAATCCGTTCAATAGATCTGCCTGCCGAAGCGGGTATACACAGAGGACTCATCGCTATGAACCGTGAGAGGTATCGCGGCGACCTGCCCCTATCGGGGGTGGGCGCCTATGTCATCGCTTAAGACGACGCATCGCTGGGCGGTCGCTCGGCAAAACCTCGAGCTCGAAAAGGAGCTTTCGGCTGGCCTGGGCATACCCGGGCTGGTGGCGCGCATTATGGTTGCGCACGGCATTACATCCATCGAGGAAGGCCAGCTGTTTTTGACGCCTTCGCTCGATCGCGACTGGGCGGACCCGCTCGTTATTCCGGGCATGGCGGTCGTCGCTGACCGCGTCGAGCGTGCTATTCGTAACCGCGAGCGCATCGCGGTCTTTGGCGATTTTGACGTTGACGGTATTACGTCGACCTGCCTGTTGACCGAGGCACTCCGCACGTTTGGCGCCAATGTCACACCATTCATCCCGCACCGCTTTGACGAGGGATATGGCCTTTCGCGCGCGGCGCTCGACCGCGTCAACGAGCTCGCCCAACCCAATCTGATCGTGACCGTTGATAACGGTATCGCGGCGAAGGAGGAGGTCTCCTATCTGGAGAGCCTGGGAATCGACCTGGTGGTCACGGACCATCACGAGCCCTCCGATCAGGTGCCGCAGGGCGTGCCCCTGACCGACCCTAAGCTTGAGAACGAGGGCCCCTCGCGCGAGCTTGCCGGTGCCGGTGTGGCGCTCAAGCTGGTGCAAGTCCTGGGCGAGCGTTTGGGCAAACCGTCGTATTGGCGTTCGCTGATCGAGGTTGCGGCGCTTGGCACCGTGTCCGACATGATGCCGCTGACGCCCGAGAACCGCGCACTGGTCGCCGAGGGCATCCAACAGATGCGCGTGACGGCTCGTCCCGGCTACATCGCGCTGGCAGCGCTCGCCAAGGCCGACCTCTCTAGCATTACGGCCGATGGCCTGTCGTTTTCGCTCATCCCTCGTCTGAATGCTGCCGGCCGCATGGCTGATCCCAAGCTGGCGCTCGACCTGCTGCTTGCCCGCGACCCCATCGAAGCGAGTGCGCTTGCCGCCGAGCTCGAGGAAATCAATCGCCAACGCCGCGAGATCGAGGCGGAGCTTACACGCGATGCCATGGCGAAGGTCGAGGAGACTTATGACGGCGGTCGCGCGATCGTCGTGGGCGGCGAGGGCTGGCACGAGGGCGTCAAGGGTATCGTAGCGAGCCGTCTGACCAACCGTTATCACGTGCCGGCGCTGCTGTTCTCGATCGAAGACGGTATCGCTCGCGGTTCGGGTCGCTCGGTGGGCAAGGTCAACCTGTTCGACGCCGTCGAGCGTTGCTCCGACCTGCTGATTCGTCGCGGCGGGCATGCCGGTGCGGTGGGCGTGACCATCGAGGCATCCAAGCTCGACGAGTTCCGTCGTCGCCTTTCCGCCGTGCTGTCCGAGCTTCCCGCCGAGGACTTTGAGGACACCGACGAGGTTGCCGCCACCGTTGACCTCTCCGAGCTGAATATTGAGACCATCGAGCAGATCTCCCGTCTTGAGCCGTTTGGCCAGGGCAACAAGGTGCCGCTGTTGGCGGCCGAGGGCGTGACAATGTGCGATCGCGCCGTGGTGGGCAAAACCGGCGAGCACATGCGCTTCGTGGCGACCGATGGCGCCGCGAGTGTGCCGGCTATTATGTTCCGCGTGCCGCAGATCGATAAGCTCATCAATTGCGATAGCGCCGTCGATTTGGTGTTCGAGGCCGTGGCCGAGCATTGGCAGGGACGCGTGAAGCCCAAGCTCATGATCAAAGATGTCTTGGTGCGCGATACCACGGCGCCCAATATCGACGATCCGGCGTGCGAGCTTCGTCGTGGCGTGCGGCCGGCGGACTTAGGCCCGCGCCTGGAGTCGCGTAAGCGCGAGACGCTTGCCCAGCTTTCCTATACCGAGCTCACGCGCTCGCTCATTCACAGCTTTATCGGATCGAACCAGCCGCACCGCGCACAGGTTGAGGCACTCGATGCCTTGGCCGACCACAAGAGCGTCTTGGCCGTTATGGGAACGGGCCGCGGCAAGTCTCTCATCTTCCATGTACATGCCGCGCGTGAGGCGGTGCTTCGCGGACGTGCGAGCATCTTTGTCTATCCGCTGCGTGCGCTCGTTGCCGACCAGGCCTATCACCTTTCTTCGACGATGGCAGCGCTTGGCATTGGTGTTGGCGTGCTGACCGGCGAGACCGTGGAGGCGGCGCGCGATGACGTGTTTGCCGGTTTGGCTTCGGGCCGCACCGGCATCGTGCTCACGACGCCCGAGTTCCTGTCCATTCACCGCGATCGCTTTGCGCGTTCGGGGCGCATCGGTTTTGTCGTTATCGATGAGGCGCATCATGCCGGTCTTGCCAAAGGTGGCGACCGGAGCGCGTACCTCGACATGCCCGATATTCTCAAAGCGCTAGGCGATCCCGTTGTCATGGCGGCAACGGCTACCGCGACGGCTCCGGTCGTGGCAGAGCTCGCTCGCGTATTGCCCATTACCAGCACGGTGGTTGACGAGACCGTGCGCGAGAACCTGCAACTCGAGGACGATCGCGACCTCGCAAGCCGCGAAAATCGCCTGGTGTCGATTGTGGCGACGGGGGAGAAGACCGTTATCTACGTCAATTCGCGCGACCAGTCCGTGGCACTTGCCAAGACGCTGCGCAAGCGCGTGCCAGACTGTGCGACCCATATCGCGTTCTATAACGCCGGGCTCGCGCGTTCCGATCGCCGCCGCGTCGAGGAGGCGTTTCGAGATGGCAGCCTCAGCTGCATCGTCTCGACCTCGGCCTTCGGTGAGGGCGTGAACCTGCCCGATATCCGACATGTCGTGCTCTACCATATGCCGTTTGGCGCGATTGAGTTTAACCAGATGAGCGGCCGTGCCGGTCGTGACGGACAGCCCGCTGTGATTCATCTGCTCTATTCGTCGCGTGACGCCCGTATTAACGAGCGCCTACTCGATTGCTACGCGCCCGAACGCGATGAGCTCGTCACGCTCTATCGAGCGCTGCAGACCATGTGGCGCTCCAACCGCGGCAAGACGGGGGACGATTCATTCTGCGCAAGCGATATCGACATTGCGCAGATGTGCCTTGCAATCGACGCGCGCACGCCGGTCGATGAGCGCTCGGTGGAAAGCGGCCTGGGAATCTTCGAAGAGCTTGGTTTCTGTCGCGTTTCGGGGTTTGACGACACCCGTCGCATCGCGATGGCCGAAAACCCTGGCCGCGTGCAATTGAGCAGGTCAATTCGCTATTTGGAGGGCTTGCGCTCGCGCATGGAGTTCTCGGCTTTCCGGAGCTGGGCGCTCGATTCGTGTGCTTCTGATATGCTAGCCAAAGTTAACCGCCCGATCGTACCACGGGCCTAGGGGAAGGGGACCTCGATGGATGCCGCAGCCCGTACCGCCCATGATTCCACCCTCCAGCCTTTTTCTGAGATGGAGCACTATAAGCATGCCGATGAGCTGCCGCCCGAGATTATGGCGGACAGCTACGACAAGCTGGAGCGCCTGTGCCTCAAATATATGAATGAGGATGACTTCTCCAAGGTGGAGCAGGCCTATTGCTTTGCTGCCGAGAAGCACTGCAACCAAAAGCGCCGCTCGGGCGAGATGTACATCAACCATCCCGTCGAGGTTGCCATCATTTTGGCCGATCTTAAGATGGACTGCGATGTGGTGTGCGCCGCGCTGCTGCACGATACCGTCGAGGATACCGAGACCTCGCTTACCGATGTTTCCGGCCTGTTTGGCGATACGGTGGCCGAGCTCGTCGACGGCGTGACCAAGCTCACCAACATCGAAGTCGACAGCATGGACGAGAAGCAGGCGCTTACGCTGCGCAAGATGTTCCTTGCCATGTCCAAGGATATTCGCGTCATCATCGTCAAGCTCGCCGACCGCCTGCATAACATGCGCACGCTTGCCGCCCTGCGCGAGGACCGCCGCCTGTTTAAGGCGCGCGAGACCATGGACGTATACGCGCCTCTGGCCGACCGCCTGGGCATGAGCTCTATCAAGTGGGAGCTCGAGGACCTGTCCTTCTTCTACCTTGAGCCCGACGCCTACCAGCGCATCGCGCGCATGGTGGCGGAGTCGCGCGAGGTTCGCGAGCGCTATCTGGCCGAGACCATCAAGACGCTCACCGACGAGCTCAACCGCATTGGCCTGGAGGGTTTCCAGATTAATGGCCGCTCCAAGCACTATTGGTCCATCTACCAAAAGATGAAGCGCAAGGGCAAGGAATTCTCCGAGATCTACGACCTGGTGGCACTGCGCGTCATCACGCATTCGGTGCGCGATTGCTACTCCACGCTCGGCGCGGTGCATACGCTGTGGCACCCCATGCCCGGGCGCTTTAAAGACTATATCGCCATGCCCAAGGTCAATAACTATCAGTCGCTCCATACGACGGTTATCGGCCCCACGGCCCGTCCGCTCGAGATTCAGATTCGAACCTACGAGATGCACGAGCAGGCCGAGTACGGCATCGCCGCCCACTGGCTGTACAAGAAGTCGGGCGGATCGTCTGCCTCCAAGACCAACGACGCCCAGCGTCTGGATGATCAGATTAACTGGCTCAAGCACTCACTCGACTGGGCGGCGTCTGACGAGATCACCGACGCCAAGGAATATCTGCATTCGCTGAAGGTTGACCTGTTCGATCAGGAGATTTTTGTCTTTACGCCCAAGGGCGAGGTCATGGCGCTTCGCGCCGGCTCTACGCCGCTCGACTTTGCCTACGCCGTCCATACCGAGGTCGGTAACCACTGCGTCGGTGCCAAGATCAACGGTGCGGTGGCGCCGCTCACGCACGAAATCAAGACGGGCGACCGTGTCGAGATTCTGACCAACAAGAGTTCCAAGCCGTCGCGCGATTGGCTCAAGATCGTCAAGACGCCTTCTGCCAAGTCAAAGATTCGCCGTTACTTCGCTGCCGCGACCAAAGACGATGACGCTGCAGCCGGCCGCGATATACTGGCCAAGGACCTGCGCAAGCGCGGCTATGGCATCTCTACGCCGCGTTCCACGCGTGCGCTCAATGCTGTGGCGGAGCAGTTTAACTACAAGCAGCTCGAGGACCTGTTCGCAGCCGTTGGGGCGGGCAAAGTCGCCCCACGTGCCGTGGGCAATAAGGTCGAGCAAATCTTGGACCCCAAGCCCGAGGAGCAGCTCACCAAGGCCGAGGCCATTGCCGAGGTCGTCAAGCAGCCTGCCCGCGGCTCCAACCGCAAGCCGCAAAAGCGCGGCAAGAGCGCCAGCAACGGCATTATCGTCAAGGGCGAGAGCAACAGCGGTCTGCTGGTCCGTTTGGCGCATTGCTGCAATCCGGTGACGGGCGACGACATCGTCGGCTTCATCACGCGCGGCCGAGGCGTCTCGGTGCATCGCGCCAACTGCCCCAACGTCAAGGGCCTTATGGAGCACCCCGAGCGCATGATTGATGTAGAGTGGGACGGCGCTGCCGACACCCTCTTCCAGGTCGAGATCGTGGTCGAGTGTCTGGACCGCATGGGCCTGCTCAAGGATGTCACCATTGCCATTGGCGATGCGGGCGGCAATATCCTTTCTGCTGCCACGTCGACCAACCGCGAGGGTATTGCAACCCTGCGCTTTATGGTCGAGATCTCGGACGCGAGTGGTCTGGATCCGCTGCTGGCATCGATTAGCAGCGTCGACTCGGTCTACGATGCACGTCGTTTGATGCCTGGCGAGGGCGGAGCTCAGCTCAAGCGCCGCGTTTAGTCGCGACGAACGTGCCACATTATCGATATTCGCTACACTCGAGGCATCGTTTGATGCCTCGAGTTCTATAGAGAGGAGAGGGATATGAGCGCTGCGTCCTTGGATTTAACTCCCAAAGGATCGGTCGAGATCGAGACGCTCGTAAACGGTCCCATTCAGACCAACAGCTATGCTGTTATTTCGGACAATGAGTGCGTGATTATCGACCCCGCATGGGAAGGCGAGCGCCTGGTGGAGCATATTCGAGCCGAGCATCCCGGTGTACGCGTGCTTGGAGCCGTATGCACTCATGGCCATGCCGATCATGTTGGTGGTGTTGCCGGCGTACGAACCGCCGTTGGCGAGGGCTGCCAGTATGAGCTGTGTGCTAAGGATGTGGCGGTGCCGTATGCGAATATCGAGGAACAGCGAGCTATGTGGGGCATTGAGACGCCCGACCCCGGGGAGCCGACGCGCCTGCTCGCCGAGGGCGATGCTATTGAGGTGGGCGATATCTGCCTGCAGGTGATCGAGACGCCCGGGCACACACCGGGTGGCATTGTTTTGTTCGCCGCCACCGAGCAGGGAAGCATCGCCTTTGTTGGCGACACGCTATTCCCGGGCAGCCGCGGCCGTACCGACCTTTCCGGCGGAGACGAGGCTGCGATTCTGCGCTCGCTCTCCAAGCTCGCCCGGCTGCTTCCGGCCGATACCGTTTGCCTGACGGGTCATGGTGATTCGACCACCATGGCGCGCGAGCTCATGCAGAACCCGTTCATGCAGATATAGCTTTATCGCCAGCTTTGTAAGCACGAGAAGTGTCCAAACGTCAAGTTATTTTCCCCAACGGGTCGATTCCGTTGGGCAAACGGTCAAAAAAAGTCCATTCGGGCGATATTCGTAAACAAACGAACGTTTCTGCGCGGGTATGCCGTGGTAAAATCTCAGGCGTTATCGGAGCAACCTTACAGGAGGTTTCTTTTATGCTCGTCAACGCAGCAGACATGCTCAAGAAGGCCGAGGCCGGCAAGTACGCTCTCGGTGCCTTCAACACCAACAACCTCGAGTGGACCCTGGCCATTCTCCAGGCCGCCGAGGAGGCCAAGTCTCCGCTGATCCTTCAGTGCACCGCTGGTGCCGCTAAGTGGATGGGCGGTTTCAAGGTCTGCGCCGACATGGTCAAGGCTGCCGTCGAGGCCACGGGCGCTACCGTTCCCGTCGCCCTTCACCTCGATCACGGTTCTTACGAGGACTGCTTCAAGTGCATCGAGGCCGGCTTCACGTCCATCATGTATGACGGCTCTCACGAGGAGACCTTCCAGCTTAACCTCGACCGCACCAAGGAGCTCGTTGAGCTTGCCCACTCCAAGGGCATGTCCATCGAGGCCGAGGTTGGCGGTATCGGCGGCACCGAGGACGGCGTGACCTCCAACGGCGAGCTCGCTGACCCCGCTGAGTGCAAGCAGATTGCCGACCTGGGCGTTGACTTCCTCGCCTGCGGCATCGGCAACATCCACGGCGTGTATCCCGCCGACTGGGCTGGCCTGTCCTTCGAGCGTCTGGGCGAGATCAAGGCCCAGACCGGTGACCTGCCCCTCGTTCTGCACGGTGGTACCGGCATCCCCGAGGATCAGATCAAGAAGGCCATCTCCCTGGGCATCTCCAAGATCAACGTCAACACCGACCTGCAGCTCGTCTTCGCCAAGGGCGTCCGCGAGTACATCGAGGCTGGCAAGGATCAGCAGGGCAAGGGCTTTGACCCCCGCAAGCTCCTCAAGCCTGGTCGCGACAACATCGTTGCTCGCACCAGGGAGCTCATGGAGGAGTTTGGCTCCGTCAACAAGGCGTAAGTAGCGGTTTAACTTTCCCGCCGGAGGCCCCGTTCGCCCTACGCTTTTCCCTTGCGCTCGCCTGGCTTTGCCAGAAGTCGCGCAATGAGAAAAGCTCCGGGCGAACGGGGCCTCCTTCGTTAACTCGCTACAGGGTTACTGGGCTGAGATAATCGAATTGATACCGTTTATCGGTGTTGAGGGCTCCTTGGTCGGGGGCTTTGTTTTTATGTCGGTACAATGGGCTCAGGTTGTCGTACTACTTGGGAGTGGTTATGGCTGTTATTGATATTTTGCCTGCTGACGGGAAGGTTGTTGCCGAGGGTCCCGTTGGGTGCTCTGTTGAGGTTTGTGACGATGATTTCCGTCATCTCGATATCGGATTGCCGCCTGAGATTCTTCGTCTCAAGGATGCTGGATATCTGACACAGGCGGTTGCGGCTTGCGATCGTCTTTTGAAGCAGAATCCTGATCCCTCGTTTGTCGCCTGCGTTCGTGCCGAGCGGTATCGCATGATCGAGACGCCGCTTCATTTTTCGGTGTCGCGTGATCGGGCTATTGAGATGATCCGCGAGGAATGGCCCGAGTTTACCGATAAGCAGTTTGACGACCTGATTGACCGCAAGCGTATCGATTGGCGTTTTATCGATGGCGAGCTATTCGTCCTCGACAATTTCCTTGATTCCTTGCGCGTGTATCCCAAGGAGGTTCCGGGCCTGCGCCCCGATCCTACGGATAGCATTGCGCTGCGCAACCAGATGCTCGAGGAGATGGAAACGCAGGGCGGCCTGTCTCGCACCATTACGCTTAAGGCGTGCGTGTCTGTCCCCGGGGCTTTGGAAGGAGAGGCCGTTCGCGCGTGGCTTCCCGTTGCCGCTGCCTGCCGCCAGCAGTCTCAGATCGAGATTCTTGATATGACGCCGGAGGGGGTCATTGCCCCTGCGAACGCCTTGGCGCGCACCGCTTCGTGGGTCTCCTCGACCGATCGCTCGTTCTCGGTGATCTATCGTTATCAAATCGATGCCGCTTATCACGATATCTATGGGGGTGCGCTTCCGGCGCATCCGTGTATGGACACATCGCTGCCCGAGGACATTTCCGAGGACCGTCCACACATTGCGTTCACGCCGTATCTGCAGCAGCTGACTGAGCGTGTCGTTGACGGGCTCGAGGACCAGCTCGATCGAGCTCGGGCTATCTATGATTACTTGACGCTGCATATCGACTATCGCTATCAGCCGCCGTATCTGCTTTTGGGCTCCATCGCCGATGACTGTGCGCATTCGCTTCGCGGTGATTGTGGCGTTATGGCGCTCACGTTTATCACCATGTGCCGCATTGCCGGTGTGCCCGCCCGCTGGCAGAGCGGCCTGTACGTTGCGCCCGACTCGGTGGGGCCGCATGACTGGGCGGAGTTTTATACGCCGCAGACTGGCTGGCTCAACGCCGATGTCTCGTTTGGTTCCTCGGCGCGTAGGATGGGGGAGGAATGGCGCCGCCGCCACTATTTTGGTAACCTCGATCCGTGGCGCATGGTGGCAAATTCCCGGTTCCAGGCAGGGTTTGAACCCGTCTTCGACGGTATGCGCGAGGATCCCTATGACAACCAGATGGGGGAGGTCTCGGTCGACGGTCGTGGATGCCGTCGGCGCGAGATGCTCCGTTCGGTCGAGCTCATCGAAATGCTCGAAGTTCCATTTTCGGACTAATCAACAGAAAGCTGTGATAAACTAACTCACGCATTACGTGCCCGAGTGGCGGAATTGGCAGACGCAGTGGACTCAAAATCCACCGTTGGCAACAACGTGCGAGTTCGAGTCTCGCCTCGGGCACCATACATGCAGCTGAGCGTTCAAGGGGGCCAAGGCCCCTTTTTCGTGTACGTAATGTGATAGCGCGCTGTACGTGTTATTATCGCCGAGGCGTTGTTCCCGCAATGCCCTAAAGAGGAACCCGAGGGTTCCCACCTTTTGGCGCCAATGAGCAGCTGACTGGTCATACAACTTAGATTCCCTTCCTCATTTCGAGGATGTCTATGTGTACGACCTGGTTGCTGAGAAGCGCCGGGTTATTTTTTTATGAATGGAGGTAGGGAAAATAGCTAAGTCTGATGACACCCGCATCAACGACGAGATCACTGCATCTTCGTGCCGTTTGATTGGCGTCGATGGCTCTCAGCTCGGCCTGTTCGCCATCCGCGATGCCCAGCGCGTCGCCGACGATCAGGGTCTCGACTTGGTCGAGATCGCTCCCAACGCGGAGCCGCCGGTCTGCAAGGTCATGGACTACGGTAAGTTCAAGTACCAGCAGGCCATGAAGGCCAAGGCCGCTCGTAAGAACCAGTCTAAGGTCGAGGTCAAGGAAATGAAGTTCCGACCCAAGATCGATGTTGGCGACTACGAGACCAAGAAGGGCCACGTTCTGCGTTTCCTCAAGAAGGGCGCACGCGTTAAGATCACCATCATGTTCCGCGGCCGTGAGATGGCTCACCCGGAGCAGGGTCTTAACGTTCTCGAGCGTCTCGCCGAGGATCTCAAGCCTTACGCTACGGTCGAGTCCAAGCCTAAGATGGAAGGCCGTAACATGCTTATGCTGCTCGCCCCGATTAAGGGCGCTTTCGATGAGGAAAAAGCGGCAAACGATACTAAGTAACTAGTGTTCTGTAACCGATTAAGGAGTATTTCATGCCTAAGATGAAGTCCCACAGCGGCACCAAGAAGCGTTTCCGCAAGACTGGTACCGGCAAGCTCATGCGCGCCAAGGCTTTCAAGAGCCACATCCTGAGCAAGAAGTCCACCAAGCGTAAGCGTGGCTTCCGCAAGGAGACCGAGATCGCCGCTGCCGACCGCAAGGTCATCAAGTCGCGTCTCGCTTAAGTTCGCGTTCCCTTTTTTCGTCTTACCGTCTAGGAGTTGATAGAACATGGCACGTATTAAGCGCGCTGTTGCCGCCAAGAAGAAGCGCCGTACCGTTATGCACCGTGCGAAGGGTTACTACGGTGCCGCTTCGCGTACTTACAAGCATGCTAAAGAGCAGGTCCAGCACTCCCTGCAGTATCAGTATCGTGATCGCCGCAACAAGAAGCGCGAGATCCGTTCTCTCTGGATCACCCGTATCAACGCTGCCGCTCGCCTGAACGACATTTCTTATTCTCAGTTCATGCACGGCCTGAAGGTTGCCGGCATTGAGCTCGACCGCAAGGTCCTGGCTCAGATGGCTTACGAGGACATCGAGTCCTTCAACGAATTGGCCGCCATCGCCAAGAAGGCTCTCGAGGCCTAATAGATTCTCTTGAATCGCTAGGGGAGTGTCGCGTTGTGCGCGGCGCTCCCTCTTTTTATCTGAAGGCGCGGTTTATATTGCTAAAAGCGCGGGTAGATAGACACCTACAGGTGACCGATCTCTATATATTCCTGAACCAAAGGGTCATCATCTGATACGTGCGGAAGATTCGCACCAGTCTTTCTATTTGCTATAGAAGGCGATATATTGTGTAGGACTTGTGAAGAGTGGAATTGACGTTCCACAGGCCCCTCCGGTCTGGCAATATATCTCCTTGCCGCGCGGCC